>DASUJD010000078.1:0-25649 GCA_036279455.1 Rhodanobacteraceae bacterium | reverse complement strand
TCGATCACCGAGCAGTGGGACTTCTGGCAATTGATGGATCATTCGCTGGGTGTGCTGCCGATGAACCATACCAACCAGTTGAAGTTCTACGGCTTCTACCAGCTCAACCCCGAGTGGCAGGTCAGCACCAACGTCTTCATCCAATCGGGTGCGCCGGCTGACTGCCTTGGGCAGTTCGGTCCGGGCGAAAGCGACCCATATGGTTACGGCAGTGCCTACCACTGGTGCGGTGGTGTGCCGACGCCTCCGGGAACCACCGGCAACACCCCGTGGACCCATCAGGTGGCCCTGGGTCTGACCTACACGCCGGCGTGGGCGCAGCACAAACTGGCGTTCAACCTGTCGGTGCAGAACCTGCTCAACAACCAGACGGTCACGCAGTACTTCCCGGGCTATGGCACCACCAACAGCCCCAGCGCGACCTACCACCTGGAGCAGGGCCTGGTTGCACCGAGGCTGTGGCGGTTGGAGGCTTCGTACAACTGGTAAGCAAGACTTGTATTGGCAACTTTCATACGCCGGGCGCAAGCCCGGCGTTTTTTTGGTGGCGCCGCTTGCATTGAAGGATGTTCACGGCACCGGCCCAACGAAAATCCAGTGGGACATCGGCCGTGCCTCAGTTTGAAAAATGCCGTTCGTCCTGGGCGTGGGCGCAAAGCACGGAGTCGAAGGACAGCGGCACCACGCTTCGACCTGGCGGCCTGACGGCCGCTACCCTCAGCGCGAACGGGTTTCGGTATTTCAAACCGGGGCATCATTGTTTTTGAGTGTGTTGTTTTTTCTTGCTGTATGCTGCGACCGATCGCGGCATGAGAGTGTGCATCCGGTGACAAGCCAGTCCCAATCATCCGAAGCCGCGCCGCCGGCGCCGTTGTCGCCCGTGGCAGCGCGATTGCTGGCACGCGCGCGCACGGAGGCGGCTGAAGGGCGCACGGAGGTGGCAATACAGACCTTCAAGAACGTTCTGACGCTGGCCCCCGGCAACCCCCAGGCCATGCATGAGTTGGGGGCGTTGGCCTATGCCCGTGGCGACTACGCCCAAGCTATCGATTGTTTCAGGCGTACTTTGGCTACACGCCCGGATGACCCGGACGAACGGATCTGGCACGGCATGGCGCTGTCCCGGCACGGCAACGGTGCAGCGGCATTCGAGGAGCTGCGCCGCGCCTGTGAGCTGGCCCCCGATTCGGTTCTGGCCTGGTACAACCTTGGTGAGGTATCGCGCGCGCTTGCCAAGCCTGACGAGGCAGTTGCGGCGTTCGAGCGCGCGCTTGCGCTGGACCCCACACACACGCCTGCGATGCTGGCGCTGGCACGTACGCGGGCCAGCTCGGGTCACATCGATGTTGCGGTGTCGGGCCTGCGCGAAATACTGAAGCGCGAGCCTGACAACGCCGAAGTCTGGTTTGCCCTGGCCAACCTCAAGGTCGTCTCGTTCGATCCGGATGAGCTGGCGTATCTTGAACGCGCGTTTGCCGACACCCGTGCCGACGTCAGCGCACGTATCTGGTTCGGGTTCACCTTGAGCCGGGCGCTCGAGGACCACGGCGACTACGCGCGTGCGTTCGAGATTCTGGAAATCGCCAACACCTTGCAGCGAAGCCAGGTGCAGTGGGAGGGTCCCCGCGAGCACTCGCGAGTCGAAGCGATCATGCGTGTGTTCGAGGCGCCGATGCCGCCGCCACGGGACCCCGAACTGGGCAGCGAGGTGATTTTCATCGCCTGCATTCCACGTTCCGGTTCGACTCTGGTCGAGCAGATCCTGGCTTCGCATCCCGAAGTCGAGGGCGCCAACGAAATCGACGACCTCAAGCAGCAGATCGATGCGGAGACCTGGCGCCGCGGCGTGGCGTTTCCGCTGTGGATGCCCGAAACCCGGCCCCGTCACTGGTGGCGCATGGGGCAAGACTACCTGCGCTCGACCGCGCGCTGGCGCGAGCGCAAGCCGAGGTTCACGGACAAGAGCCTGTCCAACTGGACCACGGTAGGCCCGGCGCTGGCCATGTTGCCGGCAGCGCGCGTGGTGGTTTGCCGGCGGGATCCGCTGGAAACCTGCCTCGCTTGCTACCGGCAACTGTTCACGCAGGGGGCGGCATTTTCATTCGATCTCGACGAAATGGCCGATTACTGCATCGACTTCATGCGCTTGACGCGGTTCTGGCTGGAAAAATTCCCAGACCGTGTGATGGATCTGGAATATGAAACCCTGATTGCCGAACCGGAGCCGACAATCCGGCGGCTGCTGGATTTCTGTGGGTTGCAGTTCGACCCGGCCTGTCTGGAGTTCCACCGTACCGAGCGCGCAGTGTTGAGCGTACCCAGCGCGGCACAGGTTCGCCAGCCATTGCAGAAGAATACGGCGCGCGCAGCGCGCTACGGCGACAAGCTGGACCATTTGCGCAAGCGGTTGCGGGACGCGGGGCTTTTGCCGGGCAACCCTTGATTCACCAAGCGCGTTCCTGGCTTCCATGATTTTCATTTGGCGGTCCCTTCTCCCTCCGGGAGAAGGGGCGTGCAACGCCGCTTTTTCTTTTGCGCGAAGCGCCGGATGAGGGTTCGGAATCGCCCTGCTTTGGCTATGAACCCGGACCCTCACCCGCCCCTACGGGGTACCCTCTCCCGATGGGAGAGGGGGCTTCGCTCAAGGTTCGACGCTAGTGGCGGCCGCATGCGGCCCCGTCAGTTTTGATGCGGCAGCGTGCCAAACGCTCGTAATGCGGCCTGCATTGCTCGGCCAGTCGTTGCTGGAGGTCCGTGAGCCTCACTTCGTGCGGGTGGTACGGCGCAAAGCCGGTCGAGCGTTCCACCGCGGCGTACCAGTGCGGCGCCCATACACCATCGCTGACACGCGGACCGGGCGACCAACTCAGCATGCGCTCGCTGAAGGCAATGCCCAGCCTGGCGCACAACGCAGTCAATATGCCCTTCGGATCCTTCAGCACGTCGGCAGCATCCAGCACGGGCGGCGCATGGCCGAGCCGGTCGCAGACGCGGTCGAACAATCGCGCTTGCTGCTCGAAGCCGAGTTCCCATACGGCCGCATCGGGGCGCTGGATGGTGAATGACGCGGCGACGCGTTCCGGGTTGCGGATCAGGAAGCAGCTGCTGACATGATCCAGCCAGTCCAGCGACATGTCCGGCAGCATGTGCTGGGTCATGTGTTTCTGGTACCAGATGGCTTTGCCGGCAGGAATCGGGCCGGTCAGCAGCGCCGCGACCTTGGCGTCGTCGGTCTCCTGTGTGGCGATCACGTCATCGCGCCCGGGGTGTTCGACGCCGGTCTCGACGAGATAGTGCGCGTAGAACGGTTCGTCGATCACCGCGGTGTCTTCGCGATTCTCCCACGCGCGCATCATTGCGGTGGAGATGTTGCGCGGCCCCGACCACATCGCGATGCGCAGGCCTTCGCGCATCATCATACCCGTGCGCCTGTGCGACTTTCGGTTTCCACGAGTTGCAGGTAAACCTGTTGCAGGCGTTTGCACGTCGGGCCACGTCGACCGTCGCCGATGCTGCGCCCGTCGATCTCGCGCACCGGGGTCAAGCCCGCGAAGGTGCCGGTGACGAACGCCTCGTCGGCGCCGTACACGTCGGTCAGGCTGAAATCCTTTTCGAACACCGGGATATCGTGGTCGCGGCACAGGCGGATCACGTTCGCGCGCGTGATCCCGCCGAGACAGTACTTGCCGCTGGACGTCCACACCTCGCCCTTGCGCACGATGAAGAAGTGCGTCGAGTTGCAGGTGGCGACGAAGCCATGTGGGTCCAGCATCAGCGCCTCGTCGCAGCCCGCCTTTTGTGCCTGGATGCACGCAAGGATGCAGTTGAGCTTGGAGTGGCTGTTGAGTTTCGGATCCTGCACGTCGGGTGCGCCGCGGCGCACGTGCACCGTGAACAGGCGGATGCCACGCTCCACGGTTTCCGGCAGCGGCTCCTTGTACTCCGGGACGATCACGATGGTCGGCGGCCCGATCACGAAACGCGGGTCCTGGTGCGGGGTGGCCTTGATGCCGCGCGTCACCATCAGGCGGATGTGCACGTGGTCGCGCATGTCGTTGGCACGCAACGTTTCCAGAATGCGTTCGGTCAATGCATCGCGGGCAAGGCCGATGTCGAGGTCAATGGCCTTCGCGCCCTCGTACAGGCGGTCGAGGTGCATGTCCAGGAAAGGCAGGCCACCGTCGTGGACGCGCAAGCCTTCCCACACGCCGTCTCCCAGTACGTAACCTGCGTCGAACACCGAAACCTTCGCCGCATCGCGCGCAACCAGTTTGCCATTCAAATTGATCTTGATGGCGGCATTGCGCGAATCGGGTGCGTAGTCGTGGGTACCTTTGCTCATGGTCTTCCAGGGTGATCGACGCGAAGGCTCGAGTTTAGCGTCGCGGCAGTCCTGCAGGTTCCGGTAGCATGAGGGAGTGAACGATTCCGCACTCGACAATCCATTCTGGGCGTCGCTGCGCAGTCGGCATTGCAATCTCGCGGTTGGAACCGGTGACATATTGCGCTACCCGCCCGATTTCGCGCCATTTCTGGGCGTTGCGGGCGCGGACACGGCCGACGAGTCGGCGCTGTGCTCACTGGTCGGGCCGGGTGAAACCGTGTTGTTGCTGGGTGTCGCGCCGCGGTTGCCACGTGCATGGCGGCTCGATTCGCAAGGCGAACTTGCGCAGATGATCCGCAGTGAGCCGATGCCGGTGATCGATGGTCCGGAAGTCATGGAATTGAACGGAGCGCATCGCGACGACGTGCTGGCGCTGACGGCGCTGGTGTATCCGCACTATTTTCGTCCGCGCACGATGGAAATGGGTCGTTATTTCGGTATCTACATGCCGGATGAAAGCGGGAACACTCGATTGGCGGCGATGATCGGCGAGCGACTGGGCACCGACACCTACACCGAGATGAGCGCGATCTGCACGCGCCCCGATTTCACGGGGCGCGGCTATGCGAGCAGGTTGACCGCCTTCCTGACCAATGACACGTTGGCGCGTGGACGCACACCGTTCCTGCACGTCAGCAATGAAAACGCGAAGGCCAAGGCACTTTACGGGCGGCTTGGTTACCACCTGCGCCGCGACATTCCGTTCTGGTCGTTGCGGCGCACGTGAGCCAATTGGATGCGGGGCGGTACGGTTCATATTGAATTCCCGGCCTGCATCCGCATCTCTCGTCTTTTGCGCAAATCCCAAGGAGAGGCTCGATGCTGCTGGAACCGATCACGCTGGGCACGTTGAACCTGCGCAATCGCATCGTGGTTTCACCGATGTGCCAGTATTCGTCGCCGAACGGCGTTCCGACCGACTGGCATATGGTGCATCTTGGCAGCCGCGCGGTGGGTGGGGCGGGGCTGGTGTTCACCGAAGCCACTGCGGTTTCACCGGAAGGGCGCATCTCTCCCGATGATGCGGGTATCTGGAACGATACCCAGGCCAGCGCGTGGTCACGCATCGTGGCGTTCGTGCGCGGGCAGGGTGCCGCTGCGGGCATCCAGCTTGCGCACGCCGGACGCAAGGCCAGCACCGATGCGCCTTGGCGTGGCGGCAAGCCGCTGGATACGGAACACCGCGGCTGGACACCGGTCGCGCCGAGCGCCATTCCGTTCGACCACGGCTACCCTGCGCCGATTGCATTGGACGCAAGCGGCATCGCCAGGGTGATTGCGGATTTTCGTGCGGCTGCGCGACGTGCGCGCGGGGCGGATTTCGACGTGGTCGAGCTGCACGCCGCGCACGGCTATCTGTTGCATCAGTTCCTGTCACCGCTGTCGAACACGCGCGCAGATGCATACGGCCGCTCGCTGGAAAATCGCGCGCGTTTGCTGCGCGAAGTGATCGCCGCGGTGCGGGAGGCATGGCCGGCGCCGATGCCGCTGTGGGTGCGGCTGTCCGCGACCGACTGGGCGGAGGGCGGCTGGGACATAGACGAATGTGTACAGCTTGCGCGTTGGTTGCGCGCCGACGGCGTGGACGTGATCGACTGTTCCTCAGGCGGCACGCTGCCCCATCCGGAAATTCCGGTCGGGCCCGGCTATCAGGTACCGTTCGCGGCACGTATCCGTCGCGAAACCGGAATTGCCACTTCAACCGTAGGGGTGATCACGGAGCCCGGGCAAGCCGAAGAAATTCTCCAGCGCGGCGACGCCGATCTGATCGAGATGGCACGAGAGTTCCTTCGCGATCCGTACTTTCCACGTCGCGCGGCGAAGGTACTCGGCGCATCGGTTCGCGTGCCGGAGCAGTACCAGCGCGCGTGGTGACGCTTCCGGTAGTCGGCGCCTTCCCGGACGTCGCGATCGGACGATGGTCAGTTCATCCCGATCTGGCCCTGCATGGACTTGAAGATCGCGGCGGTGTCGTAACCCACGCCATCCTTGAATACGAGCGGCATGTGTTCGATGGCCGTGACGTTCTGCATCGGATCGCCGTCGATTACCACGATGTCGGCGCGCTTGCCGATGGCCAGCGAGCCGATGTCCTCGGCCCGGTCTTCGAACTTCGCGGCATTCAACGAGATGATCTGGATGGCTTGCGGGAAGGTGAAACCGTCAGCCTGTACCAGCAACTCGATTTCGCGTTTGGATGAAAAACCGGGAATCACGCCGCCGTAGCCGGTCGGGTCGCTGCCGCCCATCAACAGACCACCGGCTTCGACGAATTTCTTCTCGAGTTTCGCCGAGTTGGCGAACCACTTCCGCAGGCCCTCTGTCGGAGCCTTCGGAAGGGATTGATACCGGGCCCACGTCTTTTCGTAAAGGCTGCGCAACGCGGGGTTCAGCAGGTCCAGTGCGGCCTGTGGAGCTTCGGGCTGCCCGGGCACAGCGAACACACCGAGGGTCGAAGTCAGCGCCACATTTTTGGCGACAAGCAATTTGATCAGCGACCTGATGCTTGGCGAGTCCAGGTCCAATGCGGCGATGGATTTCGGAACGGCAATCCCCGCCGGGCACTTGTCAGGCTGCTTGCCCTTGACGAAGTCCGAGGCCACGAAAAAGCCGTGCTCGAGATTGTCGATGCCGAGGTCGGCGGCTTCGCGAAAGGTCACCGAGCACAGGTGCCCGGTGATCTTGTCGTGGTGCGCGTGGGCGGCATCGATCGCAGCCTTCAATTCGGCGCGGGTAATCTGCTGGTAGGCCTTGAAGGAGGTGACGCCCTGTTCGGCCCAGTAATCGACCGTGCGCTTCGCATCGGCCGGGCCGGTCAAACGGGGCAAATCCTCGGTGAATCCCCCCGGGCCGTTGAGGTAGGGGCCGGTCACGTCGATATCGGGGCCGATGCGCTTGCCGGCGTTGATGTCGTCGCGCACATTCAAATCGACATAGGGCATCACCGAGCCGGTGGTGCGGATCGTGGTTTCGCCACCCGCGAGGTACAGCGGCGGGAAACTGTATGGCATCGCAGTGATGTAGTACGGGTCGAGCCGGGTCGTGTAGAACAGATGCTCGTGCATCATCACGAAACCCGGCAGCAGGGTCTTGCCGCGGGCGTCGATCACGGTGGCACCGGCCGGGACCCTGGTGCTGGCCGCAGGGCCGAGCTCGGAGATGCGGCCCTTGTCGATCACCAGCGTCTGGTCGTGTTTCGGCGCAGCGCCGGTGCCATCGACGATGCTGGCATGGGTGAACGCGATCACCGGTTGCTTGTAGGCAATCCAGTCGGGCGGTGCAGCATGTGCGAACGACACCGATGCAAACAATGCAACAAGCAGAGCCAAGGCGCGTTTCATGGCGATCCCCCTCGCATTGGATGCCGGCCGCGTTGCGCGGCCGGCTGTGGGTCAGTCGCCGGGATGATACACGCGTTTGGTGTGTGCCTTGACCTGATCCGGCCAGAAATACACGGTACGAAAGTCGCCCGTGGCCCAGCGATGCGCCTGATCGGTGAAGTGCGGCGAATCGGGGTGACCGCTCTGGCCGCCGACGTGGATCGCGCGTGCGCTTACCTTCGGACCGAAATCGATTGCCGCGACGAAACTGTTGCCGCTGCGGCCGTAATACTTGTTGGTGTTGGGCCAACGGTGCGCGTTGGAGGCGGCCAGCGAGCCCCAGATGGATGAGGTAAACGGCACCGGAATGCTCGGTTTCGAGTCATCGAAATGCGGATGGATCGAATCGTCCAGTCGCTGGTAGCGGTTGATCTCGCCCCAGGGCACGCCCCAGTAACCGAAGTTTTTCTGCAGGCGGTCGACGGCCCGGGCCAGTGCATCGAGCCGTGTTTTCGAACTCGCCTTTTCGGCGATGTAGTCGATCGCGAGCATGTCGGTGGTGTGCGCGTCCAGACCGCTGGCGCGGGCTTTGGCCGCGACTTCGTTCCACAGCAAGTCGCCCCATGTGACCGCGAGCGTGGTCGGGATCGAAGCGATGCCCCAGCGGTCGTCCCAGTGGCGCAGTACCGCGATCGGCCCGGCAAGCTTTGCGTGAAAGGGATCGTTCGCCGGCAGGCCGTCGTAGTCCTTGACGAGGATCGGGACCAGGCGTGCGAACGCGGGCAGGTACGAATCGAAGTCATCGGCGATCAACTTGGCCTTGGTGAAGCCGTGCGCGCCGGTCAGCATTTGGGTGGCGTGGATGCCGCGCGCGTTTTCACCGAATGAATCCATGTATTGCGGATAATCCGCGCGCTTCGGGCTGTACTTGCCGGCTGCGGAGTAGGGCCAGTCGTTGCTGTTGAACACCCATCCGTTGGGTGGGTTGATCGTGTTCGGCATGTTCTTGAGCGGCGTCATGCCTTGCCATGCCGTGGCAGGATTGCTGCCATCGACCGGTTTCAGGTAATCGAACTTGTTGTCGCGCTTGGGGATGAACTGCGGCGCCAGGAAAGCGATTTCGCCCTTGTCGTCGGCGAAAAGCGTGTTGTTGGACGAGTTGGCTTTCAGTTCCGCCACCTTCATGTAGCTGGCGAGATCGGTGGCCTTGGTGCGCAGCCAGCTTTGTTCCAGTGCGGGGATCGGGCGGTTCATCAGCGCCTCGGCAATCCACTTGCCGTTTTCGCCGGCGACGATCGGTCCGTGTTGCGTGAAGTACGCGGTGAACGTGCGGGCCTTCATCGAGCCGTCGTCGGCACGGTAGTGGATGGTGATTTCGCGCGTTTTCACTGGCAACCATTGGTTGCCGAACTTGTAGACGTATTTGCCGCCGTGCTTCTCGACGGTCTCGGCAAACTGGTCCACCGCGTCCACGCCGGTCGAAGTGTGCATCCAGCCGATGTGCTTGTTGAAGCCCTGGTAGATGAAGAACTGGCCCCAGGTGGAAGCGCCGTAGGCGTCCAGGCCCGCATCACTGGACATTTGCGATTCGGTGCGGAAATTGAAGGTGACGTGCGGATTGATCAAAAGCAGTGCATGGCCGTCGGCCGAGAGCTTGGGTGCGATCGCGATGCCATTGGAGCCGGTCGGGTCGATCCATGTGGCGGGTACGGTTTGCGCCAGCGCGAGGGCCGTCTTCGGCCCTGCGCCATAAAATTTCGCAAGCTTGGCAAGGCGGACGCGGGTGACGTCGCCGCCGATGCTGCCTTCGGTGAAACTCAATGCCATCCACGGCTGGTAGCGCGCGATGACGGGATGCGATTCCGGGTGCCTGGCGATGTACCAGTTCAGGCCGTCGGCCCAGGCGTTCATCAGCTGCTTGAGCCAACCCGGGCTCTTCGCGTAATCCTGTTTCAGCACCGCCGGATCGATCCACAATTGCTCGCGCAGGTCCGCCCAGATCGCCTTTTTGCCTTGCGCACGCGCGCTCCAGCCCAACGCTTCGAGCAGGTTGCTCTGGACACGGCTGAAGTCATCCTCGCATTGGGCGTAGATCATTCCGAACACCGCATCGGCGTCGGTCTTGCCGTGGATGTGCGGAATGCCCCAATTGTCGCGGGTAATGGTGACGTGCTGCGCCTCGCGTTGCAGGCGCGCGTACCCGGCACTGTTTGCCGCGATCGGGGTTTGCCGTGCGGGTGGCGACGGCGCTTCGGCATGCGCTTGGGCGATCGCGCAGAACGGGATGATCAGCATGGACGCGAGCAAGGCGCTTGCGCAGCCGCGCGGGATCACGGCGAAACGTACGGACATCGGCTCTCCCCTCCACGAACGATCCAATCCCGCTACCTTAGCGCGAAAGCGTGCCAATGTGCGCGGCTGGGTCCGTCACCTGCGCGCGGGCTCCTCCGGGTCAAACAGGCGCGTAGAAGCAAGCGTGCTTGCAGCTTGGCTGCAGGGCGCCACGACCCGTGCGGGTACTGCCGTTGCTCAATCCGATTTGCGCAGCCAGGTCTGGGTGCGGCCGAAAAGTGGCATGCCAAGGTAACCGCGCACGTCGAGCTTCTGCCCGTTGTCATCCATGGAAAGCTTGACCTTGTAGGTCTTGCCGTTGTGCGGATCGAGGATTTGCCCGCCATCCCACGTGTCGCCGTCCTTTTTCACCCCCCACATGATCACCATGCCGACGACCGGCCTGTCGTGGCGCTCGCCTTTGCACTTGCCACAAACCGGTTGGGTTCCCTGATCGGAAAATAGCACTTGTTTGACCACACCCTGCAGTGTGCCATCCGGCCGTTGGCTGATTTCTATGATGGATTTCGGTTTGCCGGTGACGTCATCCACCTGCGTCCAGGTGCCGACTGGCGTCTCATTGGCAGCGTACGCGGCGGTGGCCAGCAACAACGCGAAGGAGATGCAGACGGAGCGGACGACGGCGCGCATGACGGGGTTCCGATGATGACTGTCGTGATTAGCGTGCGCGTTGTTGCGGTGCCCGTCAACCAGTTGGGAGAGCTGCATTCAGGTGACCGGAGTCAAGGGCCGGGCCAGGCCCTCTGGCATAATGAACGACTGTCTTTGAAGCTGCATGCCCATGGCCGCTGTCACCGAAACCCGTGTCCGGGAAATCCTTGCCGAAGTTGTCGATCCGCACACCGGAGCATCGTTGTCACAGGGTGACGCGATTCGTGGCGTGGGAGTGGACGTGGACAGGGTTGCAGTCGACATCGTGCTCGGCTATCCCGCGAAGGAATGGCGCGAGATTTACGCTGCGCAGATCAGGAACGCGCTGGAAGCCGATCCCGCGATCGCGCAGGCGACGGTTTCCGTCACTTCGCGCGTCGCCACGCACAAGGTACAGGGCAACCTGATGCCGCTGCCGCGGGTCAAGAACATCATCGCGGTGGCGTCGGGCAAGGGCGGCGTCGGCAAGTCCACCGTCGCGGTGAACCTGGCACTGGCGCTGGCGGCCGAAGGCGCCAATGCCGGTGTGCTTGACGCCGACATCTACGGCCCCAGCCAGCCGCTGATGCTGGGCATCACCGGGCGACCGGAATCGCCGGACGGCAAGAGCATCATCCCCATGACCAGTCACGGGTTGCAGGTGATGTCGATCGGGTTTCTGGTCGCCGAGGACACGCCGATGGTGTGGCGTGGGCCGATGGTGACGCAGGCGCTGACGCAGTTGCTGAATTCGACGCGCTGGCGCGATATCGATTACCTGATCGTCGACATGCCGCCCGGCACCGGTGACATCCAGTTGACGCTGACCCAGCGCGTGCCGGTGGCGGGCGCGGTGATCGTGACCACGCCGCAGGACATTGCGCTGCTGGATGCGAAAAAAGGTTTGAAGGCGTTCGAGAAGGTGCAGGTGCCGGTGCTTGGCATCATCGAGAACATGGCCACGCACGTGTGTTCCAACTGCGGCCACGAGGAACACGTGTTCGGCACGGGCGGCGGTGCGCGCATGGCCGAACAGTACGGCGTACCGTTGCTGGGTTCGTTGCCGCTTGACATCCGTATCCGCGAGCAGGCCGATGGTGGTAATCCCACGGTTTCGGCGATGCCCGATTCCGACCTCGCGATGCGCTACCGCGAAATCGCGCGCAACACCGTCGCGCGGCTGTCGTTGCAGGCCGAGCGTGACATGACCGGCGTGCCGAACATACACGTCGCCGATGACTGACATCGCTGCATCATCCAGACGGGTGCTGTGCCTGTGTGGCAGCCTGCGCCGCGTGTCGTCCAATCGGGCAGCGCTTGAGGCCGCGCAAGCGCTCGCGCCGGCTTCGCTGCGGTTCGTCCTCTACACCGGGATGGACGAATTGCCATGGTTCAGTCCCGATGTCGAAATCGATCCGCTTCCACAACCGGTGCTCGCCTTGCGTGACGCCGTCGGGCGCGCCGACGCGCTGTTGTTCGCGTGCCCCGAATACGCGCACGGTATTCCCGGCGCCTTCAAGAACTTGCTGGACTGGCTGGTCGGTGCGCTGGAGTTCCCCGGCAAGCCGGTATTGCTGCTGAACACTTCTGCGCGCGAATCGCATCACGCACAGGATGCGTTGATGGAAGTGCTGAAGACGATGTCGGCACGGTTTCTGTCATCCGATCCGCTGCCGGTGCGGTTGCCAGGCGCAGGGTGTTCGGCGGAGTCGGTGCTTGCGAGCGACGATCGTCGCCGCGAATTGCAGATAGCGCTGGGTTGCCTTGCTGCCGGGTTGGCGTAAGTGCGCATCGCGCTGTTACGCTTTCCGGTCCCCTTATCCTTCGTCTCTCGCCCCTGACCCGCACCCATGAGCATCAAGAGCGACAACTGGATCCGCCGCATGGCCGAACACGGCATGATCGAGCCATTCGAACCCGGCCAGGTCAAGCACAATGGCGGCGGCCGCATCGTTTCCTACGGCACCTCGAGCTACGGCTACGACGTGCGCTGCGCGGACGAGTTCAAGATCTTCACCAACATCAACTCGACCATCGTCGATCCCAAGGATTTCGACTCGCGCAATTTCGTGGACTTCAAGGGCGAGTGCTGCATCATTCCGCCCAATTCGTTCGCGCTGGCGCGCACAGTCGAGTACTTCCGCATTCCGCGCAATGTGCTGACGATCTGTCTCGGGAAAAGCACCTACGCGCGTTGCGGCATCATCGTCAATGTCACGCCGCTCGAACCCGAATGGGAAGGCCACGTGACGCTGGAGTTTTCCAATACCACGCCGTTGCCGGCCAAGATCTACGCCGACGAGGGGGTGGCGCAAATGCTGTTCCTTGAATCCGACGAGGTATGTTCCACCAGTTACAAGGACCGCGGCGGCAAGTACCAGGGGCAGAAGGGCGTGACTCTGCCCAAGACGTAATCGAGGCTGCAGTGACTTTCCCTTCTCTCCCGGAGAAGGGGCGTGGAACTACGCCTTTTCTTTTGCGCGGAGCGCCGGATGAGGGTCCGGTCTCGTTCACGACCTGACATCGCGCAAGGCCCGGACCCTCACGCCCAACCCCTCTCCGGCAGGGAGAGGGGAGTTATCCGCCAGGCTGCGCGCGTCAGCAATGAAGCTCACCAACGCGTTCAGCGCGCTTGTGGCAGACTTGCAATCAGCGGCCGTGTGGCCGATGTGACAGATCAGCAACGGAGATAGATTCCATGAACTCGCGTTCGTTTATTGTGCGCCTCGCAGGCGCGGCGATGCTGGCGACGATGTTTGCGCTCGCGGCGTGCAGCGGCAATGTCCGCCATCTGGGCAAGACCACGGCCAACGTTCCAACCCAGTTCGACATGGTGATTGGAGCCTACAAGGACAGCCAATTCCTGCTCGATGGCGCCGTGCTGAGCACGTCGGATATGGTGGCGCACTTCCGCTATCTGCAGGACCAGAAACAATTGCCCAAGACCGTGCTGCTGGAGGACACCGATTCCGACAAGATCAACAATGCCGATCTCGAGGAGTTCGCGACGCTGCAGCTGAATTTCCATTTCACCGGTTACATCAAGCACAAGGGCAAGCTCACCCTGATGAGCACGGTGGAAAAGAAGAAGTAGGCGCGAACCCCTGGACCTTCGATTCAGGATTCGGAGCCGCCCGTGGTGCGCGCATCGCGGCGAGCGGTCAGCGCGGTGCGCAGGATGATCTCCAGCGCGCGCGTCATCTGGTCGAGCGGCATGCCGGATTGTCGGTGGACTTCGGCCTGTTCCGGCAGCCACGGTACATGCACGAAACCTGCACGGACATTGCGGCGACGGCGCAGGGTGTGCATCAAGGCATAGAACACCTGGTTGCAGACGTAGGTGCCCGCGGTTTGCGAGACATGTGCGGGGATGCCGGCTTGCTGCAACGCGACCAGCGATGCCTTGATCGGCAGTGTCGCGAAGAACGCTGCCGCCCCCCTGCGCAGCACCGGCAAATCCACGGGTTGCGCGCCCGCGTTGTCGGGGATGCGCGCATCGATCAGGTTGATCGCCACCCGCTCCAGCGAAATGCCCTCGCGGCCGCCGGCAAGTCCCACGGCAATCGCCACGCGGGGCTCGGCCTTGCGCAATGCGCGTGACAGCGCGGGCAGCGCGGCGCCGAATTCGCATGGCAGTTCCACCGTGGCAATACGGTGCCCTTCGATCATCCTGCCGTCGAGCGTGCGCACCGCCTGCCACGACGGATTCACCGCCTCGCCATCGAACGGCGCGAAGCCGGTCAGCAAAACGGTGCGTTCGCGCTGGCGCCCGGCCGGTTTCAAAAACGGAAGACAAGCAGGTACATCAACGCCAAGTTTACGATGAGCAGAACCGCGCCTGTCTTCCATTGCGCGCGGATCACGTCGTTCTGGTTCGGCAGCTCCAGCAGCGCCACCGGCACGATGTTGAAGTTGGCCGCCATTGGCGTGAACAGCGTGCCACAGTAGCCCGTGAGCATGCCGATGGAACCCAGGATTGCCGGGTTCGCGCCGTGCAGATGGATCAACAGCGGCAAGCCGACGCCTGCGGTCAGCACCGGGAAGGCTGCAAACGCATTGCCCATGATCACCGTGAACAACACCATGCCGAGGCCGTAGGCGAGCACGCAGGCGAGCGCGCTGTTGACCGGGATCAGCATGCGTACCAGGTCGGACACCGCGGTGCCGACGCCGGTGGCCGCGAATACGCCGCCCAGCGCGGCAAGGGTGAGTGGCAGCAGGGCGGCCCAGCCCAGGGTATCCAGCAGGCGGCGTCCTTCGGCCAGGCCCGCGGCAGGTTTTGCGTGCGTGACGACCAGCGCCGCAACCAACGCGACCACGCAAGCCAGCGCGAGCCCGATGAGGGTCATCTGCACCGGGTCGAAAACATGCATGCCGCCAATCACGAGGTATCCGCCGAACAGCGCCACCAACAATGTCACCAGCGGAATCAGCACCGCCGGGCCGAACAGGCGGTGGCGCAGGCGTCTGGCGTCCACTTCCCGCGCCGAGGTTTCACGCTCGACCAGATTGCCGCGCTGCATGCGCGGCGACAATACCGCCAGCGAGATCACGCCGATACCGGCGAGTTGGGCCGGAAGATCATGATGCGCGGCGCTGGCGTCGAGCACGAACCTGCCGCCGGCCATCAAGGCGGCAAGTACTCCCCAGAACACCGCGTGCGACCAGCGGCGCTGGCGCAGGTTGAGCCACGCCGCCCCGGCGAGGAACAGCGCGATCAGCCAATAGGCGTGTTCGATCTTCAGCATGCTGTTTGAAATTCGCGGGTCAATGTCGGAGCCTTTTGGCACGGATTGAAGCGGATGCAGACGGATCGAGTTTTCCATCCGCGTTCATCCATGTTGATCCGTGTCCAGGATGTTCTGTTTGTCGTTTTCGGGTCGACTCCGGAGCCGCCCCGGAGGAACAGCGGGGCCCGTGGCCACATTTTTCAGTCGGCGCGCGAACAACACAGTGCGGATCGCGTGGATCAGGAATGCCGCGACCGCTGTCGGCAATGCCCACAGCGCGATGTGCAAGGGCTCCAGCTCGATCCCGTGTTGCGAATAGAAACCCTGGATCAGCAGCACCGCCCCCAGTGCGATGAATATGTCCTCGCCGAAGAAACGCCCGATGTTGTCCGTGCCTGCGCTGAACGCGCGCACGTCGTTGCGTTCGTCCGTGTCGAGAGGTTTGCCGCGCTGTTCCGCGGCGGCCTCTGCCATTGGCGCCAGCAGCGGGCGCACGGTTTGCGCCTGACCGGCGACGTTGGTGAGTCCCAGCATCGACAGGATCTGGCGCAGACCGAGATACACGATCAGCAACCGCGCAAGTGTCAGGCCGCGCAGCGTGGCAATCCAGTTGCGTGCGTGCTCGCGCAGGCCCGCGCGTTCCAGCACCCCGATTGCGGGCAGCGTCAGTACGAACAACAGCAGCGCGCGCTCGGACACGAAGCTGTTGCCGATCAACGCAAGAATTTCGCTGATGGACTTGCCGGCAGAGAGTCCGCTGACGATGCCGGCGACCACCACCACCGGCACCGGATTGAAACGCAGCGCGAAGCCGATGATGACGACGAGCACCCCGAGCAACGGCAGCCAGTGGAGCAGGGCGCTCATGGCGACAGCGGCCGTTGCGTCATGCCGGACGTTCCGCTGCGGCGATTCGCACGCCGGCGCCTTCGATTGCCTGACACAGGCGCTCGGCGAACATCGCCGCATTGGCGCGATCACCGTGCACGCACAAGGTGTCGGCTTCGATGCGCACCTTCGTGCCGTCCTTCGCAATGGCTTCGCCACGCGTCGCGATCGAAACGGCTTGCGCGACGGCGGCGTCGATGTCCTCGATCACCGCGCCAGGCTCGGATCGCGGCGTCAATGAACCATCCGTGCGATATCCGCGATCACAAAAGCCTTCCCGCTGCACCGGCAATCCCGCGTCGCGGCCGGCATCGATGAGCACGCTGCCAGCGAGCCCGACCATGATCAGGGTCGGATTGAAATCGCGTACCGCGACGGCAATCGCGTCGGCCAGCGTGCGGTCGCGCGCGGCCATGTTGTACAACGCGCCGTGCGGCTTGACGTGGTGCAGATGCGTGCCGGCCGCGCGCACGAACGCGTGCAGCGCGCCTACCTGATACAGCGTCTGCGCGTAAACCTCGTGCGGTGTGACCTTCATTTCGCGCCGGCCGAAGCCTTGCAGGTCCGGCAACGAGGTATGTGCGCCGATCGCGACGCCGTGTTCGACACACAATGCGACGGTCGCGCGCATGCTGGTCGGATCCCCGGCGTGGAAACCACAGGCGATGTTCGCCGAGGTGATCCACGGCATCACGCCGGCGTCATCCCCCAGGCGCCAGGCGCCGAAGGATTCGCCGAGGTCCGCGTTGAGATCGATGCAAGTCATTCGGAAAGCCGTGCGGCGATGCCGGATTCGATCGCGGTCATTGCGCGCTCGCGTTCGCGCAGCGCGTCCAGCGCTTCATCCAGCGTGCAGGGCTGGAAGCGTAGCGCATCGCCGGGCCTCAGTTGCGCGAGGCGCGGCATGTCCACCGCCGCGACTTGGCCGATCCTCGGATAACCGCCACTGACCGGGCACTCGGGTCCGAATGCGATGGGCTGTCCCGACGGCGGCAGTTGCAGCAACCCCGGCACGCAGCCCTCGCTGACCATCTCGAGCGACGCGTTCCATTCCAGCCTGGGCCCGGACAGACGCAAGCCTACGCGGTTGGAATCAGCTTGTACTTTGAATTGATTAGAAAATAGTGACTTACGAGATGTATCTGTCAAGTTATCGAGATGACTTCCGGGCAACAGGCGCAAGCTGTCATTTTGGCTGGCGGAGAACCAGGGACGCGGATCGAGTCGCCAGTTGGGCATCGCGTGCGCCGTCGCGGACGTGGCGGTTTTCGTCGCGATCGGCAATTCGTCGCCCGCGCGCAACGGCCGCCCACCGAACGGACCCAGGCTTGCGTTGACGTCCATGCTGCGGCTGCCAAGTGCCGGCGCCACATCGAACCCGCCGCGCACCGCGATGTAGCTGCGACAACCCGTGCGCATCGCGCCCAGTGCAACGGTTGCGCCGGCCGGCGCATGTACGGGCACCCACATGGGCTGCGCGACGCCATCGACATGGAACGGAATGGGTGCGCCGGTGACCGCGATGCACGCGTCGATGCGCAGGCACAAACTGGGGCCGAGCAGGGTGATTTCCAGCGCACACGCTTCGCGCGGATTGCCGCACAAGGCGTTCGCGATGCGGAGCGCCGGAGCGTCGAACGCGCCCGCGCGGCCGATGCCGAGATGCGCGAGACCGGGTCGCCCGGCATCCTGCAGGGTGGTCAACAGCCCGGGCTTGACGACTTCGATCGTCACGCGGATGGCTTCGAGAGCCGCGTGAACTCATCGGCATCGATGGCGCGGAAGCACACGCGATCGCCCGGCGCCAGCACGCAGGGTGGCTCGCGGCGCGGGGTGAACAATGCAAGCGGCGTGCGCCCGATCAGATGCCAGCCGCCGGGCAGCTCGCGCGGATAGATGCCGGTTTGCGCCCCGCCGATCGCCACCGATCCCGCCGGCACGCGCGTGCGCGGGTTGGCCCGGCGCGGCATGTGCAGCACTGGATCCAGGCCGAGCAGATACGGGAACCCCGGGGCGAAGCCGAGCATCGCGACGGTGTAATCGGAAGCGCCGTGGCGCGCCACGATGTCGTCCGGTGCAAGGCGCGCGTGTGCCGCGATGGCGTCGAGGTCGGGGCCGTATTCACCGCCGTAGCACACCGGAATGACCACGCATGCCGGTTTTCCCGGTCTGTGCGATGGCAAAGAGGATACGGCGAAGCAGCCGGCGCTTCGCGCACATCCGGCATCCGCAGCCTGCGAAGGTTTCGCTCCCTTGCCCCAACCCCTTCCCCCAAGCGATGCGTCCGCCTGGGAAAGAGGGAGGCCGGCAACTACCGATCGTATGGACGTTGCGATGTGTTCGAGTGGGCGCGCGCCGACAGTATCCAGCCAGACGGCGGGGTCGAATCGCACCAGCAATGTCGCATACGCTGGCGCGATGTCGATGATGCCCGCGAGGTTTGCCGTGCGCAGTGTGTGCGCGGCGGCGTGCACGCGTGCATTGATGTTGGCATCGATGGCGTCGCCGAAACGCAGCAAGACAGTGTCCTCGGCAACTGGTTCGATCGCGAAATCCATGGTCACGGCGCCGATCGCAAGCGCGCGACCAACGCATCACGCGCTTCCGATGCGTAACGTTCCACCGTCGCATGGCCCCATACCGGCCCTGGCCAGGCGGCGTCGGTCTCGCGTCGCGCCACCACGTGCACGTGCAGTTGGCGCACGCTGTTGCCGAGCGCGCCGATGTTGAGCTTGTCGCATTCGAACACGCCGCGAAGGGTTTTCATCGCACGCTGGATTTCATGCATCAGCCGTGTGCGGCCGTCCTCGTCGAGATCATCCAGTTCCACCAGACCCGCACGCCGCGGCACCAGCACCAGCCATGGGAACCGCGCATCGTCCATCAGCAGCATGCGGCAGAGTTGCCAATCGGCAACGAAAACCGTGTCCCGGGCAAGGCGCGGGTCGAGCTCGAAACATGTTCCGGTCTGCTCGCTCATGCCGCGCCGGCGAGCTGCTTGTCGAAGAACGCCAGCGTGCGTTGCTTCGCCAGCGTCGCGGCGGCTTCGTTGTAATGCGTGGGGTCGACATCGCGGTTGAATGCGTGGCCCGCGCCCGCGTACACGTATATCGGCGCATCGGGCCAGGCTTTGCGATGTTTCTCCACGGCTTCCGCCGGGATCGAGCGGTCGTTGGCGCCGAAGTGAAACATCACCGGTGCCTGCAGTGGTTGATCCAGGTACGCCGTGTTGCGTGCGCCGTAATAGCTGGCTGCCGGCAGAGCCAGCCGCTGCGCGGCAAGCAGCGCAACCGTGCCGCCCCAGCAGTAGCCGACCACGCCGATCACGCCAGAAGATCTGATCGAGTCCGCGGCACTGGCGACCGCCTCCACCGCGCGATCCATGCCGACTTCCATTACCAGGTTCTTGCCGCGCTCCGTGCCGGCCCGGTCATAGGCAAGCTCCACGTCATTTTCGGCGTAATCGAAGAAAGCCGGCGCGACGGCGGTGTACCCGGCGTCGGCGAAGCGCTCGGCCACGCCGCGGATGTGCGGTGTCACGCCGTAGATTTCCTGCACCACCACGATGCCGCCCTTGGGCTTGTCCTTCGGTTCCACGAGATACGCGCCAATGCAATGCGTCCCGGCGGTGTTGAGATTGATGTGGTTGCCCATGGCGGGTCTCCGTCGTGGTAATCGCAGCAGCCTACTATCGGACAACGCTCACCGGAGTCGGTATTCGACCGTCAATACCGCGAATCGCGTCCTGCCGCCCGGCAATTCCACCTCGAATTCCTCGTCGGCGCGTTTTTTCAGCGCCGCGCGGGCCAGCGGCGAATCCACGCTGATCCAGCCTTTCTTCGCGTCGGTTTCGTCGGGACCGACGATACGGTAACGATGGGTCTTGCCGCTGTCCGGTTCCTCGATTTCGAAACTCGCGCCGAAGAAGATCGCATCGCGGTCGGCGGGCATCCCCTCGGCGACTTTCAGCACCGGGATGCGCTTGGACAGGTAACGTACGCGCCGATCGATCTCGCCGAGTTGCCTCTTGCGATACGTGTATTCGGCGTTCTCCGAACGGTCGCCCTCCGCGGCTGCGGCTGCCAAGGCTTTCACCACTTCCGGGCGCGATTTGCGCCACAGGTGATCGAGTTCGGCTTTCAGCGCGTCAAAGCCCGTGCGGGTGATGATCGCGGTGGAGTGGGGCGGTGGTGGACGCCAGCGACTCATGCGGGATGCGGGTCGTCCGCAATCAGTCCGGCAATCCCGGGCATGGCTGCGTGTTGCGGCCAGCGTTCGGCAAAGCGGCGGGCCAGGTGATCGGCTGTCGCCCGCCGAAGACGCTACCCGCCGCGCCGCGCAGGACCTGCCGATCAAAGGGCGACGCGGCGGCTTGCGACGTGTCGGCGATGTTGCTCCTGTCGACCGGAGTGTTGTTCACGCGATTTCCCATTGCACAACATGTGATGGAGTTTGGATTGTACGGCGTGGATGGCTTGAGTCGCGAGCCATGTCCCGTTAGGGTGCGGGCGTTGTTTCGTTTTCCGGTGGGCGGTACATGATGCGCAGGTTGGGTTGGTTGGTTTGTGTCGGGGCGTTGGGGTTACTGGCAAGTTGCACGCAGGTTCAGACCCGGAAGGCGGGTCCTTCCACGAATCTGAACGCGCTCTACGCGCAACTGGATCAAGCCAGTGCCGAGTACGATCAGGCGCTCGAGCAGGCGAGGCGAGGCGACAACGCGCAGTCGCAGAAGACGCTGAAGGCCGCGCTGGACGCGATGCGCAATGCATCCAACGCTTGCGTCAACACCCCCGGCTGCGACACCCAGAAATTCCTTGCTGCTTACGATCAGGCGCTGCGCCTGAAGGATGGCAGCTTTCTCGGCACCGAGGACGTCGATGGGCAGGTGCTCAATGACGAGGACCAGAACAACCCGGGCGCCAATTCCGGCGTTTTGACCACGCTGCCGCAGGCGCAGCGCACCGTGCAGTTGTTGCACGGCCACAAGTTGTCCGATCTGGTCGCGACCAATGGCCCGGTGCAGGCGGCATTGCAGGTGTGGCTGACGCGTTTGCGCCCCAACCTGATTCGTGCGTATGTGGATTACAGATATCTGCGCCACCAGATGTGGCCCGCATTTGACAAGGCAGGGCTGCCCGAGGCGATCCTGTTCGGCATCCTGGCCAAGGAATCGGGCGGCAACGTCCACGCGATGTCGCGCTCCGGGGCGGCGGGGCCATTGCAATTCATGCCGGCCACCGGATCGCGTTTCGGCCTGAACACCGTCGACGGGTTCGATCAGCGTTTCGACCCCGCCATGGAGGCGCAGGCCAGCGCGCAATATCTCAATGAGCAATTGGGCAAGCTCAACGACAACCTGGCGCTGGTGCTGGCTGCCTACAACGGTGGTGGGGGTCGGGTGGGGCGCCTTGTCGCGGACACTTCCGATGCGAGTTTCTGGAACCCGAAGGTTTATTTCTCGCTGGCGCCGGAAACGCGCGCGTACGTGCCGATGGTATTGGCTGCGGCGTGGTTGTTCCTGCATCCGCACCGCTACAACCTGCATTTCCCCCGGGTCGATGGGGTCGCCGGCCACGTGGACCTGGTCAATGCGGCATCGCTTGATGAACTTTCCGTATGTCTTGGCAACGACGACAACTCGCGTTACGGCTGGTATCGCACGCTGCGCAACCTCAATCCGCAGATGGACCCCTCGCAAGTGCAACCGCAGGCAACGCGCGTCAACCTGCCCAAGGTTCTCGAACGCGCGTACAAGCGTTCGTGCACCGACGGCAAATGGGTCGCTCTGGCCGATCAACTGCAGAATGCCCAACTTCCGGACCCGCCGCCCAAACCACAACCGCGGCACTACACGATTCGCAAGGGCGACACCTTGTCGGCAATCGCGCGCCGCTTTCACTGCGGCAGCGTCCATGAGCTGGTGCGCAGCAATCATCTGCATTCGGCCGACGATTTGAGAATCGGAAAACGCTTGCGGCTGGAGGGCTGCCGACGCTGAGGCGACACGGGATTGCGGTGCCGGAAGCAGGCGTTGGCCTGCGCGATTGGCGGAGAGGGTGGGATATGCCCGCATCCTCCCTGATGCTCGCCCTCGCTGTGCTCGGGCCGACCCTCGGGCGTCGACGATGAAGGAGGATGCAGTAGTCGAACATCGGCGCAGCCGATGGCCCGAAGGGCGAGGCGGGATGCCGGGTAGCCCGAGTGGTTTCGTCCACACCAACCTTCTCCAGAAACGCAAAACACCCCCAAGGGGCGTTCGCGTCTCTGGCGGGCCGCGACTTCGCGTCTCTGGCGGGCCGCGACCGACGATGATGGGCACTATGTCTACGTCATAGCCCCGCAGCCACAACTATCCTGCGCGTGGGTGGGCCGGCTAAACTGCCGGACACGACCACGGTGCTCCAGGTTCCACGGAACACTGAAAGCCGGGCTGCGCCCTGGAGGGGCCTTCCGTGCTGCTTTGGGGAACCCGGATCGATCATCAGTTGCGCGAGACACTCCATTGCCGTACCTGATCCTGAAGTACCTTCACGTCGTCGGTGCGATGGTGCTCCTTGGTACGGGCGTCGGAATCGCCTTTTTCATGCTGATGGCTCATTTGAGCCGCGACGCGCGCTTCGTGGCCCGAACCGCGGGTGTCGTCGTGCTGGCCGATTTCATCTTTACCGCCACCGCAGTGATCGCCCAACCTGTAACCGGATACCTGCTGATCCGCGAGACGGGCACATTAGTTGCGGACGGCTGGCTTGTTGCTTCCCTTGCGCTTTACGCCGTAGCCGGTGTTTTTTGGCTTCCCGTCGTCTGGATGCAGATGCGGATGCGTGATTTGGCCGAGGAAGCGGCATCGGCTGGCAGGGACTTGTCGGCAGCTTACCATCGTCTGTTCCGATGGTGGTTCGCGTTCGGTCTCCCCGGCTTTGGATCCGTCATGGTGATCATCTGGTTGATGGTCGCGAAGCCGTCCTTCTGACCCGTCATGGATGGCCCATTGCCGAGTATTGTTGTTCTTGGTGCATCGGGCCTGATCGGTCAGACCATCGCGACTGAGCTCATGCGGGCGGGTTCATCCGTCGTGCCCGTCGCCCGCCGGTTTACGGCGGCGCAGAAGAACGCCTACGGCGGGCTTGCGCTTGAATGTCCAATTACCTCACTCGACGTCGATGCGCTGGCGCAATTCCTGGCGAACAACCGAGTCGATGTCATCGTCAACTGTATCGGCGTGCTCCAAGGCAGCGGACGTGGGCGCGGCGACGACGTGCATCGCCGCTTCGTCGCCCGTCTGATTGAGGCATCGGGCGCGCGACCGGAAATGCCGCTGCTCATCCATCTGTCCATCCCAGGTGATGCGGCAGAGGACGAGACGGAATTCAGTCGGACGAAGCGGGACGCCGAGCGTTTGATCGCCTCAACGTCGGTTCCTTTCGTGATCTTGCGGCCCGGCTTCGTTGTAGCCGCTACGGCATATGGCGGCAGCGCTCTGATTCGCGCGCTTGCAGCGCTGCCGCTTTGCCTGCCCAAGGGCGAGTCTGATCGCCCATTTGCTGCCACGGACATTACCGACATCGCGCAGACAATTGACCTGATTGTCCAGCGTTGGCGAGGTGGTGAACGACGCTGGGCCGTGATCTGGGACGTCATGGAACGCCGCCCCTCGACTACTGGTGGCGTGGTAGACGCCTTCCGGCATCGGTTCGGCGGTTCAAACGCGATCGGCCGCCTACCGGGTTGGCTCATCGCCATCGGAGCCAAAGCAGGCGACTTGTCCGCTCATCTTGGTTGGAGGCCGCCAATTCGCAGCACTGCGCTTCGCGAATTACGAAGGGGGGTCGAAGGTGATCCTGAACCCTGGATCGCTGCAACCGGAATAGAGCCTGCATCGCTCGAAGACATGCTGGCTCGGCTATCCGCGACCGTGCAAGAGAGGTGGTTTGCCCGTCTTTATCTCATCAAGCCAGTGATTCTCGGTTCGCTTGTTGTCTTCTGGATCGCATCCGGGACGATTGCGCTTACGCTGGCCTTCCACACCGCGACTGCGATCCTAACGTCGCACGGCGTTCCGCCAGGGCTCGCACGCGGCATCACGATCATGACCAGCCTGAGTGACATTTGTGTTGGTGCCGCCGTTGCGGTGAGGAAGACGTGCCGTCTGGGTCTTCTTGCCGGAATCGGGATATCTCTGGGTTATTTGGTCGAGGCAGTTCTGATCACCCCTGAGCTTTGGATTGATCCACTCGGTTCACTGCTCAAGACCGTTCCGGTGATTATCCTTATGCTTACCGCGTTGGCGATTTTGGACGACCGATAAAGACGCAGATAGGGCGGCCATACAGGCCGGCTGCGCAAGCGCCGCCGAGACCGACTTGCGACTCGATCATGGCCCCGCTTTGAAGGAACGCATCGCCAGCCTGAAGGCGATCTACTCGAAACCCTCGCCGCCGCCTCGGGCGTAAAATCGACCACGCCCGGCATTCGCGGTTCTGTTCTGAACTGGCGGAGAGGGTGGGATATGCTCGCATCATCCCTGATGCTCGCCCTCGCTTTGCTCGGGCCGGCCTTCGGCCGTCCGAATTCGCTCCCGGCGAATTCGTCGAACCGATGTGGTTTCGTCCACACCATCCTTCTCCAGAAACGCAAAACGCCCACAAGGGGCGTTCGCGTTTCTGGCGGAGAGGGTGGGATTCGAACCCACGTTACGGGAAACCCGTAAACCGGATTTCGAATCCGGCGCATTCGACCACTCTGCCACCTCTCCAGAAATGTAGCGCTGTTGCGGCGTTGCCGCCGGCGCATTGTTCGCATCATCCCTGATGCTCACCCCTCGCTTTGCTCGGGGCCAGCCCTTCGGCTGTCCAAAATCGCTCCCGGCGATTTTGTGTTCGCATCATCCCTGATGCTCACCCCTCGCTTTGCTCGGGGCCAGCCCTTCGGCTGTCCAAGTTCGCTCCCGGCGAACTTGTCGACCACTCTGCCACCTCTCCAGAGATGTAGTGCGGCTGCAGCAGATGTAGTGAGGCTGCAGCCCGCTTTGGCTAGCCCTTCATGATAATTGCGTCGACATGCGCCTGACAATCGCTTGAGCGATGCGGCGGTCGCGCCGACAGCGCGTGGAAAAATGCTTGAGCCACGCGTCGCGACCGGCTAGCGTGAGCGGCTGGAGGGAGGGAGAAACCATGCACAAGCAATTCCTGTTCGTTGCGCTCGCTATGGGCGCCGCATCGTTGGTGGGCGCGCGGGCACAGGCCGCCGAGCCGCCGTCCAGCGCCGCCGCGTCGCCGGCATATGACAGCATCGGGCAACTGCACGCGTCGATGTCTAACGGGCAGCTCGATTCGCGGCAGGTGGTTC
>DASUJD010000077.1:0-4715 GCA_036279455.1 Rhodanobacteraceae bacterium | reverse complement strand
GCCGCAGAGCCATAGTGGTTCTATGGCCAAGGCGCGCACCGAAGGATGGCGGTCGCTGCGGAGCAACCCTTCGGGCCGGGGCCATTTGCCCGCATGGCTGCGTCATCGCTCGTCCATGTATCGACACACATCTTCCTCACTCTTCCTTGCCCTGCGGGCAAATGGCCGAGCCTGCCCCGGACTTGATCCGGGGGCGCGACCGTATAGCGTCAACAGGCCTCTCCTGATGCTGCGGCACGATCCGTTATCATCGCTGAAAACGGGTGCGCCGCGCGCGCATGGGAACGACATGCCCAGAAGCAGGGTCTACGCATACATCATCGTTTTGCTCGCAGCCCCTGCGCTGATTGCAGGTTGCGCCACGCTCGGCCCTGCGCAACAACAACCCGCCGGTCGGGAAGCACAGCAAACCGCGATCGAACATGTGCGTTCGGCCGACACCGCACTGCAGCAAGGCAATGCGAATGCCGCGTTGCAACAATTGGCCGGATTGCCGACCGGCTTGCCGCCCGAGGTGCAGCAACAGGTGCTGGCCACGCAAGCGCGCGCGCAACTCGCGATGGGAAATCGCCTCGCGGCGGCGCGCTCGTTGATCCAGCGAGCCGCGCTGCTGCCGGCGACGAACCGGGAACCCGTGCAACAGCAGGCGGTTGCGATTCTTGCAGGCATGGGTCGCGACGAGTTGTCGTCATTGCACGCATCACTGCCCGACAAGGACCCGGCCAAGCCGTGGGTACAACAGGCGCTTACCCGTCCGGGCACTCCACTTGCGCAGGTATTGCCGCAACCCAATCAGCCGGTGGGCACGTTGCGAGGGGCGTCGGCGCCGCAGGGTTACACGATGCCCGCGACGGTCGCGCTGCTGCTGCCTGCGACGGGTCCGGTCGCGGTGGCTGGAGCGGCCGTGCGCGACGGCTTCTTCACTGCATATTTCCACGTGCCCATCAAGCAGGGACAGCACCCTGCAATCAAGGTGTACGACACCGGCGGTACAGTCGACGGCGCCTTGGCCGCCTACCGACAGGCCGTCGCGGACGGCGCCAGCCTGGTGGTCGGTCCGCTCGATCGCGCCGCGGTGGCCGCGGTGTTCGCGCAACCGTCGCTGCCGGTGCCGGTGCTGGCACTCAACCACCCGCAAGGCAACAGGCCGACGCCAGCCGGCAGTTACGAGTTCGCGCTGCTGCCCGAAGCCGAGGGCGCGCAACTGGCCGCGCACATGATCACGCTGGGACTGCACGCGGCGATCGTGTTTCGCGGCGACGGCGACACCGGCTCGCGCACCTTCGACGGGTTCAAGACACAGTTCGAGAGTCTCGGCGGCCAGGTGGCCAACGACATCGTGCTGCCTCAGGGCAACGTGGATTTTTCGGCCCAGATCCAGGCGGCTTTGGCGGGCTCGGGTTCGCAGACCGGCATCGTCGCGTTGCTGCGCCCCATGCAAGCGCGTTTGCTGCTGCCGCAATTGCGTCTGGCGCGCTCGACCTTGCCGGTGTTCGCGACTTCAATGGTGTACTCGGGCGACGAAAATGCCACCGCCAATGGCGATCTCGACGACGTGCGGTTCTGTGACGAACCTTGGCTTTACGACGCCCAGGCCGGCCTGCCCGATCATGCGGCGCTGGCAGCGCAACTTGCAACGGCCAGCGGCCCCGCCGCGCGTCTGTTCGCATTCGGGATGGACGCCTACGCGCTGCTGCCGTACCTCGAATGGCTGCGTGGCAACCCCGGAAGCTACGTGCCCGGCGCCACCGGACAATTGACGATGGACGCATTCGGGCACGTAAAGCGGACACCGATCTGGGTGCAATTCCACGAAGGCCTCGCACGCCCGATCGCCGCCGGCCTCGAATCACAACCTCCCACAAGCACCCAGGTTCCGGCCGGATCGTGACTTCCAGCTCCGTCGGCACGCGCTTCGAACAACGCGCGCTGGAACATCTTGAACGCGCCGGCCTGAAACTGGTCGAACGGAACTGGCGCGGCCGCTTCGGAGAACTCGATCTTGTCATGCGCGACGGCGACATGCTGGCATTCGTGGAGGTTCGTTATCGACGCCACGCCGGCTTCGGTGGCAGTGCGGCGTCGGTCGGCGCGGCCAAACGCGAAAAACTCATCCGCACGGCGCGGGCTTTCCTGCAACTCCACCCACGCCTTGCTTCGCTGCCGTGCAGGTTCGATGTGGTAGCTTTCGACGGCGACGCGCGCGCGCCATCCTGTGACTGGCAGCGTGCGGCATTTGAAATCTGTTGATTTTCGGAAAAGAACCATGCGCAAGACGATCATCCTGACCATCCTGCTCTCGTTGTGTCTGGCAACTGCGGCCTGCAGTTGGTTCACGCCACGTCGCGGCATCAACCGCGTCATCAACGATCGCAACGTGCAGATCACCGCGCAGCACCAGCTCGATGACGATCCGCAGCTCCAGGGAGGCGCCCATATCGGCACCGACGTTTACAACGGCGTGCTGCTGCTGATCGGCGAGGCCAGCACGGAAGAGGTCAAGCAACGCGCCGAGGCCGACGTCACCGGCTACGAGGATGTGCAGCGCGTGGTCAACCTGATCGACGTGATGCCGTTGCAGTCGGTGGGGAAAAGTGCGCTGGATGCCGCGTTGACCGCACGCGTGAAAACGTCTCTGCTGAAAGTGGACCTGCCCGGCTTCGACCCCGGCCGCGTCAAGATCAGCACCGCCCACGGCAACGTGTACCTGATGGGGCTGGTCAGCCACAAGGAAGCGGATGCCGTCGTCAACGTCGTGCGCAACGTGACGGGCGTGAACAAGGTTGTACAGGTCTTCGAGTACACCGATTAGTGCGATCGTCCATGATCGCGGCTTCGTTCGAGCTCATCGCAACCCGGGCACCCGGTAGATCACCAACATCCGAACGGCCGGTAGTGGTCTGGTTTGAATTTGAACCGTTCGCGCTGAGCGTAGTGAGCAGAGCGAACGAAGTCGAAGCGCCATTTGTCCTTCGACTTCGCGCCTTCGGCACTACGCTCAGGACGAACGGATTTTCAAACTGAACCACTACCGGAACGGCCATGAAGCCGCCATCGGAGCTGCCGCCCATGGCCAGGAACTCCGTGGCCTGACTTTTCGCGAAACCCTCCGAACAGAGCCCGAAACCTTCGCATGACTTGGAACAGTCAGTCCGCGGCACGGATGCCGCAGACAGATTGAATGAACCTCCCCCTCCTTTGGTCTTACCATTGCGTCGGGGGATCGCGGGGAGTGGCGGGATGGACGAACCGAAGCGCGTCACCGATGAGACGACCGACCGGCTGCCGCAGCACACCACCCCGACCTGGGAAGTGGAACTGCTGATCTCCGGCGTCGCGGTATTCGCGATGCTGCAGTTGCCGGGTTGGCTGAGTGACAAATTCCTGTTTCTCAGGCCGCGTTTCGACGACAGTTGGCACGGAGTGTTGACGTTCCTGTTCGCGTATCTGACTGGTGCGGCAGTCATTCTCGCGGTCACCTTCGCGCTGCACCTTCTGCTGCGCGCGTACTGGATCGCGCTGGTCGGCATGCATTCGGTGTACCCGGACGGTATCCGCTGGGAACGCCTGCGGATGGGACCCATCGAGCGCGAGGTGATGCAGCGCCGGGATGGCGACTTCGCGGCCATGGTCGAACGCGCTGACAACCGCGCCTCCATGGTATTCGCGACGGGTGTGGCGGTGGCCGCGATGCTGCTGATCCTCACCGCTCTGTTCGCCGTCCTGTTCTCGGCGGCATCGGGAATTGCCTTGGCGCTGGATGTCACAATCGCCCCCAACCAGATCCTGTACATCTGCATAGTGGTGCTGGTGGCCCCGATGATCCTGCTGCATCTGTTCGACCGCAAATTCGGCGCGCGGGTCCGCACCGGCGGCCCCGTCCGAAGCGCCGCCGCAAGGGGGTTCAACCTGTATGCAAGGCTCGGATTTGCAAACCGCGGCGGCGTGCTGGCAATGCTCTCGAGCCATCACGGCCGCGGTCGCGTGCAAGCCGCCGTGGTACTCGCGCTGATGACCTGCATCCTGCTCGCGGCTTTGGGGCAAACGGCCGTGCGGCACCCGGAGCTGCTCGGGAACTACACCGCGTTTCCGCAATTCGACAGCGCGAACGCGGACACGATCGATTCCGCGCATTACGACGATCAGCGCGATCCGTTGCGCAGCCACGTGATGCCATTCATCCAGAGCGCCGAGATCGACGGCAACTACGTGCGGCTGACGGTGCCGTACCGGCCGGAAGACGACGCCGTGGCCGTCCGGAAGCACTGCCCTGCTGCAGCGACAGTCGCCGAAACGGGTGACCGCGCGCTAGCGCTGTTGCGCTGCCTCGGCACACTGCATGCAGTGACGCTGGACGGCAAGCCGATTGCCGGCCTGCGCTACGCCGCGGGCAGTGATCCGCGCACCGATCGCCCTGCGCTCGTCGCGATGATCGATGTGCGCAAACTCCTGCCCGGCCGCCATGAACTTGCGATCGCGCGCGCCAGCGCGCCATCGGATGAGGGCAAGGCCGCGGCGGACGATTCATGGATCATCCCGTTCTGGCGCTGAGCGTGGCCCGTGGAATCCGGCGCCGATTCCACGTTCGGCGACCTCACGCTTGACCTCGCGCACTGAGCCTGCGGCACGGATGCCGTAAACTGGCGGGATGAACCTGCCCGCCGCGTTCGTCGATCAACTCCGCGACATTTTTCCAGCGGACGCGCTGGCGCTGG
>DASUJD010000076.1:0-3808 GCA_036279455.1 Rhodanobacteraceae bacterium | reverse complement strand
CTTCCTGCAGATGGAAGACATCGTGCCGCGCCTGCGCAAACACCACGTGCCGTTCGAAACCATGGTGATCCCGAACGAGATCCACGGCTTCCTGCGCCACGCTTCGTGGCTGAAAGCGGATACGGCGACGGTGGATTTCCTTCAGCGCAAGCTCGGCGGTGCCGCATCGCGATGACGTTCCACGCCCGCGCCGGGTGACTTGGCGTGCGCCGGGCGCGCAAGGTGCCGGCGTCCCCGACTTCCTGCATCCGCCATGAACGTCCGCGGCGGCGGCACTTGCGCGCGGCCGAATACGGGCACACCCTGCCGCCGAAACCGTGGTACCGGCCGCCCGATCGAGGCGGCTTCCGCCAACGAGGGAGGTTGTCTCCATGCAACGACTGATCGGGTTCTTCCTGGCTGCGCTGTGCTTGGCGCTTCCTGCGATCGCGAGCGCCGCCGACGGCTACGTCACCGGCAATGTCAACATGCGTGCCGGGCCGGATTACACCTATCCGCTGGTGATCACGCTGGCCCCCGGCACGCCCGTCGCCGTGCAGGGTTGCACCGCGGATTGGGAATGGTGCGACGTGATCGCCTATGACAACCGCGGCTGGATCGCGGGCAACTTCATCCAATACGACTATGAGGGTCAACCCGTGCTGCTGCCGTCATACGGGGCGCGCATCGGCATTCCGATCGTCACCTTCGTCATCAGCAGCTACTGGGACAGCTACTATCGCAATCGTCCGTTCTATCGCCAGCGCGCGACGTGGTATCGCCGCCCCGTGCCGCACCGTCCGCCGCCGCGGCCTATCCACAACCGGCCAAGGGCCATCCACGCCGCACCGCCGCGACCCGCGCCACGGCCGACCATGAACCGCGCACGGCCCGGCGGGTCGCCGCAATACATGCAATCCGGCAGACCACCGCAACATGCACAACCCGGCAAGCGGCCCGCGAACCGCCGGCCTGCGACAAGGCCCCCGCCTCACTCCTCCGGCGCACCCAAAGGCAAGCCCGCGCCCAAGAAGAAGAAAGACCACCAGCACTGAATCGTCACGCGCCATTTTCCGGATGCGGCCCGTCCGGCCGCATCCGGGAACGCGCATTTCACGCCCGCCGAATGCGGTAAACGTCGTCGCGATCCCCACTGTAGCGGCAGCTTCGGCCTTCCGAGGATGGCCGCTGCGCCACGCAAAGTCGCATCAGCCGTGTCAGGCGCAGGCAGCGCTGTGGATGGGCGAGGCCACCGGCTAGGGCTATCGCACCGACACGAGGTGGCGGCCGGTCTCCGCCGCACGGTATAAAGGTCCCTTTCACGCCAACCCGGTGCGAAGCGCGCAAGCGAATACCCGCGCTGTCCGGCAAGACGCCGCCGCGATACTGGGGCCTGTTGACGCTATGCCAAGTGAGCCGCGTTGCTTCCGCAGCGGTTGCCAGACAAGGCGCGCACCAACGCGCCATGGTGGTTCCATGGTCAAGGTGCGCACCGCCGTATGGCGGCCGCTGCGGAGCAACCCCTCGGGCCGGGGCCGTTTGCCCGCATGGCTATGCCATCGCTCGTCGAAGTATCGACACACATCTTCCTCGCTCTTCCTTGCCCTGCGGGCAAACGGCCGACGGCGCGGCCACGTGGCATAGTGTCAACAGCCCCTTAACCCGCAGGAATTTGCATGCACCCATCGTTCGATCTCGACGCCTATCTCGACCGCATCGGCATGCCGGTTAGGGTCGCTCCGGATCTGCAAACGCTGCGCCAGATTACAGCCGCGCATGTCGCCACGATCCCTTTCGAGAATCTCGACCCGTTCCTCGGCGTATCGCCGGCGCTGGACATCGCATCCGTGCAACGCAAGCTGGTGCGCGACGGCCGTGGCGGCTACTGCTTCGAGCAGAACCGCTTGCTCAGCGACGCGTTGCGTGCCATCGGCTTCAAGGTGACCGATCTCGCCGCGCGCGTGCTGTGGGGACAACCGGAGGACGCGATCACCGCGCGCACCCACATGTTGCTGCGCGTCGAAGCCGAAGGAAAATCATGGCTGGCCGACGCCGGCTTCGGCGGCAATACGCCTACCGGTCCTCTGCAACTTGTTCCCGATATCGAACAGGCCACACCGCACGAACCCTACCGGCTGATCCGCCGCGACGACAACGACTGGCGGTTGCAATTTTTCGCCGGCGACGCGTGGCAGACGCTGTATCGCTTCGACCTGCAACCGCAATTCCCGGCCGATTACCGCGTCAGCAACTACTGGACATCCACCAACCCGGATTCGCACTTCGTCACGGGCCTGACCGCCGCCCGCGCGCCGGCAGCCCGCAGGCTCACGCTCCGCAACCGCCAATTCACCGAGCACATCACCGGCGGCGCCACCACAAAGCGAACCCTCGCCACCACCGCCGAAATCCGTGCGGTGCTGCAAGACGAATTCCTGATCCGCTTACCAGACGATCAAAAACTCGGCGAAATGCTCGACCGGTTGCCGGAGTGACAACGCCGGGCCGGCTTTCGCAGACCGCAACGCTTGAGCCGCCCCTGGTGATCAGCAACCTCCATGGAAGCAGATCGCACCAACTGGTCGATGCAATCTCGCCTTCCGCCTGGAGCCTTGGCGACCGGACTTCGATCAAGAGTGCCCGCTCTGATTTGGCGCGCAACTGGAAAGTCGCGGGTGAACCGCGCGCTGGGCCGGACGTTGTTGGCGATGTACGCTGCTCCGCAATGAAGTGCCTCCTCCACCCGCAAATTGCATCACCGAAACAGGTGCGAGGAGATCGACGGTGTTGCTGCACGCCAGCCGTCGACGAAGTCGTGACATGGAACCCGTGAAACGCAAATCCGCAAGATACATGCAAGGCACCACCAGCTTGCCGACGACGCCAGTCGACCGCCCGGCGACACGCTCCGGCAGCGGGCAATCGGCCGTGACCGCGATTGCCGGTTGTTCCGATGAGGTGCTGCTTGAGAATCTTGCGCGCGCCGCGTTCGAATACTTTCCGCTCAATACCCATTCCGACAACGGCCTGGTGGCGGATACGTCACGCGAGGATTCGCCATGCAGCATCGCCGTGGTCGGCTTTGCGTTCACCGCCTGGTCGGTGGCTGCGGCGCGGGGATGGGTCGAACGGCCGGCCGCAGTGCGACACATCCTCGCGGCGCTGCGCTTCTTCCGCGATTCCGACCAGAGCGGTGGAACATCGGCAACCGGCTTCAAGGGCTTCTACTACCACTTTCTCGACATGCACACCGGCGCGCGCGTATGGAGGTCGGAGCTGTCGATGGTCGACACCGCGCTGTTGATCGCCGGCGCACTTACCGCGCGCATGTATTTCGATGCGTCATCGCCAGACGAGACCGAGCTGCGCGAATTGGCCGATGCGCTGTATTGCCGCATCGACTGGTGTTGGGCCCAGGACCGGTCGGCGACGATCAGGATGGGCTGGAAGCCGGAAAGCGGATTCCTGCATTACGGCTGGGAGGGTTATACCGAAGCGGTCGTGATGTACGCGCTCGCGTTGGGTTCGCCGACGCATCCGATCGGTCGGGATTGCTACGAGGCGTGGACTTCCACCTATCAATGGGAAAACCTGTACGGGCGCGATTTCCTGTACGCAGGTCCCTTGTTCGTGCATCAGTTCTCGCACGCATGGATCGATTTTCGCGGCATCCGCGACCGCTTCATGTGCGAAAAACGTTTCGACTATTTCGAAAACAGCCGCAGCGCGGTTTACATCCAGCGTGAATACGCGCGGCGCAATCCCCACGAGTTCGCAGGCTACGACGAGAACGGCTGGGGCCTGTCCGCGTGCGAGGGCCCGACGGGGA
>DASUJD010000075.1:0-23858 GCA_036279455.1 Rhodanobacteraceae bacterium | reverse complement strand
CAAGGCGCCAGATACGGCGAAAGCCAAGAAGGCCGGACGCAAATACTGAAAACCGGAAAGGAATAGGGCTCCGGCTCTTTGCCCCCTTGAGTCAAGGGGGCGGACCGAACAAGCGAAGCGAAGTTCGGACCGGGGGTTGTGGATTGGTGACGAAGTTGGGTGAAGCGGGAACGCTCACTCACGACGTCGGGAAAAGCCGCAAAACGGCATGATGACGAGACTCGTGAACGAAGCGAGGGGTCCGTCGGAGACAGCAAATGAATCGCGACTTGTTGATGATCGTGGATACCGTGGCCGCCGAGAAGGCGGTGCCGCGCGACGTGATTTTCGGTGCGCTTGAGGCGGCGCTGGCGACCGCGGCGAAGAAGCGCTATCCCGAGGAAGAACCCGAAATCCGCGTGGCGATCGACCAGGAAACCGGCGACTACGAAACCTTCCGGCGCTGGGAAGTCATTGCCGACGACGGCGAGATGGAATCGCCCGACTGGCAGTTGCGCCTGATGGATGCGGTGGACGAGCGCCCGGGCGCCGAAGTCGGCGAGTACATCGAGCAGCAGATCGAGAATCCCGAGTTCGGCCGCATCACCGCACAGGCCGCCAAGCAGGTGATCGTGCAGCGCATCCGCGAAGCCGAGCGCGCGCAGGTGGTCGATGCCTACAAGGACCGGGTCGGCGAACTCATCAACGGCGTGGCGAAAAGGGTCGAGCGCGGCAACATTTACCTCGACCTCGGCGGCAACGCCGAGGCGTTCATCCCGCGCGACAAGGCGATCCCACGCGAGGCGGTGCGGGTCGGCGACCGCGTGCGCGGTTTCCTGTTCGAAGTTCGCTCCGAGCCGCGCGGACCGCAGTTGTTCGTCTCGCGTACCGCGCCGGAATTCATGATGGAACTGTTCAAGCTGGAGGTGCCGGAAGTCGGCCAGGGCATCGTCGAGATCCGCGCCTGTGCACGCGACGCCGGCGACCGCGCCAAGATCGCGGTGGAGGCGCACGACAAGCGCACCGATCCGATCGGCGCATGCATCGGAATGCGCGGCTCGCGCGTGCAGGCCGTATCGAATGAATTGAATGGCGAGCGCATCGACATCGTATTGTGGAACGATGCGCCTGCGCAGTTCGTGATCAACGCGATGGCGCCTGCCGAAGTGCAGTCCATCATCGTCGACGAAGACAAGCACTCCATGGACATTGCGGTGGCCGAGGACAAACTGTCGCAGGCAATCGGTCGCGGTGGCCAGAATGTGCGGCTTGCCAGCAAGCTGACCGGCTGGGACCTGAAGGTGATGACCCAGGACCAGGTCGTTGCCAAGAGCGAGTCCGAACAGGAAGCCGCGCGGCAGTTGTTCATGGCCAAGCTGGAAGTGGACCAGGAAATCGCCAACATCCTGGTACAGGAAGGCTTCTCGACCGTCGAGGAAATCGCTTACGTACCGACCGGTGAATTGCTGGCGGTGGAAGGTTTCGACGAAGGCATCGTCGAGGAGTTGCGTTCGCGTGCCAAGGATGCACTGTTGACCGAGGCCCTGGCGGTCGAGGAAGACCTCGATGAGCACGCGCCATCGGCGGAATTGCTGGCACTGGACGGCATGGACGAGGAAATCGCGTACGCACTTGCCGAGCGCGGCGTCGTCACGGTCGACGACCTGGCCGATCAGGCGGTGGACGACCTGATCGACATCGAGGGAATGGACGAGGAACGCGCCGGAGGGCTGATCATGGCTGCGCGGGCGCCGATGATTGAACGCATGGAGCGCGAAGCGACTTGAACACGTTGAGGCAAATGCAGGATATTTGCGAAGCCCTGATAATGGGCGGGCTGCAAAGCGTCGCGGAGATCAACAGATTGTGTGACGCCGGAGCACAGCAAGCGGAGCGTACATGCCAGTACGTGAGCATTGCGGGCACCGCCGACGCGCAAGCTGTCGAGCGCAACAGCTTTGCGGGCCGCCCTTGAGAGGTACGACAAGATGTCGGAAGTCACCATCAAGCAACTGGCTGGCCTGGTTGGCATCCCTGAAGACAAGTTGTTGACGCAGCTTGCCGAAGCCGGCATGCGCTTTGACAGCATCGACCAGGTGATAAACAAACAGGAAAAGGGCAAGCTGCTCGATTTTCTGCGCACCCATCACGGCAAGCAGACGACTGCCGCAGCGGCAGCGCCAAGACAGATAACGCTGAAGCGCCGCAAGGTCAGCGAGATCACCGTCGCCGGCGGCCGCGGCGCCAGCGCCAAGACTGTCAATGTGGAAGTGCGTGCGCGCCGCACTTACGTGAAGCGCGGAACGGTCGCGACGGGCGGGGTCGTGGACAGCGAGCGCGAAGAGGCGCTGCGCAAGCTCCAGGAATCCCAGGCACAGCACGAGCGCGAACTGGCCGAGCTGGCGGAGCAGGATCGCCGCCGCAAGGAGGAGCAGCAACGGATCGAGGCGGCCGAGGCCGAACGCAAGCAAGCCGCGGAAGAACGTGCGCGCGTCGAAGCCGAAGCCGCTGTTGCGCAGGCACCCGGGCAAACCGCGGCTGCGACTGAGGTTGCGTCGACACCAGCGCGCCGGCACGAAGCGCCCAAGTCGACACGCGACGGCAAGGACGCGACGTCCCACAAGGCCAAGCGCTCGCGCGGTTCGCACCGCATGCGCGATGACGAGGAAGGCGCCGCGCGTTACACCGGCGGTGAATTGCATCTCACCGACGCCGAGCGCGCGCGCCGTTCCACCCGCAAGCGCGCCAGGCCCAAGGCCGATCTGTCGGCGATCACCGGCCAGCATGGCTTCTCCAAGCCGTTGGCGCCGATGATGCGCGAAATTCCGATCGGCGAAACCGTCGTGGTGGCCGACCTCGCGCAGAAGATGGCGGTGAAGGGTTCGGAGGTGGTCAAGGCGCTGTTCAAGATGGGCACCATGGTGACCATCAACCAGACCATCGACCATGACACCGCCGCGCTGGTGGTGGAGGAACTCGGCCACAAGGCGGTCGATGCGGCAGAGAGGACGGCTGAAACCGAACTCGCCGCGCACGTGGTCACCGACGCAGCCGAGGGCGACAAGGCGCAGCGGCCGCCGGTGGTCACCATCATGGGCCACGTCGACCACGGCAAGACGTCGTTGCTCGATTACATCCGCACCACCAAGGTCGCGTCCGGCGAAGCCGGCGGCATTACCCAGCACATCGGCGCCTACCACGTCGAAACGCCCAAGGGCGTGATCACCTTTCTCGATACCCCCGGACACGCCGCGTTCACTTCGATGCGCGCGCGCGGCGCGCAATCCACCGACATCGTGGTGCTGGTGGTGGCGGCCGACGACGGCGTGATGCCGCAGACGGTGGAAGCCATCCAGCACGCACGCGCGGCCAAGGTGCCGCTGATCGTTGCGGTCAACAAGATGGACAAGCCCGAGGCCAATCCGGACAACGTGCGCCAGGGGTTGGCGCAACACGAGGTCATCCCCGAGGACTGGGGCGGCGACACGCAGTTCGTACCGGTCTCGGCGAAGACCGGCATGGGCGTCGACGCGTTGCTGGATGCGATCAACGTGCAAGCCGAAGTGATGGAATTGAAGGCAGCGCCGGAGGGTCGCGCTTCGGGCGTGGTGATCGAATCCAGCCTCGACAAGGGCCGCGGGCCGGTCGCGACAGTACTGGTGCAGCAGGGCTCGTTGAAACGTGGTGACTACGTGGTGTGCGGCATCGAGTACGGCCGCGTGCGCGCGTTGTTCGACGAAGCCGGCAAACAGGTCGAAAACGCGGGTCCTTCGATTCCCGTGCAGATGCTGGGTCTGTCGGGCGTGCCCGAAGCGGGCGACGAGTTCGTCGTGGTCGCGGACGAAAAGCTGGCACGCAACGTGGTGTCCGAGCGCGAAACCAGGCGTCGCGAAAAGCGGCTGGTCACGCGCACCAACACGCTCGAAGACGTGATGGCGATGATGGGCAAGGGCGAAGGTCAGCAGACCCTCAACATCTTCATCAAGGCCGACGTGCAAGGTTCGGCCGAAGCGCTGCGCGAATCGCTGACCGCGATCAGCAACGATCTGGTCAAGGTCAACGTGATCGCGTCGGGCGTGGGCGGCATCACCGAATCCGACGCCACGCTGGCGGCTGCCTCCAAGGCATTGTTGATCGGTTTCAATGTGCGCGCGGATGCATCCGCACGCCGGGTGATCGAATCGAGCGGCGTGGACCTTCGCTACTTCTCGATCATCTACGACGTGATCGATCAGGTGAAGCAGGCGGCTTCCGGCCTGATGGGCATGGAAGTGCGCGAGGAAATCCTGGGCGTGGCCGAAGTGCGCGATGTGTTCCGTTCCTCCAAGTTCGGCGCGATCGCGGGCTGCATGGTCGTCGAGGGAACCGTCAGGCGGAACAAGCCGATCCGGGTGCTGCGCGACGACGTGGTGGTTTTCGAGGGCGAGCTGGAATCGCTGCGCCACTTCAAGGAAAACGTGGACGAAGTGCGCAACGGCAGCGAGTGCGGCATCGGCGTCAAGCAGTACAACGACGTCAAACCGGGTGACCGCATCGAGTGCTTCGAGCGCGTCGAGGTTGCAAGGACGCTGTGATGAAGCGGGGATGGGGGACGGGTAGTGGGGGAGCGGAAACGGGAACACCCGCGCCTTGCGCCCCCGCTACCCATCCCCAAATCCCTGCCGCGTAGAAACCCAGGATTCATTCTCGATCGCATTTTTTCGAAAGCCGCAATGCCGCAACGCTCCTTCCACCGCACCGACCGCGTCAACGCCGAGCTTCGCCGCGAAGTCGGCGCGCTGGTGCACGCCGCGGTACGCGACCACGCGCTGCCGCACGCCAGCGTGGTGGACGTCGAAACCAGCCGCGAACTCGATGTCGCAACCGTGTGGGTCACCGCGTTGCAACCCGAGCTTTCCGCCGAAGCCGTGAAGGCGCTGAAATCACTCGCGAAGGAATTCCGTTACCAGCTCGCGCACACGATGCGCATGCGCCGCGTGCCGGAACTGCGCTTCAAGTACGACGATTCCGTGGACAAGGGCGAGCGGATCGAGCGGCTTTTGCGTGGCGAGACCGATTCGGGGTCTACGGATGCCTGAATACCCCCTTCCGCAGGAAGGGGGTCGCGTCGGAGACGCGGGGGGATGCCAGCGTCGTCAGCGAACGGCCATCCCCCTCGATCCCCCTTCCTCTGGAAGGGGGAAGACAAGCGGCGTCACGGGCATCCTGCTCCTCGACAAGCCTTCCGGTATCTCATCCAACCGCGCGTTGCAGCAAGCCAAACGTTTGTTCGGCGCCACCAAGGCCGGACATACCGGCAGCCTCGATCCGCTGGCAACCGGCTTGCTGCCGATCTGTTTCGGCGAGGCGACCAAGATCGCGGGTTATTTGCTCGGCGCCCGCAAGGCCTACACGGCCGAATGCCGATTGGGTATCGCCACCGATACGTGTGACAGCGAAGGCGTGGTGCTGTTCGAACGGCAAGTGCCGGCACTGGATGAAACGGCGATTCGCAGCGCGCTCGCGACCTTCATGGGCCTTATCACCCAGGTTCCGCCGGTGTACTCCGCGTTGAAGCAGGGTGGCGTGCCGCTGTACAAACGCGCCCGGCGTGGCGAGGCGGTCGAAGCGCCGCCGCGCGAAGTCGAGGTGTTTCGTTTCGACTTGATCGAACGCGTGGGGGATACGCTGCGCCTGCACGTCGCGTGCGGTTCCGGCACCTACGTACGCAGCCTGGTGCGCGATCTCGGCGAGACGTTCGGTTGCGGTGCGCACCTGACCGCGTTGCGGCGATTGTGGGTGCAGCCGTTCCGCGAACCACACATGGTCACGCTGGATGAACTTGCGCAAATGCGCGAGCGCGATGAATCGCGCCTGCATGCATGTCTTCTGCCCATCGAAGCGGGTCTTTTGGACTGGCCCGTGTTGTGCCTGGACGACGGCGGCGCCGACGACGTCGCGCATGGTCGCGCGTTGCGCGTTGCCGTCGCGCCGGGTCGTTATCGTGCGCGGTCGCCATCCGGCTGTCTGCTCGCGATCGGCAGCGTGGATGCGACCGGGCAATTCAAGGTGCTGCGTGGCTTTGCCGGCGAATGCAGGTTGGGCTGACCGCGGCTTCGTCGCGGAAAGCCCAACGCGTTGAATCGGGCCGGTGTGTTGGGCTTCCGCCGGAATGAATCCGGCATCAGTCCAACCTGCGACGGTTCACAACAACCGCATCAGTTCGGGCCAGATTGGCAACTGCCGCACGCGCACCGTGGTGCCGGCGAAGATCGCATTCGCCAGCGCGGGCGCGGCGGAGGGAAATCCCATGTCGAAAGCGCCAGTGGGCTCCGCTTGCGACGGCACCAGGATCACCTGCACCGCGTGCGGCATTTGCGCCATCGTGGCGAGTGGATAATCCTTGAAGCCTTGTTGCACGATGCGTCCGTCCTTGACGGTGATGCGCTCGCGCAATGCGGTGGAGAATCCATCCAGGGTGGCGCCAGTCAGCGCTGCGCGCGCTCCCAGCGGATTCACCACGCGGCCCAGATCGGCGGCGCATACCACGTTGTGGATGACTAGGCGGGTCTTTTCCATCGACATTTCGACCGCGTGCGCGACGTAGCCACCGAAAGTGAAATGGCAGGCCAGCCCGAAGCCATGGCCTTGCGTGTGCGGTTTGCTCCGGCCGATCGCATCGGCCGCGAGCCTGAGCACCCATGCGAGCCGGCCGGTATCGAGTACGGGCCCGCCATGGCCTCGGTACGGCAGCTTGCGTGGCTCGCCCAGCAGCGCGAGGCGGAATGTCAACGCGTCCTGTTTCAGGGCGTGCGCGATTTCGTCGATGAAACATTCCGTCGCGAACGCGTTGACTGCATGCGAACTGGCGCGATAACTGCCGCGCGGCAGTGCGGAATCCAGTGAATCCCATGCAAATTGCAGATTGTCGATCAAACCCGCGGGCAGATCGTCGGGGTGCATTTCCGACTGCCACCAGCGTTCGCGCGGTTCACGCTGTTCAAGGCGCGAAGTGCTGGCGATGCGGTGCAGCCAGGCGGTCAAACCGTTCTTGCGGTCGGCGCAGGCTTCCAGCTTGTGCACGGAGAAGGGACGATAGGTGTCGTGCGCGAATGCGTCGGTGCGGGTCCACATCAGCTTGATCGGCTTGCCCCCCGCCTTGGCCAGCATCACCGCCTCGGCCACGTAGTCGGTTTCCAGGAAGCGCCCGAAGCCGCCGCCGGCGCGCGGCAGCTTGATTTTGATCTTGTCGGGTGCAAGGCCGGTCAACCGCCGCACTGTCTCGAACGTGGCGCGAGGGTTCTGCACCGGAGCGATGATCAGCGCACGCTGGTTGTCCACGTTCACCAGCGCACTGGGTGGTTCCAGTTCGGCGTGCGCGACGGTGGCGAAACGGTACTCGGCCTTGAAGCGATGGCGTGCATGTTTGAGGGTTTCCGCGACATCGCCATCACTGCGTACAAGTTTGCCGGGTTCGCCCGCAAATGCCTTGCCGGCGGCTGCGGCGAGTGCGTCGTCGCCCTCGATCGCGTGCGTGCCCGGCTTCCATTGGATGTCGAGCCTGGCGACGGCCTGCAATGCCGTCCGGGTGTCTTTCGCCAGCACCGCGACGCCGGCGGCCAACTGCCGGGTGTCGAGCGCGCGCGCGGGATCGGGCGCCGGGATCGACATGATCTTCTTGACGCCCTTCAACTTGAGCGCGGAGGTGTCGTCCACGTGTGCAAGTTTGCCGCCGGGCCACGGGCAGCGCGTGATCACTGCCACCAGCGCGTCACCGAACCATTCGTCGATTGCGAAGTGCTGGCGCCCAGTGACGATGTCGCGCGCATCGACATCACCTGCATCCTGCCCGACCAGCAGGTATTGCGATGGCATTTTCAGCGTGGGCGATGTTGTCGCGGGCTTCAGCTTCGAGGCAGCCTGGGCGAGCTCGCCGTAGCCGAGTTTGCGCTCGTCGGCAGCGATCACCACACCGCGCAGTGTGCGCAAACTGGCGGCCCCGGTTTTCCAGTGTGCGGCCGCGGCGCGCAGAAGCAGGTCCCGTGCAGTCGCGCCGACGATGCGAAGATCATTCCATGCGGAGGGTACGCTGGTGCTGCCGGAAGCCAGCTGGTGACCGTAGGTCCAGTGCGGCTCGCCGTGGGCGATGGTGACACCGAGGTCCAGCGGTTCGACCACCACCTTGTTCCAGTCGGCATCCAGCTCTTCGGCAATGATGCGTGCTTCGGCGGTGCGGATGCCCTGGCCCGTTTCGGGATCGCGCGCACCGATCACGGTGGCGCCGTCGGGTTCGATGCGAACGTAGAGGTTGAGCGGAACCAGGTTTTGCCCAAGCAACTCGTCCGGTGTCCACGCCAATGCAGGCAGCCCAACCACCAGCGCGCCGGTCGCGGTGCCGAACACTTGCAGAAACCGCCGGCGACTGGCGTCGTGCGTGCGCGTCACCGGGACTTGCCTTGCATGGCCTTCGCGGCGCGCTGGATCGCGCGACGGATGCGCGGATAACTGCCGCAGCGGCACAGGTTGCCGATGCCATCGATGTCCTTGTCGGTGGGGCGCGGCTTGCGCGCCAGGAGATCCACCGCAGCCATGATCTGACCCGACTGGCAGTAGCCGCACAGAATGGCGTCTTCGTCGATCCAGGCCTGTTGCACGGGGTGCAGGCTGCCATCCGATTCCATCAACCCTTCGACCGTGGTGATGCGCTTGTGGGCGATGCCCTGCATCGACACCTCGCACGCACGCTTGAGCTTGCCGTTGATCAGCACGCTGCACGCGCCGCAGCTTTTGTCGTCGCAGCCGTATTTGCATCCGGTCAGACGCAGTACGTCGCGCAGATACCACAACAATGGCAAGTCGGGATCGCCGGTATGGCGAAAGTGTGCCCCGTTGATCTCCACGTCGATGCCGCCGCGTATCGGTTCCGGCGTGATGCTTGCGGGAGGGGGTTGCGGGATTTGTGGCATCTGGCAATTGTATTAGCTACGTTGCCATGTGCAGGCTGAACCGCGGATCGGCCAGGCGAGCGCGGATCAGCGAGTGAACCACGACATCGCCGCGGCCGGTACGTGACGGCTGGCACATGCGCGGCGCCGCGGCGAGGTGGACGCTGTCCCTTCACTCGCGGGAGGGTGCCATGCGTTTGAGCATTCCGGTTTTGCTGGTCATCGCGGCGTCGCTGTGCGCCATCCACCCGGCCCATGCGGAACGGGCGTCGCCACAGCTGCGCGATGAACTGGTGTCGCTGACGCAACAGTTGATGGACGCGGTCGGCGAAGGCAAACCGGATGTCTGGAAACGCATCGTCGTCGACGATGCGTTTGTCGTGGATGAATTCGGGCGCAGGCAGACCGCCAGGGAAGTCATCGCGGGGCTGCGCCCGTTTCCACCGGGGCTTTCCGGCAGCATCGAAATCCGCGATCCCCACGCGAACGTGCACGGCGACACCGCCGTGCTGGTCTGCGAGGAATACGAGCGCGAGTCCGTGTTCGGGCAGCAGTTCACCGTTCGCTACATCGCCACCAATACGTTCACGCGGCGCGGCGGCGCCTGGAAGCTGGTTGCGATGGAGGACGTGACCTTGCCGACTCAACCTCCGAAACTCGCCGTGGCAGGTCTCGATCTGGCCGGATATGCGGGAACGTATCATTACGCTCCGGGCCGCGCGTGGACGTTCGCCGTGCACGATGGCACGCTGTCGTACTCGACGCATCCCGGACGCCCGTCGATTGCGGTCGAGCCCATCGCGAGGGACGTCTTCGTGCAAGACAACGACGAACGGAATCTGCTGATCTTCCGCCGCGATGCCTCGGGCCGCATCGTCGAGGTGCTTGAGCGGCGCAAGTTCAACGACTTGAAATTGACGCGCGAGTAGGTCGACGGCGGTTCGGCCGGCGGCTCTCCTTTTCCGTCGGCGTTGCCTGTGCGCGATTGCGTTTTGGAGGGCTGCGCGCAACACTTGCGGCCTTGCCCGCGCTGCCGCGTGCCCACCGTCGCCCCGTCCTTCATGACCGCATCGAACCCTGCGCCGCTGGCTCCCGACGCGCCCTGGATCGTGCTGAAATTCGGCGGCACCAGCGTCGCCACGGCGGATCGCTGGCGCACGATCCTGCGTATCGCCTCGGAGCGCCGTGCCGAGGGTATGCGGGTCGTGGTGGTGGTATCGGCCATGGCTGGCGTCACCGATGCCTTGCGGGCCTTGTGCGCGTGCCCGGTCGCCGAGCGCGAGGCCGGCCTGGCGGAGCTGGCCGCGCGACATCGCGAACTCGCCGCACAGATGCAACTGGCGGATGCCGACCGCATGGAGCACTGGCTGGCATCGTTGCGAGCTTTGATTTTTCCTCCCGCCCCGGGCACAGCCGCCATCCATGGCCCAGAGCTCCGTGGCGGTGCGACAGCGTCGGGTGGAGGTTCGGAGGCTGCTGCAACATTCGTGGGTTCCGGACCGTCACCTCAAACCCTTTCCAAAGGGGAGAGGGGTTATTCATGGCAGGCCGCAGTGCAGGCTCACGGCGAGTTGCTGTCCAGTTCGCTGGGTGCGGCCTTCATGAGCGCCAACGGATTGCCGACGAGATGGCTGGATGCGCGCGATGTGCTGCTTGCGCGCGAGCTGCCGTTTCTCAATGAACGCGCGCGTGCGCTGTCCGCACAGGTCCAGGTGGAGCCCGACCCCGCGTTTGCCGCGAAGCTCGCCGCGGAAGCGGACGTGGTCATGGTTCCCGGATTCATGGCCCGCAACGGCGCAGGTCACACGGTGCTGCTGGGACGCGGCGGTACCGATACGTCCGCCGCGCATTTTGGTGCGCTGCTGCGCGCCACGCGGGTGGAAATCTGGACCGATGTTGCCGGCATGTTCACCGCCGATCCACGCCAGGTGCCGGGTGCGCGCCTGCTGCAACGGCTCGATTACGACGAAGCCCAGGAAGTTGCGACCACTGGCGCCAAGGTGTTGCATCCTCGCTGCCTGTCTCCGTGCCGGCGCGTACGGGTGCCGCTGTGGGTCAAGGACACCCGGCGTCCCGAACTCGACGGCACCGTGATCGCGCCGCAGCCGGCCGAAGCCGCGCCGAGCATCAAGGCGATCAGTTCGCGCCGCGGCATCACTCTGGTGTCGATGGAAACCTCGGGCATGTGGCAACAGGTGGGTTTTCTGGCCGATGTGTTCGCGTTGTTCAAGCGGCATGGCTTGTCGGTCGACCTGATCGGTTCGGCCGAGACCAACGTCACCGTGTCGCTGGATCCCAACGAAAATCTGCTGGATTCCGATCTCATCGCCGCGCTGGCCGCGGATCTCGCCAAAGTGTGCCGGGTCAAGGTGATTGCGCCGTGCGCGGCGGTGACGCTGGTGGGACGGGGCATGCGCTCGATGCTGCATCGGCTGTCCGGCGTGCTGGCCGAGTTCGGACACATGCGGGTGCATCTGATTTCGCAATCGTCCAACAATTTGAATCTCACCTTCGTGGTCGATGAAGGCATGCTGGATGGCCTGTTGCCGCGACTGCATGAACTCCTGATCCGGGCAGGCGCGTTGCGGACCGACGATGTGACGCTGTTCGGACCGAGTTGGCGGGTGTTGTACGGCGAAGCCGAAACCCGTGTGCGCACGCCGTGGTGGCGAGATGCGCGGGAGACATTGCTTGCACTCGCCGGGAATCTCACTTCTCCCTCCGGGAGAGGGGGAAAGCTCGCGACGCCACGCTACGTTTATCACCTGGCCACGATCCGCGACCGCGCGCGTGCCTTGCGCGCAATGCATTCGGTCGATCGCGTGTACTACGCCGTCAAGGCCAACGCACATCCCGCGATCCTGCAGGCCCTCGCTGGTGAGGGATTGGGTCTTGAATGCGTTTCACCAGGCGAACTTGACGCGGTCGATGCGATCGCGGAAGCGCACGAGTCGCCGCGGTTGTTCACGCCCAACTTCGCGCCGCGCGGCGACTATGAATCGGCGTTGCGGAATGATGGTCCCCGGTCCCCGGTCCCCGGTCCCGTTGGCTTTACTCCGAGTCCCGAACGGCTCCTGACGCTCGACTCGCTGCACCCATTGCAGCATTGGTCCGACCTGTTCGGTGGCCGCGAGGTCCTGCTGCGGGTGGATCTCGGGCGCGGCCTTGGCCATCACGACAAGGTGCGTACCGGCGGCGCCACCAGCAAATTCGGCCTGCCGCTGGATCAGTTCGATGCATTTCTTGCTCTGGCGCGCAAGCACGACGTGCGCATCATCGGACTGCACGCGCATCTCGGTTCCGGCATTCTGGATGCCTCGCACTGGCCGAATGTGTGCGGGCAACTTGCAAGTCTCGCCGAGCGCACCGGCAGCGCGCGGGTGTTGGATCTCGGCGGCGGTCTCGGGGTGCCTTCGCATCCCGGCGAGGCGGAACTCGATCTTGCCGCGGTCGACGCGGCGTTGGCCGAGGTGAAGCATGCGTATCCGCAGTACGAGTTTTGGCTGGAGCCGGGGCGCTGGCTGGTTGCGGATGCCGGCGTGTTGCTGGCAAAGGTCACCCAGACCAAACGCAAGGGTGGAATCGATTACCTGGGTTGCGATGCGGGCATGCACGCGTTGATCCGTCCTGCCTTGTACGACGCCTGGCATCAAATCGCGAACCTCACGCGGATCGATGCGCCTCGGGATACGCTGTATCAGGTAGTGGGTCCGATCTGCGAAACGGGTGATGTGCTGGGCGCCGACCGCCTCCTGCCGAGCAGCGAGGAGGGCGACGTGTTGCTGATTGCACAAGCGGGTGCGTATGGCGAATCCATGGCGTCGCATTACAACCTGCGGTATCTCGCGGAGTCGGCGGTGATCGAATGATCCTGGCCGATCCGCGCAAGGCGCAAACCTTTCGTTTCGTGCGTTGCGCTTACGCCGATGGCGTGGCCGAACTCGCGTACGCGTTCGACGACGGCCCGGCGCTGGTCGAGCGCATCCGGTTTCTCGATGCACCGGCGATTCCGCAGACGCACAAGGCTGCGCTGGAAGCCGCGTTGCGGATGTTGCACCTGATTGCAGGCGTCAGTTATTACAAGGCCGGATTGTCGCTGCGCCTGGCGGTTGAAACCGGTCCGCTTGACGAGGCGACCGCCGACTTGCTGGATACGTTGTATCTGCACGGGCTGGGCGAGTTCGCGTATCGCAATGATGTGGACTTGCGTGGACGCATTGCGTTTTCGCATGGCGCTGCGCACCCCATCCCCGCCCCGACTTTCTCCTTGAAGGGGAGGGAGCGTGGATCGCGCGTGTTGGTACCGATCGGTGGCGGCAAGGATTCGCTGGTGGTGGCCGAAGCATTGAAAAACATCGGCGCCGACGCAACCGCGGTGTGGGTCGGCGCCTCGCCGCTGATCGCGGGCGTGGCCGCGCGCACGGGCTTGCCGACATTGAATATCGGACGCGAGTTGTCGCCGGTGCTGTTCGAGTACAACCGGATGGGTGCCTGGAATGGCCATATCCCCGTGACCGCGATCAATTCCGCGATCCTCGCGTGTGCTGCGGTCCTGTACGGGTTCGATGCCATTGCGTTCGCCAACGAACGATCGGCTTCCGCCGCGACGCTTGAATACGCGGGCCATCAGGTCAATCATCAGTGGAGCAAGGGTTGGGCATTCGAGGACATGTTCGCGGCATGGCTGCACGCGCACGTTGCAGCCGACCTCGATTATTTCTCGTTGCTGCGGCCGTTCTCCGAACTCGCGGTTGCGCGGGCGTTCGCGAAGACCGGCGCGGCATACTTCGACGCCTTCTCCAGCTGCAACCGCAATTTCCGGATACTCGGCCCCAAGCCCGCAGATCGTTGGTGCGGGCAGTGCCCCAAGTGCCATTTCGTGTTTCTGGCGCTGGCGCCCTTTCTTGCCAAGCCACGCCTGTTGCAGATCTTCGGCCGCAACCTTCTGGACGATGATTCACTCGCGCCCGGCTTCGATGCGTTGATCGAATACCACGACCACAAACCTTTCGAGTGCGTGGGCGAAGCGAGCGAAGCGCGCGCCGCGTTCGCCGTGTTGGCCGCGCGCCCCGAATGGCGCGAGGATGCCTTGGTTGCGCGCTTCCGCGAAGTGATTGCGCCGCAGCTTCACGCTTCGGATCTGGTATTGGAACCGTGGCTGGCGCCGTCCGGCGAACATCGGGTACCGGAGCGTTTCGCGGGAGCGCTCGATGCGATTCGTGGAGCTTGAAAGTGCCGACGTCGCGATCTGGGGCTGCGGCCGCGAAGGGCGCAGTGTGCTGGCCGCCCTGCGCCGGCGGTTTCCCGGGAAATCGCTGACGTTGTATTGCAGCGAAAAAGAGGCCGCAGCCGTTCGCGGTGTTGCCGGATCGCATGCAGGCGAAGGACAGGGTCTGAATGGTACCGATCCGAAAGGGCTGGCCATCCGTGTCGTCCAGCCCGACGCGGATGCGCTCGCTTCGCACGATGTCGTCATCAAATCACCGGGTATCAGCGCCTACAAACCGGAGATCCTTGCCGCGCGTGAACGCGGCACCTGCTTCACCTCCGGCACCGCGTTGTGGTTCGGCGAGAACGTGTCCGGCAACAGCGGTGGCGCGCGTGTGGTCGCGGTGACCGGCACCAAGGGCAAGAGCACCACGACCGCGCTGATCGCGCATTGCGCCCGCGCGCTGGGCATCCGGACGGCGCTTGCCGGGAACATCGGATTGCCGTTGCTGGATCTGGATGGCCAGCATGCGGACCTGTGGGCGATCGAACTTTCCAGCTTCCAGACTGGCGAGGCCGGGCCGGTCGAACTGGGCGTCATTGTCAGCCTCGCCGAGGATCATCTCGACTGGCACGGCACCCGGGAGCGGTACACGAGCGACAAGCTGAAACTCGCGGACGTGTCGCACGCATTGCTGGTCGACGCGGCGACGCCACTGTTGATGCGGCGCACCGCCACCCATGCACGTCGCGTGACCTTCGGTGATCCGCAGGACTGGCATGTTGCGGATGGCGCCATATTCAGCCGTGACGATCGCGTGCTCGATCTCGGCGTGCTGCCGCTGCGCGGCGCGCACAATGCACGCAATGCCTGCGCCGCGCTTGCCGCCATCGAGCTGCTGGGGTTCGATGCACGCGCTGCCGCGGCGTCACTTGCCGGCTTCAGGCCACTGCCGCACCGCCTGACCTCACTGGGCATGCGTGATGGCATCGAATGGATCGACGATTCGATCAGCACCACCCCCGATGCCGCGCTGGCTGCACTGGAAAGCTTGCATGATCGGCAGGTGACATTGATCCTGGGTGGGCATGATCGGGGACTCGATTGGGCAGCGTTTGCGCAGGCGCTGCGCACTGCGCCGCCGCACGCGGTGATCGTGCAGGGGACCGCAGGCCCGCGTATCGCGCGAACGCTTTTCGAGGCGAAGCCGGAATATCCGATCGATGAGGCGGTCGATCTTGCCGCCGCCGTCGAGAGCGCAAGGAACAACGCCGTCGCGGGAGGCGTCGTGCTGCTTTCGCCCGGCGCCCCCAGCTTCGACCAGTTCGAGCATTACGCCGAGCGTGGCCGCGCATTCGCCCAATTGGCCGGTTTCGATGGCGACGCGATCGGCGAGATAGCCGGACTCGGGATCGCCTGAACGACACCAAGGCACCCGGATGGACTGCCCGCCCGGGCGCCTGACATCAACAGTGACCGTCAGCTCGCGGTACCGACAAAGTCGACCACCAGCGTTGCCCGACGGTTCGGGGTACCGGCGTCACGCGTGGCTCCCGGCTTGACCTGACGGTCTTTCGACTCGCCATAGCTGACTGCGCGCACCTGGCTGTCTGCCATGCCGTCCTGGCTGACAAGATAATTGCGCACGGCCTGGGCGCGCTCCAGCCCCAGGTGCTTGTTGTAGCGGGTCGAGCCCGCGGGGTCGGCAAAGCCTTCCACGGTGACCAGTGCGTCGGAATGATGCGCGCGCATGATTTTGGCAAAGTCGTCCAGCTTGGTCTTGTCCTCGTCCTGCAGCGTTGCGCTGTTGAACGCGAAGTGGGCGATGTTGTTCACCTGGATACGCCCCTGCATCGCGGTGATCTCGGTGTCGTACTTGGCGAACTGGCTCTTCATATCCTGCGACAGCGAATTGATCTGCTGCTGAAGATTCTGGTCGGTCTGCTGAAGCTTGGCGATGGCGGCGTCGTAATCGCTCTTCTTGACGTAGTTCGTGCAGCCGGCGAAAGCCAAGGTGGCCGTCACGCCGAGCGCAAGGCAGAGAGTTCGATAGGTCTTGCTGGACATGTGTAGTCTCCTTCTCAGACGGGTTGACCGAAAGCAGCGCGGGGGACTGCGCTGGAAGAATCAAGGGCGCTGCAACGCCAACCCTACCGCACGCGAGCCGACTTTGGGCCTGGCGCCCACCACCCATTGCGTTCACATTCAGATTCGGGCGCCGGCTACCAGATCTTCACCCGCTGGTCCGGCTTGAGGTACAGCTTCTGGCCCGATTCCACGTTGAAGGCCTTGTACCAGGGGTCGAGATTGCGCACGGTTTCGGCCCGGAAACGCCCCGGCGCATGCACGTCTGTCGCCAGCCGCTGGCGCAGCGCGGCATCTCGGATCTTGCCGCGCCATGCCTGCCCGAAGGCGATGAAGAAACGCTGGTCGCCGGTCAGTCCGTCGAGCATCGGGGCCGGTTTGCCCTCCAGCGACAGGTGGTAGGCGCGGTACGCGGCGGTCAGTCCGGACACATCGGCAATATCCTCGCCCAGCGTCTGCTTGCCGTTCACGTGCAGCCCCGGCAACGCCTCGTATTGGCTGTACTGCCTGGCCAACGCGTCGGTCGCTGCTTCAAAGTGCTTGAGGTCGGTCGGCGTCCACCAGTTCTTCAGGCGGCCATGGGCGTCGAAATCCGCGCCCGTGTTGTCGAAGCTGTGGCTGATTTCGTGTCCGATGACCGCACCCATCGCGCCGTAGTTGGCGGCCGGGTCGGCATTGGCGTCGAAGAATGGCGGCTGCAGGATCGCGGCCGGGAAGTTCAGCGCGTTCTGCAACGGCAGGTTCACGGCGTTGACCGTTTGCGGGGTCATCCACCATTCGTTGTCGTCGATTGGCCTGCCGATCTTGGCCTTGGCGAGCCCGTATTCGAACTTCAGTGCACGCTGGTGATTGCCCAGTGCGTCATCGGGCTTGATCGTGAGCGACGAATAGTCGCGCCATTGGTCGGGATAGCCGATCCCGACCTTCAGCGTATCGAGCTTGGCTTCGGCCTTCTGCCGGGTTGCAGGCGACATCCAGGCGAGATTCCTGATGCCCGCGCGGAACGCGGAGAGCAGATTCTTCACCATCGTCTCGGCGGCGGCCTTGGACGAAGCCGGGAAGTATTTCTTGACGTACAACTGCCCCACCGCATCACCCAGATCGGTGTTGGTTGCGCTGATCGCGCGTTTCCAGCGCGGGCGCTGTTGGGGCGTACCCTGCAGTGTCTTGCCGAAGAAATCAAAATTGAGGTCGGCGTAAGCCTTCGGCAACAGCGGCGCCGCGGCATTTAGGGTGTGGAACGTCAGCAAATCCTTCCACGCATCCAGCGGCTGACTTGCCACCAGCTTCGATTCGCCGACGATCGCGGACGGTTGCCATACATCGATCCGTTTGACATCGTCGAGCCCGGCTGCCTTGAAGTAGGCATTCCAGTCGAGCCCCGGTGCCTTCTTCGAAACATCGCTCATGGTCCAGAGATTGTTGGCTTTGTGGATATTCTCGCTGTCGACAAGACTTTCCTGCGCCCTGGCGATTTTCGTTTCCAGCGCAAAAATCGCAGCGGCCTTGCTGTCGGCATCGGCGATGCCGGCCTGTTTCAGCAGCGCGGCGATGTAGGTTTTGTACTTGCCGCGCGCCTCGGCCATGTGCGGATCTTTGGAAAGGTAGTAGTCGCGGCTGGGCATGCCCAGTCCGCCCTGCAGCAGGTAGGGGATCTGCAGCGATTCTTCCTCAAGGCCCTTGGTGACGAACAGGCCAAACAGGTGCTGGGTGTGGAAGTTGGTGGCGTTGATCGGATCCACGTCGGCGCGCAGACGGCTGCCGAGCACGCTGGCGAGCTCAGCGCGGGTCTTGATCGCTTGGATCGCGTCAAGCTCCGGTTTCAGCGGCTTGAGGCCCGCCTTGTCGATCGCCGAGGTGTCCATGTACGCCGCGTAGTAGTCGGCGATCTTGCGCGCGTTGCTGCCGGCCGCGGGGTTGCCGGCGCCGGCGTTCCTGATCAGGTCGGCGGTGTGCTTTTCGGTGGCCTCGAACACGTCATAGAACGCGCCGGTGCTGGAACGGTCGGCGGGGATCTGTGCGTTCTTGAGCCAGTCGCCGTTGGCGTATTCGAAGAAATCGTCGCCCGGCTTCACCGACTTGTCGATGTAAGCCAGCTTGATGCCGATGCCGGGCGCGGTGCTGGCTGATGCCGGCATGGCAGCCGTCGCTGCCGGCGCGGAAGTCGCCGGAGCCGAACTGGTAGTCGGCGACTGTTGCGAGCAGGCCGCGCATGCGCAAGCGACGGCGGCGGCAAGAATCAACGTTGTGCGCGGCATGGAAGGCTCCGAGGCTGGGAAACGCGCATGATGCACCGTTCCTGAGCTTTTTGCAGGCCGATGACGGCAGAGGTGGTGGTTCAGTTTGAAAATCCGTTCGTCCTGAGCGTAGCGCCGAAGGCGCGGAGTCGAAGGCGCGGAGTCGAAGGCGCGGAGTCGAAGGACAAACGGCGCTTCGACTTCGTTCGCTCTGCTCACTACGCTCAGTGCGAACGGTTCAACTCAAACCAGACCACTACTACGGCAGACCTCGAATACCATGTCGCGATGGAATCGAAGCATCGCTCACACGCCGATCAGGCGCCGAGCCCGCGTGAGCTGGAACGTTTGCTGGATCGCGCATTGACGCGAGACGCGGGCCGATTGCGCGCGCGCCTGCGCGGGCTGGAACGCAAGCGCCGGACTTCGCCCGGCGCGCTGCATGAGCTCGCCCGGGAAATTGCGGGCTCCATGGCGCAATGCGAGGCACGCGCCGCACTGGTGCCGCCGATCACGCTGGACGAATCGCTGCCGATCACGCAGCGTGCGGATGAAATCACGGGGCTGATCCGCAGCCATCGAGTGCTGGTCGTCGCGGGTGAAACCGGGTCGGGCAAGACCACCCAACTGCCAAAGCTTTGCCTTGCTGCCGGGCGCGGCGTCGCCGGCATGATCGGTTGTACCCAGCCGCGGCGCCTCGCCGCACGCGCGATGGCGCATCGCGTCGCAAGCGAATTGGGCGGCGGACACAACGATCAACCTGGCGGCGTGGTGGGCTACGAGGTACGTTTCGCCAAACAGCTCGGCGAGAATACCCTGGTCAAATTCATGACCGACGGCATCCTGCTGGCCGAGATGGTGCACGACCGCTGGTTGTCGGCGTACGACACGCTGATCATCGACGAGGCGCACGAACGCAGCCTCAATATCGATTTCCTGCTCGGGTACCTGAAGCAACTGTCGCATCGACGTCGTGACCTGAAGGTCATCATTACTTCGGCCACCATCGACACCACGCGATTCGCGGAGCACTTCGACAACGCGCCGGTGGTGACGGTGGAGGGCCGGGCGTACCCGGTGGAAGTGCGATACCGGCCGCCCGGGCAGGAAAGCGGACTGACCGAACGCGTCGTCGCGGCGCTCGATGACATCACCCGCGAAGATCCGAAGGGCGACGCGCTGGTGTTCCTGCCGGGCGAACGGGAGATCCGCGACGCGCACCTTGCGCTGGCGCGGCGGCAGTACCGTCACACGGAAGTGCTGCCCTTGTATGCGCGGCTGTCGGTGAAGGAACAGGATCGCGTGTTCAAGCCGGGACCAGCGCGACGGATCGTGCTGGCCACCAACGTCGCGGAAACTTCGCTGACGGTGCCGCGCATCCGTTGGGTCGTCGATTCCGGCGACGCGCGCGTCAAGCGCTATTCGCGCCGCAGTCAGATCGAGCGCCTGCACATCGAGCCGGTATCGCAGGCCGCGGCCAACCAGCGTGCCGGCCGCTGCGGGCGCGTCGGTTCGGGCATTTGCGTGCGCCTTTACGACGAAGCGGATTTCGCGGCGCGTCCGCCGTACGGCGATCCGGAAATCCTGCGCAGCGCGTTGTCCGATGTGATCCTGCGCATGCTCGATCTCGGACTCGGCGACGTCGAAGCGCGGACCAGGGACGGCTCGCTCGCGAATCGAATCAGGAATGATTCGATTCGACTGAGCCGGGTTCGGACACGCGCCGAACCCGGCGTGTCCGAACGGATGCAGGATGCAGAAGTCCGGACAATCGAAAATTTTCCTTTCATCGATCCGCCCGATCCGCGTGCGGTCAATGATGGCTGGCGACGGCTGGCGGAGATCGGCGCGGTGGACGATGCGCGCCGCCTGACGCCGCTGGGCCGTGAACTCGCACGCATTCCGATCGATGCGCAATTGGCGCGGATGCTGGTCGAGTCGCGGAAGCTGGGCGTTGCGCCGGAAGTGTTGCCGATCGTCGCTTTCCTCGGCACCCAGGACCCACGCGAACGCCCGGCGGACAAGCAACAACAGGCCGACGCCGCGCATGCGGAATTCGCCGATCCGCAATCCGACTTCGTCGGTGTGCTGAACCTGTGGAACGCATATCACGCGGCGCACGAGGAATTGACACAGTCGAAACTGCGCGACTGGTGCGCGAAGCACTTCGTGTCATTCATGCGGATGCGCGAGTGGCGCGAATTGCATCGACAGTTGTTGTTGGAGCAGGGGGCGGGAGATGGGCAGCGGGGGCGTTCTGCGCGGAGGCTGAGCGCACCCGGATCTGCCAGTAACCGCGTGCAAACGAATGATTCCGGAAGTGTGCCCACACTACCCACCCACCATCCCCGGCTTCACGAGCCCATCCACCTCACGCTGCTTTCCGGCCTGCCCACCAACGTCGCGCGCAAGGACGAGCAGGGCCTGTATCGCGGCACCCGCGAGCGCAAGTTCAAGGTGTTCCCGGGTTCCGCGCTGGCGAAGAAGCCGCCCGCATGGTTGTTCGTGGCGCAGATCCTCGATCTGGGCGGCAAGGTGTGGGGCATGCAATGCGCGCGCATCGAACCCGCATGGATCGAGCGCCAGGCAGCCCACCTGCTGAAACGCACGTGCAGCGATCCGCACTGGTCGCGTTCGCGGGGCGCGGTGCAGGCGTTCGAGCAGGTGTCGCTGTACGGCTTGATTCTGGTCGAGCGGCGCGCGGTGACCTTTGCGAAGCAGGACCCGGTGCTCGCGCATGCGATCTTTTTGCGCGAAGCATTGGCGCGTTGCGAGATCGACTGCCGCGCGGATTTCGTGCGCGCCAACGCGCGGGTGCTGGACGAGGCGCGCGAAATTGAAGCGCAGCAGCGCCGCGAGGGCTTGCTGAAATCCGACGAGGATCTGGCCATGTTTTTCGCCGGCAAGCTGCCGCAAGACATCGCCTCGTCCGCAGCGCTGGATGCCTGGTACAAGCGCGCATCCGCGGCGGAGGGCGCGGCCCTGCGCTGGTCACTGCGCGATGTGCTGGAGGCCGGCACACACGGTGATGCGGGCGCGTTTCCCGAGGCGCTGGAGGTCGGCAGCCAGAAACTCGCGTTCGAGTACCGGTTCGTACCGGGCGACGAGGCCGACGGTGTCAGCTTGCGCGTGCCGCTGGCGCTGTTGAACGCGATTCCCGCCGCGCGCTGCGAATGGCTGGTGCCGGGGCTGCTGCAGGACAAGGTAGCTGCCCTGATCCGCAGCCTGCCCAAGACACTGCGCCGCAACTTCGTGCCGGCGCCGGAATTCGCGCGTGCCTTCATCGAAGCGGAAGCGCCACGCGACGAATCGCTTGCGGTCGCGTTGGCGGCATTCCTCAAACGAGTGACAGGCGTCGAAGTCGATGCCGCAAGCCTTGATGCGAGTGCATTACCTGCGCACCTGTCGATGCGCTTCGACCTGCGCGACGAACGCGGTCGCCCGCTGGCGCAAGGCCGTGACCTGAACGTGCTGCGTGCGCAATTCGGTTCACGCGCACGCGAGGCCTTTTCGCAGCATGCGGACATGGCCGTCGCGCGCGACGACGTGCGCGGCTGGGATTTCGATGCGATTCCCGGACAAATCCGCGCGCGCGATGGCATAGCCGCGTATCCGGCGCTGGTCGATCTTGGCGAAGTTGTCGCGTTGCGTGTGTTCGAGAACGCAGATGAGGCGGGGCAATCACATCACGCGGGCGTCGAACGGCTGCTGCGCATCGCGCTGGCGGCCGAGCTCAAGCGCGCGCGCAAGCAATTGCCATTGAAGCCGAAGCTCACGGTTGCGTTCGCACCACACGGACGCGCCGACGCGTTGCGCGAGGATATCGTGGAAGGCGCGTTCGCCGACATGTTGATCGGGCACGACTTGAATGTGCGCGACCATGCCTCATGGCAGGCATTGCGTGACGCCGTGTCGCGCGACTTGTTCGGTGCCGCGATGGAGCGCCTGAAACGGGTCGACCCCATCCTTGCCGCCTTGGCCGACCTGCAGCCGTGGATGAAGCCCTCCATCAAGGGTCAGGCCGAGGCGAGCTATGCCGACCTGCGTGGCCAGCTCGACGCGCTGCTCGCACCGGGATTCCTGCGCGAACTGCCGACGGCGCGACTCGCGCATTTGCCGCGCTACCTCAAGGCCATGCGATTGCGCGCCGAAAAACTGCGCAGCGATCCCGCGCGCGATCATTCGCGCATGCAGCAGGTGCTGCCGTACTGGCGCGCAGTGCTGAACATGCAAGCGGCGGGCGATGAATCCGAAGCATTGGAGACACTGCGCTGGCTGGTCGAGGAATGGCGTGTGTCCGTGTTTGCGCAGGAACTCAAAACCGCCGAGCCGGTTTCCGGCAAGCGCATGGCGCAGGCATTGGCGGCTCTTGGCCAATGACTCAGGAATGTTGCACTCGCGCGAGCGATTGGGCTGACCCCGGCCCCTTTCCGGGATAGCCCAGCCTCAAGGTTTCTCGACAGCTCGTCAGCGCGCAGCGCCTTGGCGGTCGGCCTTTAGCGTGCTCTGGTAGAAGTTGTCGAGCACGTGGTGCATGGCCTTGAGCGACACGGGGTTGATGTAGATCGGGTGCCCCGACTTGAAGTACGCGAACTGGATGTGGCTGCGCAGTTTGGCGTCGAGATTCACGTGGGCCAGGTCGTACTCGGTGGCGTGAAACGGGGTGGCAAGATCGAAGTAGCCGTTTTCCGACAACACGTGCAGGTAGGGATTCTGGCGCATCGCGGCGGCGAGATCCGCGGCGACGTCAGGTAGCTGTTCCTTTCCGCGACGGCCCGGCGCGTTGTGTTTCCAGTCCCACTTCCTGTTGGCGTCGAAGTTCAGCCCGACGTAGCTGCGGTCGGTCTCCCATTTCAGCACGTGGTGCAAGTACCACAGGTAGCCCTGATTCAGCGCCGGCGAGATCTGCTGGTCGGAGGGATCGGACTCCGGGCTCGAAGCGATGGCGTCGGCGTCGGCGGCAAGGTAGCGGCCATCGTAGCGGCCCAGGTGCTGGCGTTCGGGCAACATCAGTTCCTTGCGAAATTCGCCGCCCGTGACGCGCAGGTTGGCGCGTTCCAGATATTCGACCGGCAGACCGGTGAACTGGTGCATCTTCTCCGCCAGTGCGTCGAGCTGCGCCTTGGGCAATGCGTTGCCTTGGCGCAGTGCCTGCGCGTACGGACCGTCGGCGAACTGCCGCGCCTGCTCCACGAAATCGGACAGACTGGCCGGCTTGTTGGCGACCTTGTCGTGGTACCAGGCGATCGCCGCGAAGCTCGGCACGTTGAAGACATAATCGTTGTCGGAACCGGGCGAGCCATCGAAATAATTGAGCACGGACGATTGCAGGACGACACCGTTGACGGCGATCCCCTGCCGTTGCAGGTACTCCGCGAGCCCGGCGGAGCGGGTGGTGCCGTAGCTCTCGCCGTACAGGAACAA
>DASUJD010000074.1:0-62708 GCA_036279455.1 Rhodanobacteraceae bacterium | reverse complement strand
GGTCCAGCCGGTGCCCGCGGCAAACGGCGCGCCGAACATCGCGAAGAAGCCGGAGCTGGCATAACGACCGGTGCTGAAAAAAGCCTTGCGATGGCCGCCCGGGCTCACCGCCACCCGGCCGCCCGCCATCATCGCCTGCCGCACCGCGCGGTGCGCGTGCAGGAGATTGTTGGCATCGATCCAGGTGAAGGCCCGGCCGGCGTCGTAGTTCGAGCCCGCCGAACCGGGTGCGAGGTGCGGATAAAACAACGTGGCGCTGCGGCCCGGCAGCGGATCGCCGGCCATCACGTGCAACACGGTGAGCATGGTCATGCTGGCGCCGATGCCGATCCCGATTGCCAGCACGATCAAGGCCGTCAGCGCCTTGTTGCGGCGGAAGCTGCGGAGCGCGAGTTCAAGGTAATACCGGAACATCCCTCATCTCCCGCAATTCCTTCGTCGATCACGCAAAACTGCCGCTGTATGTCATTCGCTCTCGGCAGTGGCTATCAATCGACCACCTGCGTCGAGCCACTTGCAAGTGCGCCATCCGCAAGTTTTCCCAAACCGGTGCGCAGTGCCGCGAACGTTCCCGATGACATTCGCTGCCACCGCTGCAGAGCCATTTGCTGTGCGTCGAGTGATCGCTGCACGCCATTGATCTGTGCTTGTTGTGTCTGAATACTCGCGATGAGCACTGCTTCGCGCACCTGCAGATCGGCCCGCTCTTTTGGATCGGCACGCACGCCTTTGCGATCCAGAAGAGCCTGTCGTTGATGCAGCACGTCCAATCCTTGACGGAGACGATCAACCCGTTCATTGAGCATTTCAAGGTGCTGATGCAGTTTGCCAAGCCCGCCATTCAACGCGATGGCTTTTTTGTAGCGACCAGAAACGGGGGCCAGCAACGCATCCGCACGTGCCAGCAACGCCGGATCGCGACTCAGATAGGCCTGATTGCCATCCCGGAACCAGAGCATCCGGGCGCCCGGCCGATAGTAGCGTTTGGCCGCGACGACGTCGGCATGCTTGCCGGCGATGATCACGTGGCCCTTGTCGAACAGCACCGCGCCTTGTCCGTCGCGCGGGGCCCCCATATAGGCCAGAAAGTTGGCCCCGCAGAATGAAATGTCGTCCGCTTTGACTCCACACTGCGTGGGTAGCTCGCCGGCGCCGCGAGCGGGATCAGCAGCAGCGTTGTCTCGGACCACTGCCGCCTTGTTCGCCGCCACCACCCGGTACGGCAACGCGCCGAGCATCGCCACGGCCACGATCAGGATCCACACGCGCATGCGCAGCATCGCGTCCGCCGGTTGACGCAGCATGGTCAGCCGCAATTTCAGGTTGCGAAAGGTGCCCGACGCCGCGCTGATGCCCGCTATGCGGGGGTCGGATACGCCGAGGCGCAGCAGTAGCGCGCCGTAACCTTGCGCGGCGCTATCTGCCTGCCCGCGCACGGCCACGGCGTCGCACGCGGCCTCGCGGTACGCGGCGTATTCGTGCACCGCCCAACGCACCAGCGGATGGAAAAACAGAAGCCGACGTGCGAGCGCGGGCACGACACCCAGCCACAGGTCGCCGCGCTTCAGGTGCGCGAGCTCGTGCGCGAGTGCAAGCGAAGTTTCGTGCGCCGAAAGTGCTTGCCGGTCAGGCCACAGGATCAGCGGTCGCCACCAGCCCGCGACCAGCGGCGCTGTCACGCGTTCGCTGACCCGCAATCGCGGGCAGCGCCGCAACCCCGCAAGTCTTGCCAGCTCCACACAGCGTCGCTGCAACGGCGGATCCGCGTCTCGCGCGTCGCGCAACAACGCGCGCAACCGCCGGCGTTCGGCAAGCAGCGCAGGGGTTTGGGCCAGCAACGCGAACACCCACAACGCCAGCAAGCCCTCGCGCCAGGAAATGCGTTGCCCCCAGCCGCGCACCACCGACGACGCAACCGTCGATCCGGAACCCGCCGCGGAACCCGCTGACGCGACGTGCTGCTCCAGTTGCACGGTGACCGCCACGGGCGATGCCAGCAGCGGCAAACGGATGGGTGATGACGAAGCGAGCCCGAGCACCACCTGCAAAGCCACCAACCACCACAAGGCGCAACGCGCCGCGGCGGGCAGACGCGGCAGCAGACGCAGGATCAGTACGATGACGGCAACCAGTACCACCGCCTGCAGCGAGGTCCACAACAGGTGCGACAGCATAAAGTCGGCGAAGCGTTCGAAGGCTGCCATGTCATTTCCCCTTGCGCCCGGATCCCAGTTTCGTCACCAGCGCCTTCAGCTCGGCGAGTTCGGCATCGCTGACTTTCCCGCTTTCGGCCATCCAGGCCACGAACGGCGAGACCGATCCACCCAGCGTGTTGGCGACGAATTGATCGACCGCGTGCCGCACTACCTCGCGCGGCGCGGTGGCGATGCGGTAGCGATACACGCCGCCGATCTGCCGCCGCTTCAGGAAGCCCTTGGCGCGCAGACGCTCCATCATGGTCAGCACCGTGGAACGGGCCAGCCCCAACGGTTCGCCGAAATCGATCGTGGCTTCGCCCACCGAGGCGTCGCCGTGCTCATCGACGTGCTTGAGCAGTGCCAGTTCGCGATCGCCGATGGATGATTCGACCATGATGCAACCCGGTTGCTTACAACTGTAAGTACCAAGCTACACCGCAGTTACAGGTGTCGTCAAGTGCCGCCGGGATCCGAGGCAAACCACCGCGGGGCAAACCTGATTGGTTACAAGTCCAGCCATGCGTCTCGTCACTCCGGGTTCCGTCGCCGATCGGACTGGCGACGGCCCTGGCGACGGCCCCGGAATGACGAACTTTTTTTTGGAGATGCCCGCAAAATCGTTGGCCGAGCACGGTCACCGGTCAGGAACACGAAAGCCCCGGCGCAAGCCGGGGCTTTCGATACACCGGCGCACGCGACGCGCGCAGTCCGGGCAGCTTCAGAACTTGAACTGCAACGACACCCCGAGCAGGTTGCCGGAATTGTCGAAGCTGCCGACCAGACGATCGCCGGTCGCGCTGACGTCGTTGACATCGCCGTCGTCGACGAACAGGTGCGCGTAGCCGATGTTGAGTTGCACCTGCGAGGTCGGCGAATAGGTGGCACCCAGCGCAAGCCATTTGCGCGCGTTATCGGGAATGCGCGGGTCGCGCGAGAAGTCGCGGGTCGGCGTCTGGTCGAGGGCGACACCGCCGCGCAGCGTCCAACGCGAGTTCAACTGGTAGTCCATACCCAGCGAGCCGAACCAGGTGTTGCGCCACTTGTACGGGATGTCGACGGGTGGTTGCGCGGGATTGGCGAAGCTGATCGCAATCTGGCTGAAGGAACTCCAGCCGGTCCAGGAAAGCTCCGCGCCCCACGAGATCGGCCCCGGCGTCTTGTGCCAGTAACTCAGGTTCGCGGTGGCCGGGGTCGCGATGTCGCCGCTGGCGGCGGTGTTCTGGAACAGCGGCGACTGCGCCTGTGCGAGCACGAACTGCACGCTTTGCGGCGTGGTGAAATATGCCTGACCGCCGATGTGATGGTTGATCTTGGCCTTGTAATCGAGCGCGAGGGTATCGCGCGAGGTCGGCTTCCATTCGGCGCCGACCTGCCAGCCCCATTTCCAGTTGTCGCCACGCACGCGCAGGGCGCCGTCCGCCGATTGCGGCAGGAAGCCCGGCACCTGCATGCCGGCCAACACCGCGCCGAAGTCGATCGCGTTGGAAAGGTCCACGGTGGTTTTCTGCGCGATCACCGAAAAGCCCAGGAAAAATTGCGGCGTCACCGCCCACGCCACCGAGCCGGTCAGATCCATCGACTTCACGCTGGATTTCAACGCCTGATAACGCCCCATCCAGCCGGCGTCGTACTGGGTCTTGAGTCCGAACGGCGCGTTGATGCCGAAACCCAGCCGCCAGTTCTGCGCAACCGGAATGAGCACGCTGATCGCCGGCACGCCATTGACATCGCCGCCGTTGCCGCCGTCTCCGCCCGACAGCGGCCGGCCGATCGCGTCACTGCCGATGCCGTGGAACTGGGTGCTCACGTCGATCGCGGTGGCGTCGATCTGCACCGCGTACGTGTCGAAATCCAGCATGCCCGCGGGATTGTTGAGCACCACCGACAGATCGTAGCCGGCTGCCTCGCGGCCTGCGTAGGCGCGGCCCAGCGCGTGCGCGGTGTCTTCACTGATCTGGAACCCGGACGCGGACGCAGCCGGACTGACCAGCGCCCCGGCCACCGCGATGCTCAAGGCGGCGAGCGACACGCCAGCCAATCGGGGCACGGACAACGGTTGCTTGCTCATGAAGGGATCTCCAGTCTCGGTGATATCGAATCAGGCAAAACGGAATCGGCAGTCCGGGGCCGTGCCGTTTGCAACTTTCATACGCTTGTATGAATTTTGTCATGGCGACTATGGCATCCCGGCGAAATCAGCGCAAGTCTGTGGGTCAAGGGGTGGCGGTGCAGGTTGAGCTTGTTCCGTTCGCGTTGAACGTAGCGAGCACAACGAGCAAAGTCGAAACGCATTCGGCCCTTCGACTTCGCGCCTCCCGGCGCTATGCGCAGAGCCTGCCCCGGATTTGATCCGGGGGCGAACGGACTCAAACCGGACCACTACCAGTCAAGGCAATCCGGTGCGCGGGGGGGGGTTGTTGTGACCGATACATGCGCATTGCCTATACTTGGCCATCCGCCGCACGAGCCCGCCATGTCTCCAGCCAAGCCCCGCCGGCCTCCCCTCACGCAATCGCTCGCCTGTTTTCTGCCCTCGCTGATCGCGGTGCTGCTCGCGATCTGGATTCCGTACCCGTGGCAACGTTACTCGCTGGTGCTGCTGCTGATCGGCGCTTCGTTGTCGATGGCGGCGGCATGCCACGCAATCGGCTTCGGCTGCGAGTCGAGCTTCGCCCGCATCACTTTCAGACGCGGACCGGTGCACCTGATCGCGCTGGCCCTGCACACCGCAGTCGTATTCGTGCTGACCGCCTGGCCGCTGCTGGCACTGTCGCAGGCGCCCTCGCTGGCAGCGACGCTGGGACTGTGTGTGGCGCTGGTGATCGCGCTGGTGGTGCTGTGGCGGCTGTGGCCGGTGTTCGGCCTGGTGTTCCAGTGGGATGACGCGTTTCCCGCCGGCGCGGAACACTCATGGATCACCACCGCGCTGGCGCGCAGCGCCACTTTTGCGCGACACCTGACACGCGGCCGGGATTTGTTCGTCACGCACTTCCTGCCTGCTGCGCTGGCGCAACTCGTGATCGCATTCGGCGCCCTGACCCTGGCCGGGATCGGCGCCAACCTGCCCGACGAAATCCGGACCGCGGCGCTGCTGGTGTATGCGCTGGTGGTGCTGCCGGTGGGTTCGCTGATCGTCGCCAACCGCACCTTGCGGCTGTTGTTCGACAACCGCGGCCGGCACGGCCTGCCGCCGATCGGACCGCAGCCACCGGCGCCGGATCACGAACCGGACGCGGCGAAAAACACCGACGCCGCCCATCTGGATGGGGATGCGCCGCCGGCCGCTGCGGCGCCCGGACCCGCCGACCCCGTGCTGCCGCAAGCGACGCTCGACGAGAACCTGCTCGCCGCAGTGCGCGCGGGCGACTTCGCGACAGCCAACAACTGGCTCACCCACGGGGCCGATCCCGACGCGGCGCCGTCTGCGGGTGCACGCGACCAGCGCTCCGCCCTGGTGCTGGCCGCCGAATTGCCGGACACGCGCGTGTTGCGCGCGTTGATCGGCAAGGGCGCCAACGTGAACCGGGCGCACGCCGGTCTCACGCCGCTGCTGGCTGCAACCCGGTCGTGCAGTCACGGCCGGCCGGAAACGGTCACCACGCTCATCGCCAATGGCGCCGATCCCGCGCTCGCCGACAGCGAAGGCAACACCCCGTTGCATCACGCAGCGTTGTGCGCGGAACCGACAGTTGCAGCGATCCTGATCGATGCCCAGGCGCCGCTGGAATGTCGCAACCGTCATCAAGCGACCCCCCTCGTCGTCGCCGCGGGCGCCGCGAATTGGCCGCTGCTGCGTTTTCTCGTCGAACAGGGTGCGCAGCCCGACACCGCACTGCCGGCGGCGGCCGGCATTGCCGATGATGACCCCGAAGGCGTCGAAACCTTGCTGAAGTACAAACCGCACGTGGACGCCACCGACGCACTGGGAGCCAGCGCGTTGTTGCATGCCGCGCGCGAAAACCATGCCGGGATCGCGCGTGCGTTGCTGGACGCCGGCGCCGACGCGGCGATCGCCGACCGTTATGGCACCACGCCGTTGATGGAAGCCGCGCGCGCCGGCGCCACCGCCATCGTGAACTTGTTGGCTGAAAAAAAACCGGACGTGGAAGCCTGTGATCAGCATGGCCGCACCGCGCTGAGCCTGGCCTGCCAGTCGCCGCGTGCCAATGCCGATTGTCTGCGTGCGCTGCTGGCGCTCGGGGCCGATCCGCAACGCAAGGGCAGAGATGGCCGCAGCGCGATCGATCAGGCCAGCGGCGCGGGACGCTGGGACCTGATCGCACTGCTGGATCCGGGGGCTGCGCTGCCGGCCAGCCATGCGCCAGCCAGTCAGCCGGAAGCGGGTGCCGACACGCCTGCGCATCTGCTGGATGCGTTGCGTTTTGCGCACTGGAACATGGTCGCGCGCTTCGCCGAGCGTGCGCGAAGCTGGCCCGAAGCGGAACTTGCGGCGCTGTACCTGGATCTTGCCGCGCATGCCGATGCGGCGCCGCGTACGTGGCTGCTCGAGCACGGTCTCGGCGCGGAAGCGCAACTCGATGACGGCAGCCGCCTGTTCGACGCGCTGCTGGAACGCCTGCCCACGTCGCGCGCGGCCGTTGAGCAACTGCTGGGCGCCGGCACCACAGCCGCCGGCGCCGGACGCCTTGCCTGCGCGCTCGCACAGCTCGGCGATGCGGACGCCGACGCTGCGCTTGCCCTCACGTTGCTCGAACGTGGCGCAGACATGTTCGGCGCCGATGCCGCCGGCCGCACGCCGCTGCACCACGCCTGCCGCCCGAAACTGCTGCCGGTGCTGAATGCATTGCTCGCATGCGGTGTCGATCCCGATGCGCGGGATCGCGCCGGCGCCACCGCCTTGCACATCGCGCTGGATGGCAAGCCGGAAACCGCGTTGCCGCTGGTGAAGGCATTGATCGCATGCGGTGCCGATCCGGAAGCCGCAGCGGCCAGCGGCGAAACCCCACTCGGTCTCGCCCTCGCGCGCGGCGCCACGCAGTTTGAATACTGGTTGCGCTGGAACGGCTGGGCTTTGCCCCGGCGGCGATTGCACGACAGCGACCTGCCTGCCGCCGCGGCCGATCCGGATGCGGTGGCACGCTTGCTGGAACTCGGTCTGCCCGCCGACGCGCGCGACGAACGTGGCGCCACCGCACTGCTGCGCGCGTGTGGTGCCGGCGCGCTGCAAAGCGTGCAGCGATTGCTGGCGGCGCACGCCGATCCGCAACTCACGGTCGATACCGGCGCCTCGCCCTTGTCCGCTGCGGTCAGCGCGCGCCAGCCCGACATCGTGCGCGCGCTCGTCGCGGCCGGCGTGGCGGTCGATCGACGCCATGCCGACGACGTCACTGCGCTGATGATCGCCGCCGCACTCGGCCATCCCGACATGGTCGCCGCCTTGCGCGAACTCGGTGCGCAACCGCAACTCGCCGACGCACGCGGCCACACCGCGCTGCATGCCGCCGCGCGTTTCTGCTTCGACAGCCGCGACAGCCTGCGTTGCCGCCGCCTGCTCGACGCGCTGCTGCCCGACAACCCTTCGGTGAATGCCGTCGATCGGCACGGCGCCACGCCGCTGCTGATGTTGCTGGGTGTGCACGTGAAACCGGGCGCGGAGTGCGACGGCACCCATCTTGGCGCGCTGGCGCCGGTGCTGCTGGATGCAGGCGCAAACATCGGCCATGTCGACCAGCACGGGGTCAGCGCCTTGCATGCCTGCGCGATGCATGCCCTGTTCGAACCGGCACGCGCATTGCTGGCGCGCGGCGCCGACCGCGGGATGCGGGATTGCATGGAGCGCACCCCTGCGCAAGTTGCGCGGGTGCTGGGTTACGTCGATCTTGCGCTGGAACTGTCACCGCGGCACGGCGCGCCGGTCAACGCGCCGGTGTTGACTCCGTTGATGACGCATCCCGAGTAGGCGCAGGCGCCTCCACCCGCGCCTGGCTGTCGGCTTCGAACAGCCCCTGCAATTCCGCATAAGCCTCGCGCGTGGTCTGGCGCAGCGCAACATCGTCGTCGTACACCAGGTGCTGGTCGCGCAGCAGCTTTTCGTCATGCTCGCGGAACAACTCCACCACGGCGTGCGCCTGTTCCTCGCCCATGCCCAGCGCCTTCAACGTAAGGCGCGCCATCTTCAGGCTGGAATGGAACGTTTCGCGCACCACGTCGTCGGGATCCGATGCGAGATCCATCAGCCGGAACGCGTGCTGGCGGTTGCGCGCACGCGCGATGATCTTGAGGTGCGGAAACATCCGGCGTACCAGTCTTGCGGTGCGCACGTTGGCCGCGGGATCATCGGTCGCCAGCACGAACACCTCGGCCTTGCCGGCCTGCGCCGCGCGCAGGATTTCGGCGCGCGACGGATCGCCGAAATAAATTTCGGTACCGGCGAAGCGCCGCGACAGATCCACCTGCTCGATCGAGTTCTCCAGCGCCACGAACGGAATGTTGCGCGCGCGCAACATTCGGCCCACGATCTGCCCGACCCGTCCGAAACCGGCGATGATCACGCGCGGGGTGCCGGCGTCGATGGTGTCGTATTCGCGCGACGGTTTGCCCGACTGCGGCATGCGCGCTGCGGCCAGCACCAGCAGCGGCACCGCAGCCATCCCCAGCGTGACCACCAGCACCAGCAATTCGTGTTGCGCGCGCGTCAGCAGACCGTGTTCGGCCGCGAGCTTGAACACCACGAAGGCGAATTCGCCGCCGCCCGCGAGCAACGCTGCCAGCTTGACCGCATCCGGGCCGCCCATGCGCGGACTCAAACGCCCGACCACGGCCAGCACCGGCGCCTTCAACGCCAGCAGCAACACCACCAGCCCCACCACGATCCACGGGTGCAGCATCAGCAAATGCAAATTCACGCCCATGCCCACCGTGATGAAAAACAACCCCAGCAGCAGACCCTCGAATGGCGCGATGTTGGATTCGAGTTCGTGGCGGTATTCCGAATCGGCCAGCAACACGCCCGCGAGAAACGTGCCCAATGCCATCGAGATGCCGGCGAGCTGCATCAGCCACGCAACCCCGATCACCACCAGCAGCGCGGTCGCGGTGGAAACCTCGATCAACTGGGTCTTGGCGACCGCGCGGAATACCGGGCGCAACGCGTAGCGTCCGCCCACCACCACCACCGCGATCACGCCGGCCACGCGCAACGCCGACAACCACAGCGGCTGACCCGGTGTGGGTGTGGCGCCATGTGTGGCCAGCAGCGGAATCGCCGCGATCAGGGGGATCGCGACCAGGTCCTGGAACAGCAGGATCGCGAACGCCTGGCGTCCATGCGGGCTCTGCAGCTCGCGCCGCTCGGCCAGGATCTGCAGGCCGAATGCGGTGGACGAAAAGGCGAGGCCCAGCCCCACCACCGCCGCCACCACCGGCTCCAGATGAAATCCGAATACCGCGATCAAGCCGATCGCCAGGGCGGAGCCGATCACTTGCGCTGCGCCGGCGCCGAACACCGCGCGCCGCATCACCCACAGCCGTTGCGGCGACAGTTCAAGTCCGATCACGAACAACAGCAGCGCGACCCCGAATTCGGAGATCCCCGATATCGCATCGGGATTGCGCACCCAGTGCAGGCCGTACGGCCCGATCACCACCCCCGCAGCGAGGTAGCCCAGCACCGAACCCAGCTTCAGTTTGCGCGCCAGCGGCACCGCGATCACCACCGCGACCAGGAACACCAGCACCGACGGCAACCAGGAATGGCCTTGCACGTAACCACCATTGATGCGACTGCCGATGATTATGGCAGCGCATGCGTCCCGCACGCATCGCGCAACCGGCGTTCGCCGCGACCGGCGCGTCGCCGATCAAAGCCTGCCGGCGGCCCGGGTGCGGGCGATCAATTTCAGCCAGGGCGGCAGGTGGACGGCACTCATCAGCACGTACATCGGGAGCATGCCGGCCAGAGGCGAGCGCATGGCCGGGCACAACATGTCCTGCGCACCGTGTTCGAGCACACCAGTGAGCACGGCCATCAGCGCGAATGCCGGCGCGGCCGCGAGGCGCAGCCATTCGGCTGTGCCTCGCGCGTTCGCGGTTTTCGATTGGAAAGCGCTCATCGCCGAAGGCCCCGTCGCGGCGTTCATGGCGCGTCGTATTCGTCGCGGCGGCGCCACCAGATGCCGGCCTCGTTGCGTCCCAGCGGCGCGCGGTCGAGCCACTGGTAGGCGCCCCACAAGCCGTCCAGACCACGCGCGTAGGTGGAATAGGTGTGGTAGATCACGCCATCCTCGAGTACGAACGCGCTCATGCCGGGGCGATCGCGCACATAGGTGGCCGCATCCGTGCCGCAGGTGGCCGCGAACTCGCGCACCGGTTCCGGAAGTTCGGCGGCGACGATCGGATGGCCGCCGCGCCGGTAGTTGTATTCGACGCCGCCCGCGCGTTGCTGCGCCTCGGTGATCGAGACGTTGAAGTCGTAGTTGAAGTCGCCGCCATGCGACGACGCCCACGGGAACGTCCAGCCCAGCCGCCGCCTGTACGCCTGCAACTTCGGCAGCGGTGCCCGCGAAACCGCCCACAGCATCACGTCGTGGTTGGCCAGGTGTTCCGTGAAGCCGTTGAAGCCATCGGCGATCATCGAGCAGGACGGACAGCCCGCCGTGTAATCGGGCCCGAACATGAAGTGATACACCAGCAGCTGCGAACGCCCCCCGAAAAGGTCCGCCAGCGACGCGTCGCCCGCCTCCGTGTCGAACCGGTAATCCTTGTCGATCCTCACCCATGGCAGCGCCTGCCTTTGCCGCGCCACTTCGTCACTGCGCCGCGTCAGTGCCTTTTCCGCCTTGAGCAATTCGAGTCGCCGTGTCAGCCATTCATCACGTGTGCCGGTCTTGTGGGTAGCCATGGTCGTTGCCTCCGGTTGGGGACCCGTCGTTCGTTTCGACGGGCTGGTTGATCGCCTCGGGGGTAGATTAGGCAGCCCTGGTTGGCGGGTGGGAGTGACAAATGTGGCGCGATTGACATGGACTCGCTGATCACGGCCGCGGCGCGCGCGCTGGCCGCGGGTGACCCGCTGGGTGCGCTGAAGCGGGTGGCCCTGCGCGACGATGCGCCGGCCCTGGCGTTGCGTGGCATCGCGATGGCGCAACTCGGCGATTTCGATCGCGCCAGAACGCTGGTGCGGCGCGCTGCGCGTGCGTTCGGCAAACGCGAAGCCGTGGCGCGCGCACGTTGTGTCGTGGCCGAAGCCGAAATCGCACTCGCTTCACGCGAACTGGGATGGCCCGAAAAAACGCTTGCCGCGGCGCGCGCAACGCTGGAAGCGCACGGTGACCGGATCAACGCCGCGCACGCGGCTTATCTCGCCATTCGCCGTCAACTCCTGATCGGACACATCGACGACGCCGAACACGCACTCGCCGCGCTCGATCAGGCATCATCGCCACCAGCGTTGCGGAGCATCCATGAACTCATCGTTGCGGGAATCGCGATGCGTCGCATCCACGCAGGGACGGCACGCGCCGCGCTCGAGCATGCCCGGCAAGCCGCAAAGGCAGCCGCAATCCCCGCGCTTGCGGCGGAAGTCGAAAATGCATCCCGCATGCTGGACATACCGGCAGCGCAATTGATCAGGCGCGGTGACGCACAACAGGTGGTATTGGAACAAGTCGAGACGCTGTTCGCCTCGCAAACCTTGGTCGTGGACGCCTGCCGTTGCGCGGTGCGCGACAGGTACGCGGTCGTTCCGCTCACATCGCGGCCCGTGTTGTTTGCGCTGGCGCGCACGCTGGCCGAAGCCTGGCCTGCTGACGTGCCGAGAAACGCGTTGATCACGTGCGCGTTCAGGACCCGCTACGTGGACGAGACACATCGCGCGCGACTCAGGGTCGAAATCGGGCGGCTACGCAAGGCTCTGCTGCTTCTGGCCGCGGTTCGCGCGACACCACGAGGATTTGAACTGGCGCCGCGCCATGCACGCGAGGTCGCGGTGCTGGCGCTGCCGCTGGAAGCAAAACACGCGGCTGTGCTGGCCTTGCTGGCAGACGGTGAAGCATGGTCGAGTTCGGCGTTGGCGCTCGCGCTCGGGACCAGCCAGCGCAACGTGCAACGCGCGCTCGATGCACTGGCAGCTGCAGGCAAGGCGCAATCGTTCGGCCGCGGGCGCGCACGCCGCTGGGTGACCCCGCCGCTGCCCGGATTCGCGACGAGCTTGTTACTCCCGGCGCCGCTTCCGGGTGACTAGAGTTGCACCGTCGAATCACCGCCAACCACAGCCAGCCGGAGAGAATCCATGACCGACATCCTGCATTTGATCCCGATCCATGCATCACGCGACAACGTCTATCGGGCCATTGCCACGGCCGAAGGCATCCGCAACTGGTTTTCACGCGATGCCGACCTGGACACCGGGATCGGCGGCAGCGGAGAAATCCGCTTCGCGAACCGTCAACGCGTGATCAGGATGAAAATCGATGAACTGGCGGCAAATGGACGCGTCGTCTGGGGGGTGCTTTCCGCGGCCATGCCGACCTGGTCCAATACCAGAATCGAGTTCGAAATGAGCACGGAAGGCGACGGCACGATGCTGCATTTCGCCCATCGCGGCTTCGCGCAGAGCGACGACTTTTTTGCAATGTCGGCTACCGCGTGGGGCGGTTTTCTCCTCAGCCTGAAGCAATACGTGGAGACTGGCCAAGGCACCCCCCACCCGGACGACGCCCTTTCGCGTGCGCCCGACCCGAAGAGGTTGATCCTCGGAAATCATGCGGCGGTTTTCGCCGCGCGATCGGAACAGGCCCGCATTCGCAAATTCTATGGCGAGGTCCTGGGCTGCGAAGTCAGGACAAGCAACGATCAGGTCGATCGTTTCCAACTCGATGACGCACATTTCTGCTTTGTATGGCAGGACGCCGCGCTGGACGAGAACGAGTTCCTGAAGTCGACCTACCTGGAACTCAAGGCGGACAAGGTCGAGGAAATGAAACGGAAGATCCTCGACTTCGGCGTGAGGAAGCTCGACGTGCCCGATGCACATCTTTACTTCCAGGCTCCGGGCGGGCAGGTATTCCGGCTCGTGGGCATCGGCGAAGATCTCTCTGCATACGAGGGGTCACCATCAGCCAACCCCGGCTCGTCCCTCGCTAACCGAAACACGTGATCGGCAAATGATCACGGGATCTGCCGGCGGTGGCCGACCACAAACCACGAGGATGCAAACATGAAACGGTCAGCAGCGGAAATCATTCGCGAGTACGGCCCGTTTGCCGACGCCGAGCGTGTACATGGCGTGTCGTATGACGGCGAGCGCGTGTGGTTCGCATCCGGTGACAAGTTGAACGCCATTGATCCTGCAAGCGGCAAGCCGCAGCGTTCGATCGACGTCGCCGCGCATGCGGGAACGGCATTCGACGGCAAACACCTGTTCCAGATCGCCGGGGACCGCATCCAGAAAATCGACCCCGCAAGCGGACGCGTGCTCGGCACCATTCCGGCGCCCGGCAAGGGCGGCAACTCGGGGCTCGCATGGGCCGAGGGCACGTTGTGGGTCGGCGAATACCGCGAGCGCAAGATCCACCAGATCGATCCGGAAACCGGCAAGCTGCTTCGCACGATCGAATCCACGCGCTTCGTCACCGGCGTCAGCTGGATCGACGGCGAGCTTTGGCATGGCACCTGGGAAAACGAGGAAAGCGAGCTGCGCAGGGTCGATTCCGCGACCGGCGAGCTGCTGGAATCGCTCGCGATGCCGGCGGGCGTCGGCGTGTCGGGACTCGAATCCGATGGCAAGGAACGCTTTTTCTGCGGCGGCGCCGACAGCGGCAGGATCAGGGTCGTTCGCCGCCCCGCACATTGAAAGCGCAGGAATCCACAGCCGAATCAGCCGCGCGCGTAGCGTTCGCGCAGGAAGGCCTGGAACGCGCGCAACGATTGGGCGTCGCCGCCACGCGGGCGGCCGGGACGATCGAAGTCGTTCCACGCGTAGACATCGAGATGCAGCCACGGCACCGTGGCCGGCACGAAGCTCTGAAGGTATAACGCGGCGGTGATCGCACCGGCGTGGCGCGAGGCACCGTTGTTGCAGGTGTCGGCGATCGCGGAAGCCAGCATCGCGCGGTAGGGCTGCCACAACGGCAGGCGCCACAGCGGATCGTGCTGCGCGGCACCAGCCGCGAGCAACGCATCGGCCACGTCGTCACGGTTGGCAAACAGCGCCGGCAGATCGGGGCCGAGTGCCACGCGCGCAGAGCCGGTGAGGGTCGCGAAGTCGATCAGGAGATCGGGTTTTTCCTCGGCCGCTGCGGCCAGTGCATCGCACAGGATCAGCCGGCCTTCGGCGTCGGTGTTGTCGATCTCCACGGTGATGCCGGCGCGGGTGCGGATCACGTCGCCGGGGCGCATCGCATCGCCCGCGACCGCATTGTCCACGGTCGGGATCAGCAGCAGCAGGCGCACCGGCAAGTTCGACGCCATCACCAGTTGCGCCAGTGACAGTGCGTGCGCTGCGCCGCCCATGTCCTTTTTCATCCAGCGCATGCCGTCGTGGTTTTTCAGGTCCAGCCCGCCGGTGTCGAAGCACACGCCCTTGCCGACCAGCGCCAGCAATGGATGCTCCGGGTTGCCCCAGCGCAGCTCGATCACCCGTGGTGTACGTGGACTGGAGCAGCCCACTGCGTGCACGCTTGGGAATCCGGCCTTCAGCAAGGCATCGCCGCTCCACTCGCGGCACTTTGCGCCGAAACGTGCGGCGACTTCACGCACCTCGGCGCACATTTCGGCGGGGCCCAGATCCTGCGCCGGCGTGTTGATGAGGTCGCGCACCCGCGTGATGGCATCAACGGTCGGCGCGACCTCGTCCAGCGCCGCGCGTGGAACCAGCAGACGCGCGGGTTCGGTGTGTGGTTTGCGGTAGCGGGCAAAGCGGCCGCTTCCAAGCGCCCAGCCCAGTGCGGCATCGTGTGCGGACAACTCGCCACCGTCGAGACGATAGTCGGCGGCGGGCAGGTGATAGGGAAAGGCGCCCAACGCGAAAGTCGGTGACGCGGGATCGACGCCGCACACCACACGCGAGGCGTCGCCATGCGCGTCAGGCAACATGCAGAATGTACGGGCTTGTCCGACAAAGCCGTTGGCGCGGAGCCAGCGCTGCTGGCGCGCGCCGAGGGACTTTTCAAATGCACTCCAGCCGTTGCGCGTCACCGGTGTAAGCGGAACGGCGCGACGCGCGCGGCGATCCGCGCTCAGGCCGAGCACGTGTCGCGTTCCTTGCTGTCGCGGATTCGTGTCATCGAGCCGTGGAGACTATCTGCAGGACCTGTCCAACCTGCAGGGTATCACCGTGCAGGTCGTTCCACCTGCGCAACTCTTCGACGCTGACCGAATATTTCTGCGCGATCTTCGACAGCGTGTCGCCGCTCGCCACGGTGTAGTCGACGCGTCGGGGCGCGGGCACGGTCGTCGGCTGGGACGGATCGGCCTTTGCCGCTGCGCCCGGCGGCATGCGCTGATCGGCCTCCGCGACCTGCGCGGCGGACATCCGTTGCGCCCGCACGGCGTGTTTCAGAATCGGATATTTCTGTTCGAGGCGCGTGAACTCGTAGCCGGGAGAATAGGCGGACGGCAGCCCTTCGGCGAGCATGCGCGCACTGATTGCGTTGATGCGGTCCGCTTCTTCCTTCGCGTTCAAGCTGGTCGCTTGCGCGTACGGCAGCAGGTCGTGGCTGCGCAGGATCGCGCCCGCGCGACTGCCCCCGAGAAAGGCCAGGAATTTCCGGATCGCGGCAAGCTTCGGGCTGTCCGCCTTGTGGGCAAGATAAATCGTCAGCGGCATGAGGTAGCGGCCGTTTTCGAGGCTGGCAAGGCTCGGCCGCACGCCTTCGATCGGAATGATCTTGATGCCTTTCTGGCGGCGGGCATGCGCCAGCGTCGACAGCGCCAGCGCCTTGGTATCCAGCGACACTTCAGATTGCAGTGAATCGATGTTGATGAACAGACGCGGCACCGCGACGGGGTTGTTGCCGTTGCCGAACATCAGCCGGCGGAAACTGAACTGCACGCCATCCAGCGGTGATGCCACGCCATCCAGGTCGATCGGCTCGTCGCGGCCGCCGAGCGACGACCAGTTGCGGATCTTGCCGTAGTAGATTTCGTGCACCTGTCGCAGGGTCAGGTTGTCCACCGGATTGGATGCATTGGTGATCAGCACCAGTGCATCCCACGCCACCGGGGTGAAGACCAGTCCGGTTTCCCTGCTGCGTTTCGGGTACGCGGGCCGCGCGCTGGCTGCAATATCGACGCTGCCGGCCAATGCCTGGTCGATGCCGTCGATGGTGTTGAACGGCGTGACCAGGAGATGTCCGTCGCCGGTCGCGGCGAAGGCACGCGCCACGGCATCGACCAGACCTTCGGTGCTCACCTGATCGCCGCGCACGACCAGCGCTGCCCCGGATGTTTCGTGGTGCTGCAATTTGTGTCTCGCGGGAGCCCCGCTGGCGGTGATCGCGAAGGCCAGCGAGAACGAGGCGACCCACGAATTCAACCAGCGTGCGGACATGAACGAGGCACCAAACGGGGTGGAGTAAAGGCCACCCGATTATGGCGGAACCCGTCGCACGGGCGACCGCACCGTTCAGTTATCGGCATCTTTATTCATGATGCCGTTCACGCTTCGGAGATCGCGACACGGCGCATGGCGTTCGGGGACATTCCGGAGGGCACCGAAGAGCCATCGCCAGCGACAGGCTGTCCGGGTCTGGCCCGTTGACTGGCCTAATCGCCGACCTGGATTTGTATCAGTCGTCCATGTCGCACGATCGCCAACACCAGTACGCGCGGATGCAGTGCGAACACACGCCGCAACTGCGCAAGATCGGGCGTCGCCACATTGTCGACGCCGACCAGGATGTCGCCCGCAGCAAGTCCGATGCGCGCCGCATGGCTGCCCGACTTCACGTGCGCCACGGTCACACCTTCGATGTCACCGCCATCGCTTCCGGAAGACATGTCGGTCAACGTGGCGCCGTCCAGCCGCGCGTCCAGCGACGCTCCCGCCGCCTGCCCGCTGACGGCGGTCAGCTTCGCGTCGATCACAAGCTTGCTGCCGTTGCGGTCGACTTCGAGCTTGAGCGTGCTGCCGAGCGGCGCCAGGCCCTCCACGTTGCGCAGGTCCTGGGCGTCGCCGACAGGTTTGCCGTTGACGGCGGTGACAAGATCGCCCGGTTTCAGACCTGCCTTGGCCGCAGGCGAATCGGGCAACACGCTGGTGATCAACGCACCGCTTTGCGCCTTGATGCCGAGCGCCGCGGCCACGCGCGGCGTCAGGTTCTGCGCCTCGACGCCGAGGCTGCCGTGCACCACCTTGCCATGCGTGATCAGTTGCTTCATCACCTCGGCAGCGAGGTTGGCCGGAATCGCGAAGCCCAGCCCCGCACTGGCGCCCGAGGGCGAATAGATCATCGAGTTGATGCCGACCAGTTGTCCGGCAAGGTTGACCAGCGCGCCGCCCGAGTTGCCGGGATTGATCGAAGCATCGGTCTGGATATAGTTCTGCACACCGTGGCGGCGCAGGTCCTGGCGTTGCAGGCCGGACACGATCCCCGAAGTCGCCGACTGGCCCAAGCCGAACGGATCGCCGATCGCGACCACGAAATCGCCCACGCGGAGCTTCGAGGAATCCGCCAGCGGCAGCGCAGTCAGGTTCGGCGCGTGGATCCGGATCACCGCGATGTCGGTCTGCGGATCGGCGCCGATCACTTGCGCCTTGTAGGACTTGCCGTCGGTCAGGGTCACCTTGATGTCGTCGGCGCCCTCAATCACATGGTTGTTGGTAAGGATGTAGCCCTTGTTCGCGTTCACGATCACCCCGGAACCCAGCGAATGCTCCACCAGCTCGCGCGAAGGCACGGCAGGCATGCCGAAGAACTGGCGGATCGCGGGATCGCTGAAGAACGGGTTGACCGGTACCCGGCGATGGCTGGTGGAAGAAATGTTGACCACCGCCGGCGACACCTTGGCCAGCATCGGCGCCAGCGACGGCAGCTTCTCGCCGTTCACCGCGAACGGCAGGGCACCAGCCATTGCCGACGCTGCAATCAGCGCCAGCGCGGCGGCGACAATCAAGGCGGGCCGGCGGGTGCGCGATGCGAACAACATGACTTCTCCTGGTGACGAACCGACATCGCCCATTATCCGGCAATGGCGACGATGTCGCATGGCTGCCCTCGCCGGCGCCCGGATCACCACTTTTTTGTGCGATTCCCCTTTACAGCCCCGATGGGTCAGCGTAGGGTTGGGCCTCGCTCGCGATCACAACATCTTGTGTCCATGGTCGTGTTCAGGCCCTAGAGTTGGGCTCCAGGGTGGTCCCGGGCGGGGGATGGGCAAAGATGGTGATCTGGCAATCTGGTTGGGCGTATCGGGGGCACCGGGCACCGCTGCCTCGACGCGCCTGCGTTTGAATCGGCGCAGCGCTGGCAGCGCGGCGTCGGGGCATTTCGTCGGCACCCGGGCACCGAATATCAGAACCCGGAACGGACATGGAGACAAAAATACAATGGGTACTGCGCAGGCACAGCAATTGGCGCGGGCGGCAGCGGAGGTCCCCTTGCAACCGGCATCCCTGGACATCTGGGACAAGAAATATCGCCTGAAGACCAAGCAGGGCGAACCCGTCGATGCGACCGTGGACGATACCTGGTCGCGGGTCGCACGCGCGCTGGCCGACGTCGAGACCACACCGGAACTCCGCGAGCACTGGCACGAACGCTTCCTGTGGGCGCTGCGCCACGGCGCGATTCCGGCGGGCCGCATCACTTCCAATGCCGGAGCGCGCGAGCACAAGCCGGCCACGTCCACCATCAACTGCACCGTGTCGGGCACCATCACCGACTCGATGGACGACATCCTGGAGAAGGTCCACGAGGCCGGGCTCACGCTGAAAGCCGGATGCGGCATCGGCTATGAGTTTTCGACCCTGCGTCCGCGCAACGCGTACGTGTCCGGCGCCGGTGCGTACACCTCCGGGCCGCTGTCGTTCATGGATATCTACGACAAGATGTGCTTCACGGTGTCCTCGGCCGGCGGCCGCCGCGGTGCGCAGATGGGTACGTTCGACGTCGCGCATCCGGACGTCAAGGAATTCATCCGCGCCAAGCGCGAGGACGGACGCCTGCGCCAGTTCAACCTTTCGCTGCTCGTCACCGACGGCTTCATGCAGGCAGTCGAGGCCGACGCCGACTGGCCGCTGGTGTTTCCGGTACACGTCAAGGAAAAGGACGAGGTCGATCTCGCCGATGCCAGGCAAGTCGTCTGGCGCGAATGGCCCAGCCACGACAATTACATCGTGCGCGACGACGGCCTGGTCGCCTGCAAGATCTACGGCCACATCCGCGCGCGGCACCTGTGGGACATGATCATGGTGTCGACGTACGACTACGCCGAGCCCGGCTTCATCCTGATCGACCGCGTCAACGAGATGAACAACAATTGGTGGTGCGAACACATCCGCGCGACCAATCCGTGCGGCGAACAGCCGCTGCCACCGTATGGTTCCTGCCTGCTCGGTTCGGTGAACCTCACCCGTTTCGTGCACGACCCGTTCGGGCCGAAGGCGCACTTCGACAGGGACGAGTATCGCGAAGTGGTGAAGGTTTTCACCCGCATGCTCGACAACGTGGTCGAGGTGAACGGGCTGCCACTGGAACCGCAACGCAACGAAATCATGAGCAAGCGCCGCCACGGCATGGGTTTCCTGGGTCTGGGTTCCACGCTGACGATGCTGAAACTGCGCTACGGATCGGACGAAGCGGTGAAATTCACCGAGGACGTCTCGCGCGAAATGGCACTGGCGGGATGGGAAGTGGCGCTCGAACTCGCCAATGAAAAAGGCCCCGCGCCGATCCTGATGAGGGAGTACACGGTCACCGGCGACATGTTGCGCAAGCGCCCGGAAATGGCGCGCGACGGCTGGAAGATCGGTGACAGCATCCCGGGCCGCGTGCTGCACGCGAAGTATTCGCGCTACATGCAGCGTGTGGCGGATGTCGCGCCCGAACTGGTGGAAAAACTGGCCGAAACCGGCGCGCGTTTCACCCACCACACCTCGATCGCGCCGACCGGCACCATTTCGCTGTCGCTGGCCAACAACGCCAGCAACGGCATCGAGCCTTCGTTCGCACACAGCTATTCGCGCAACGTGATCCGGCCCGGCAAGAAGACCAAGGAGAAGGTCGAGGTGATGAGCTACGAGCTTCTGGCTTACCGCGCGTTCATCAACGCCGACGCCAAACCCGGCTGCGACGACCCGAAGGGGAAACTGCCGGACTACTTCGTCGCCGCCGACGACATCAGCCCGATGCAGCACGTGGACATGCAGGCTGCGGCTCAGAAGTGGGTGGATTCATCGATCTCCAAGACCGCCAACGTGCCGACCACCTATCCCTACGAGGATTTCAAGGACATCTACTTCCATGCCTACAAGAAGGGCCTGAAAGGCTGCACCACCTTCCGCTTCAACCCGGCCGCCTTCCAGGGCGTGCTGGTGAAGGAAGCGGATCTCGCCAACACCACCTACCGCTTCGAGCTGGAGGACGGCAGCGTGATCGAGGCGAGGGGCAACGAGGAAATCGAATACGACGGCGAAATCCATACCGCCGCAAATCTGTTCGATGCCCTGAAAGAGGGCTATTACGGCAAGTTCTAGGTACCGGCTGCCCGACACTCCGGTCGCAGCCGCTTTTGTGAAAAGTCAGGCCACGGAGCTCTTGGCCATGGATGGCGGCTCATGGCCGTTCCGGTATTTCATGGCCGAAGTCGCTTGTCTGCAGTTTGGCTTCAGCAGATGCGGCGATCAGGACGATCGCAAAAACATGCGCCAGCATGCTGTCGTTATGTGAGAATGGGTCACGGCGACGCGCGTCGCCGTTCGAAATGCAAACCAGTGGTCCACTGTCAACGATCCATCCGGAGGAGCACCCGATGAGCAACGAAACCACGTTCCCGTGGAGCATCACCGAAGAACCCGCGGCGCCTGCCGTTCCGGCCCCGGCTCCAGCCGCTGCCAAACCCGCTGCCAAAAAGCCGGCGAAGAAGAAGGCCGCCAGGAAACCGGCGGCGAAGAAGGCTGCCAGGAAAGCCGCGAAAAAACGGCCTGCGAAAAAGGCCGCCCGGAAAGGCGCGCGCAAGGCCGCGAAGAAAGGCGCTCGCAAGACGGCACGCAAGACGACCCGCAAGGCGGCGAAGAAGGGCGCTCGCAAATCGGCACGCAAGACGACCCGCAAGGCCGTGAAGAAGAGCGGCAAGCGGAAGGCTGCCAAAAAGGGCGGCGCGAAGAAGGCAACCAAGAAGTCGGCACGCAAGGGCGCGCGCAAAACCGCACGCCGCAAGAAAAGGTAATGGGCAAGCGATGGGACGCCGGCCCCTGCCGGGCCGGCGTCGCTTTTTGAAGCCGCCGCAGGAACGCACACCATGACCGTACGCATCAACAAGAAGATCAAGGGCTATCAAGTCGTCGGCAACGAGGCCAAGGCCGCGCCGGAACCACAAGCCGAAAGCGTCCGGACCGAGGCGCCTGCTGCGACCGAATTCAAGGTCATCCAGATGCACGAGAAGCTCGAGCGTCCGGAAATCCTGATCGGCGCCACCTACAAGATCAGATCGCCGCTGATCGAGCACGCCATGTACGTCACCATCAACGACATCGTGCTGAACGAGAAAACCGAATTCGAGATGCGCCGCCCCTTCGAGATCTTCATCAACTCGAAGAACATGGACAACTTCCAGTGGATCGTGGCGCTCACCCGCATCATGTCCGCGGTGTTCCGCAAGGGCGGCGACGTCACCTTCCTCGTGGAAGAACTCAAAGCCGTGTTCGACCCGCGCGGCGGCTACTTCAAGGCCGGCGGCGTGTACATGCCCTCGATCGTGGCCGAGCTCGGCAACATCATCGAGACGCATCTGACGATGATCGGCCTGCTCAAGGGTACCGAACTGTCCGATGCGCAGAAGCAACTGATCGCCGAAAAGCGCGCCGCCTACGAGCGCAAGAGCGCAAAAAAAAACTCTGAAATAAGCACCGCCGGCGAAATGGGCGGCGCGATGATCGGTGAAGATGCCGCGCAATACGCGACGCCATCAAGCCAGGCCAACCCACAATCCGACGATTCCGCCGGCGCCTTCCCGCCCGGCGCGATGCTTTGTGGCAAGTGCAACACCCAGGCGCTGGTGCTGCTCGACGGCTGCCAGACGTGCCTCAACTGCGGATACAGCAAGTGCGGCTAGGTATCCCGGTATATCTATTTGATACTGACAAAACTCCCGTAGCGCATAACCACGTGAGGTATCGCACCGATGCAATGTTCTTTCGCCAAGAGCGCAAAGTCGATTACCGTCGTTCTCATTGCTGTCGCTCTTTCAATTCAGACTGCAATGGCACACTCCTCCGGAAGCGAACGCACCGCCAAGGCGGTAATGACGGTCGAGCACGAATGGCTTGCCGCGCTTCACCGGAGGGACGTAAAGACCCTCGCGCGCATTCTGGGACGGGAGTTCATCGATAGCGATTTTCAAGGGGATGCCATCACGCGTGCGCAGTACCTTGCCTACTTCGCACGTCCGAACCAGCACCCCGAGCCACCCGCCCGACAGACGTTCGCCGACACGATGGTGCGCTTCGTGGCCGGCGGCAATGTTGCAATCGTTACAGGCGTCGTGATCACGCAGCCAGCAGCGACGTCGAACGCAGTGGACTCACGGGATCCGGCCGCGGTCCGACACTCGCGATTTACGGACGTATTCGTCTGGCGCGGTGCGCGCTGGCAGGTTGTCACGGGACAGGAGACACACTTTACGGCGTCCGCACGGTAACCGCCGTGGGAAATTGTCCGACCAGACAGCTGTACCGGTCTGGACCTTGCCAGCCTGCGATACCAAATTGATCATGATCTGCGCCGCAGGTCGCGTAGGTTGGGGTGAGCGCTTTTTGCGAACCCCAACAATTGAAGGCCATGTGTCGGGGTTCGCTGGCGCTCACACCAACCTACAAAAGCCACAGCTATACAAAAGCCACAGCCGCAACCCTGATCGCGTATCCTGCGCCCCTGCTTTCAACGCCGCGCGCATATGGACGCCTTCAGCTACCTCTCGGTCCTGATCTCGATCATCCTCGGTCTTGCAGTGACGCAGGTGCTGCAGGGATTCCGCGCCCTGATGCTGGCGCGTTCGCGGGTGCGCACGTACTGGCCGGCACTGGTGTGGGCGGTGCTGGTACTGGTGCTTTGCGTGCAGGTGTGGTGGGCAATGTTCAGCCTCAGCCAGCGCTCTGCCGCGCACTGGACGTTCCCGGATTTCGGCCTGGTGTTGTTGCAGACGGTGCCGCTGTACCTGCTGGCGGGACTGGCGTTGCCGGATGTCGATCGCGAACGCGAACTCGATCTGCGCGAGCACTATTACGCGCACCACCGCTGGTTCTTTTCGCTGCTGGTGCTGCTGATCCTGGTCAGCATCATCAAGACGCGCGTTCTGACGGATGCGTGGCCACGATCTGAGGACACGGGTTTCCAATTGGCATTCGTGGTGGGCGCATCGATTGGTGCCTGGACGCGGCGCGAGTGGTACCACAAGCTGCTTGCCCCGCTGGCGGCGATCGGACTGGGCGCCTACATCGTCACGCTGTTCACTTACCTGCAGTACACGTAACCCGCGCGGGCCGGGGTGGGTGGCTTCATGCGAACCCCGACATGCTTTTTGTCGGAATTCCCCGGATCGAGTCAGGATCGCCCCGACTTCCGATCCGCTGCGCTGCATCCGGACTACTTTGCCGGCCATTGCAAGTCGGCAACGACCGGGCCGGGTCTGCATTCACCTTCCCGCCTGGATAATCAATGCATGCAAGGAAGCGCGCGACGTCCGATGTGGATCGCGGCGGCGGCCATCGGCCTGATCTACGTCGGCAGCACCCTGCTGACGCCGCTGTATCCGATCTACCGGCGTGAATTTCATTTCTCCGAACTGATCGTCACCGCGATCTATGCGGTTTACGTGGTCGGCAACCTTGCCGTGCTGTTCTTCTTCGGCCGGCTATCCGACCAGATTGGCCGACGCGCGGCCACGTTGATTGCGCTCGGTATCACCTGTGTCAGTGTGTTGCTGTTCCTGTTCGCGGGCAGCGTCGCATGGCTGTTTCCCGCGCGCATCCTCAATGGCTTCGCGGCCGGATTGGGTGCGGGCGCGCTGACCGCGTGGATCGCGGAACTGGAACCACGCGGTGATCGCATGCGCGCCGCGGTGGTGGCAAGCGCGGCCAATCTGGGCGGACTGGCTCTCGGTGCCCTGCTCGCGGGCGCTCTGGCGCAGTTCGCGCCGTGGCCATTGCGCCTGCCCTGGATCGCATTCCTGGTTTTGCTGATCGCGATGTTCGCGGCGCTGTACGCGGTGAAGGAAACCGTGCCGCAGCCGGTGCGCACGACAGCCGAACTGGAACTCAAGCCGCGCATCGGGGTGCCACGCGATCTGCGCCTCGCCTTCGTGGCGCCGGCGGCGATCGCGTTTGCCGCGTTCGCGCTGGGCGGCTTCTATGCCGCGCTGGCACCTGAGCTGCTGACGCGCAGCCTGCATCGTGGCGCGCCGCTGATCGTCGGCGGCATCGTGGCGCTGTTCTTTGCCTGTGGCGCGGCTACAGCAGTGCTCGGCCAACGGCTGCGCGGACGCCATGCGATGGTCGCAGCGCTGATCCTGCTGTGGATCGGCCTGGGGTTGCTGACGCTTGCCGAAGCACTGCATTCGATGACGCTGCTGGTGCTGGCCTCCATTGTCACGGGCGCGGCGATGGCGCTGGGTTACCGCGGCAGTTTGCAGATCGTCAATGAAATCGCACCGGAACAGCAGCGCGCGGAACTCGTCTCGAGTTACCTGCTGGTCTGCTACAGCGCCAACGCCCTGCCGGTGATCGGCGTGGGCGTGCTGTCACTGCCGCTCGGCCCCGAGAACGCGCACCGTGTATTCGCGATCGTGCTGGTGGCGCTGGCTTCGCTCGCCTGCGCCATCGGTTTGCGTTACGCGCCGCAGGAAAAGCCTGCAAACGCGAGCGATTGAAGGGGAATCGAGTTCGCCATCGCGCGCCCGCGCTTCAAGCTCAGGGCTTCGCCTGTTTGCGGCTCGGCCAGATCAAATCCGCGGTCACGGGAAAGTGATCCGAGGGATAAAGACTGCCTTCGTGCGTGGTCACCGTTCGCACATCTTTCACCCGAAAGCCGCGCACCAGAATCCAGTCGATGCGTTGATCCGGTTTGCCGGTGAAGTTGTGGAAGGTCTTGTCGGGCCCGCTGCGTTGTGGCGCGACCAGCCACGCGTCATGCAAATGCCGGGTGAGCATTGCGTGCACCTTGCTGTCGGGCGTGGTGTTGAAATCGCCGGTCAGCACGAACGGTTCATCTGCGGGCAATTTGGCGATGCGTTTCAGGATCACCGCCGCGCCCTTTTCGCGCGCGACATTGTCCTGTTCGCGATACGGCAAGTGGGTGTCGAACAGGATGAAGGTGCGGCCGTCGGACTTCCGCTGGAAGCGCGCCCAGGTCACCATGCGCGGCAAGGGTGTCCCCCAGGTGTCGCTGCCGGGCACTTCCGGCGTGTCGGACAGCCAGAAGTTGCCGGAATCGAGCACGCGCAATTCATCGGTGCGATAGAACACCCCCATGTGCTCGTCACCGTCGCCGCCCCTGCGACCCATCCCGAACCATTTGTAGCCGGGCAGCCTGGCGACCACGTAGTCACCCTGCTCCTTGTACAGCTCCTGGGTGCCGAACACATCCGGGTGCTGCTCGCGGATCGTCTTCACGAACAGGTCGCGTCTCAACTCCCAGCGCTCCGGTCCGTCGTTGGGTGCCGGATAGCGCACATTGAAGGTCATCACGCGCAAGGTGTCGGCCGCGCGCGAGGCCGGAGCGAACAAGGCCAGCGCGGCCAGGCAAAAGACCAGCATCAGCGAATGCGACTTGGCGTTGCGCACCTTCATGGTCCTTGCTCCTGTCGTGTCGGGCCCCCGCTGCCCGCGGCGTAGGATGGCGGACGGTCCTCTCGTGCCGCGCCCCACGAAGTATCCGGCGTCTCCTGCATTCGGAAATCGAGGGTCGTGGTACTTGCATGCGGATCGGTCAGCCGCGACGACGACAGCCAGGCTTTGCGCCACGGCTTGCCGTCGAGGGTCAGGCCGGCGACGTAGGTTTTCGTCGAAGCGCCGGGCGCAGAAATCGCGACCGTGTGACCGTTGCCCAGGTGCAGCGTCGCGTGGGGGAATACCGGCGCGCCCAGCACCAGCACCGGCGCGCCCGGGGTTTCCGGGTACAGGCCGAGATAGGCCCACACCAGCCACGAGCTCATGGCACCGAGGTCGTCGTTGCCGGGTTCGCCGCCGGGTGAAGCGGAGTACACCTCGCTGATCAGGCGGTGCACGATGGCCTGCGTTTTCCAGGGCGCGCCCGCGTAGTCGTAAGCCCACGGCATCGTCAGCGCCGGTTCGTTGCCGGCCCAGTAGTAAGGCTTGGCGGGGCCGACATTGAGTTGCTCGAACAGCGTATCCAGGCGTTTCACGGCCACCTTGTCACCGCCCATCGCGGCGAACAGGCCGGCAAAGTCCTGCGGCACCATCCACGTGTACTGGATGGTGTTGCCTTCCTCGAAACCACGCTGGCCATAGGATTTCGGGCGAACGTTGAAACCTGCATCGGGCGCGTACGAGCCATTCGCTGCGCGGGGTTCCGAATAGCCATTGAAGCCGCGGAACGAGGCCTGCGTGTCGAACGTGTCGCGCCAGCGGCCCGACTGCTTCAGGAATTTCTTGTACGCCGCGGTATCCCCCAGCGCCTGCGCGAAGCCGGCGATCGCGTAGTCGGCCACGGCGTATTCCAGTGTCTCGGAGGCGTTGCCGGGCACGTAGCCGAGGCGATCGTAGGCGTGCAGGTTCGGGCGTTCGGCGAAGGTGCCCGACCACCCATCGGGCCCGGGCGTCCGGGTCGCGCCCTTGACCATTGCCGCGAGCGTCGCCCTGGTATCGAAATCGCGCGCGCCGAAGACGTAGGCTTCGGCGATCACCGGGTCGGCCGCATCGCCGTTCATCACGCCGGTGTAGTCGTTGTCGTAGGCCCACTTGGGCAGCCAGCCGCCCTGCTTCTGGTCGTTCAGCAGCGAACGCATCATGTCGCTGCTGCGGTGCGGATCGAGCAGTGCCAGCAGCGGCGTCTCGGAGCGGTAGATGTCCCAGCCGGAGAAATTGGTGTACTGCGCCGACTGGCCGGCGTGCAGGTGATGCAGCTTGCGGTCGAAGCCGATGTACGCGCCGTTGACGTCGGAGAAAACGTTCGGATGCAGCAACACATGGTAGAGCGCGGTGTAGAACTGCACCCGCTCATCATGGCTGCCACCCTGCACCGCGATGTGCGAAAGCTGCCGGTTCCAGGCCCGCCGTGCCGCGTGTTCCACGGTTTTCAGATTCCAGCCAGGATTCTCCTTGTCCAGGTTCTCACGCGCGTCGGCGGTGCTGACGTAAGAGATTGCCACCTTGAGTTTCACGTCGCGCTGCCGGCGCGCGTCGAACGACACCCATGCACCGGTGTCGGCGCCCTCGTTGCCGCGCGAGCCGGGTTGGACGTCGCCGCCTTGCCAGGTACCGAACCCGCTGAACGGGCGATCGAACCTGGCGACGAAATACAGCGTGGTGGCGCTGGCGGTACCGCAGAAATGGCCGGCGCTCACGCTGCCGGCGACTTCGTCATTGCCGATGATCCGCACGCCGGAAGCGGAACTGTCCGCCTGCGCATCGGCCACCTTGAACACGAAGTTCGCCTGCGTCGTGGCCGGAAACCGGAAACTGCCGAGGCCGCTGCGAAGCGTCGCGGTCAGCTCGACATCGATCGCCGCTGGCGTGCCCGGCGCCAAGGTCGCTGCATAGCGACCGGGGCTGGCGCTTTCGTGGTGATGGTCGAAGGGCTGTGACGACTTCCCGGGGGCCGAACCGATCGTGCCGATAGTGGGAAGGATCGGCACTTCACCGCCCGCGGAACAGCCCGGCCCCGACACGTGTGTGAGGCTGAAGCCGTCGATCGCGTGATCCTTGTAGGCGTAGTCGCCGCCGGCCGGACGCGAAGGCGTGGTCGGACTCCAGCTCAACATCCCGAACGGCAAATCCGCACCGGGAAACGTGTCCACGTCGCCGGCGACCTTGCCGCCGTTGCCGGTGCCGATGAACGGATCCACCAGCGCGGCCGGATCCGTTGCCGCCTGCCGCGACGCCGGCGGTTGTGCGGCGGCACCCAGCGGCAATCCCGCACCCAGCAGCACGGCGATGAGACTTCTCGACAGAACCCGCAACAAGAGGGCGGTCTGGAAAGCCGCGTCATCGTCGGTCATGGTCTGGGTCCCCGCGTGGTCAAAAAGGAATGGGCGCGAGCCAAGCCGTCAGGCCGATCGGGCGTCCAACTTGCGATGGTAGCGCGCCGATGTGCACCGATTCCACGCCACCCTCGGCACGAGCGCTGCAACGCCACTCAGGATTTGGCGCCCAGCCGGTTCAACGGCAGGCGCAGGTAACGATTCCCGTCCGCTTCGGCGGGTGGCAAGTGTCCGCCACGGATGTTGACCTGCAACGCGGGCAAGAGCAGGCGCGGCACCGCCAGCGTGGCATCGCGCGCGCGGCGTTTCGCGACGAATTCAGTTTCGCCCACGCCGCCACCGATCTGCACGTTCTCCTCCGCCTCGCAGGCAACCGTCGTTTCGCGCAAGGGCGTCCGCGCCGGCGGCGGATAGTCATGGCACAGGAACAGCCGCGTCGATTCGGGCAGCGCAAGGATGCGCCGGATCGATGCATGCAAATCCGCCGCATCCCCGCCCGGAAAATCGCAGCGCGCGGTGCCGATGTCGGGCGCGAACAGGGTATCGCCGATGAACGCGGCATCGCCCGCCACATAGGTGAGGCTGTCGCGGGTGTGGCCGGGCGTCGCGAGCGCGCGCACGCCGAGCGATCCGACTTGCAGTTCGTCGCCGTCGTCCAGCAGGCGGTCGAACTGGCTGCCATCGGCCACGAAGTCCTCGCCCAGGCCAAACACCTGCTTGAAATGCGCCTGCACCTCGACAATGCCGCGCCCGATCGCGATCGGTGCATCCAACTCATCGTGCAGGTGACCCGCCGCGCTCAGGTGATCGGCGTGCGCGTGGGTTTCCAGGATCCACTCGACGCGCAACGCACGCTGTTGCACGAATGCAAGGACCGTGTCGGCACTGGTGGTCGAAGTGCGCGCCGCTGCGGCGTCGTAATCCAGTACCGGGTCGATGACGGCTGCGGCTTCGCCGTCGTGCACGACGTGTGTCCAGGTGCCGGTGTCCTTGTGGAAAAAAGACTCGACTTCGGGATGCGACGGACCGGTTTGGGACATGAACCTCTCCCCCAGCGGGCGCGATTGCGGGTTCAATGCGGTGACGCAACCGTATCAGCCACCTCGTACAAGCGCACCAGCGGCTCCATGTCGAGCAGATATTTGTCGTCCTCGTCGTAGTACACCGCGCGTTCGGGCTTGCTGCCGGCATACACATGCAGGGCTTTCATCGAGTCCCACAGCGTCAGCACCTGAAACTCGCACTGATCGCCCTGGATCCGTCGCAGCACCCACGCACCGCGCTGGCCCTTGTAACCCTTCAACGCCGGCAGCGCGGTCTGTTGCAGGTGTTCGAGATAGGCGTCGGCCTGTTCCTTCGGGGTGATGCCGCGCCAGATGCGCATGATCATGCGTGGGCTCCTTCAGGTGGAGGATCGGTTCGACAAAGGCCGCGGAACAGGTTTCCTGGCGTGCGCGATCCGCGCCGCGCGTTCCTGCTGGTGGCGGCGGTGTTCGGCTTCGGCGAGGACTTTCGCCTGGTTCATCGCGGTCAGCCACAGGGCGTGATCTTCTTCCTGTTCCAGCTCCGGCACGCGGGTGAACGGAATGCGCATCGGCGCGGCGCCCAACGCGCCTTGCATGCCGCCAAAGTACAGCGTGTTGTTGCCGAAACGCGCGTTGACGCCGTCCAGCAGCGTGGACAGCGCCTCGCCATGCGGATTGTCTTCGAACAGGTTGCGTGACGATGCCGCGCGCGGCAACACGCGGTGCAGGGTGACGCTGACCGAAAGCGGCCTGGTACGCGGGAACGGCAAGCCCCCGGGCCGTCGTGCCGCGCGGTCCAGCGCCTCGTTCATGCGGTGCAGGAAGACGCGGCTGTCGTCGGTGGGATCGAACACGACGTCGTGTTTCCAACGCTGTTCGACCCCTAGGAAGCGGATGCGCATCGACAACGCGCCGGCCAGCAGTTCGTAGCTGCGCAAGCGCATCGCGGCCTTCACCAGCAGCTTGGTCAACACCGCACGCGCGCCGCGTGGCGTGCGCAGTGCGGGTTCCAGCACATGCGAATGCCCAACCGAACCGCGTTCGGATTCCCGCTGCGGCAACCATTGCCCGCGCAGCTGCACCCACATCCGCTCGCCTTCGATGCCGCCCCATGCGATGCGCAACGTGTGCTTGCTGGCAGCGGTGAGCTGCGCGACGGTATCGATGCCGACTTCCTGCAAGCGCGCCTGCATCGAACGGCTGATGCCGCACAGGTCGGTCAATGCCATCGGGTGCAGGATCTGCGGCAAATCCTTCGGTTCGATCACCACCAGTCCATCGGGTTTCTGCATGTCGGTGCCGGTTTTGGCCAGCCATGCATTGGGTGCGATGCCGATCGAGCAGCGGATCGCGCCGCCGGGCGCTGCGGCGGCGACCTCGCGCTTCACCGCGTGCGCCAATGCCACCGCGTTGTCGCGCTTGCACTGGCGGCCGATCAGTTCGCAAGCGGCTTCGTCGATCGAACGCACCTGCGCGATCGGTGCTGCGCGTTCGATCGCTGCCATCAGCCGCCGGTGCCAGGCCACGTACAGCGAAGGCCGCGCTTCCACGATCACGATATCGCGGCACAGGCGTTTGGCGTCACGCACCAGGCAACCGGTTTTCACACCGAAGGTCTTGGCCTGGACGCTGGCCGCGATGCAGCAGCCGGTGGGCGCGACCACCGGCGACACCGCCACCGGGCGTCCGCGCAGGCGCGGGTTGTCCTCCTGCTCGACCGAGGCGAAATAGCTGTTGAAATCGACGAACAGGCTGCGCAGGGTCATGGCATCCGGAGATGTGGAAGTCCGGACCTTGTAGCCTAACGCCGTCGCATGTTCGGAGACGGTTAAACGTGCAGCGGACGATACCCTTCCGCCTTGCGTTACCATCCATGCACCACCCAACGAATCATCGGCATGAATCTGGCCGCCGAAACGACTGACGATCTTGCGCACGACCCCCGCCTGCCGCCACGCTGGAACCTTCGGTTCCCGGCGCTGGCCTTGGCGCTGACGGGACTGATGCCACTGACGACCCTTGCGCGGACGCCGCCGGCTGCGACACCCGCTGTTGCAACCACGGCCGCGGCCAGCGCGGCGCAGGCCGAACTGGTGCGCGAGGTGTCGGCGGATACCGGCAAGGATCCGGTGACATTGAATGCGCTGCTGGATGGCGCGGTGGTCGAGCAAAGCATCATCGACGCGATGAATCGTCCGGCCGAAGGCAAGCCGTGGAGCCAATACCGGCCGATCTTCCTGACTCCGGAACGCATCGCCGAGGGTGTGTCGTTCTACCAGCGTCACCGTGCGCTGCTGGAGCAGGTCTCGCAGCAGTACGGCGTGCCGTCGCAGCTCATCGTCGCGATCATCGGGGTCGAAACCGACTACGGCGCCAACACCGGAAGCTATCGCGTGCTGGACGCGCTGGTGACCCTGGCGTTCCACTATCCGCCGCGCGAGAAGTACTTCCGTGGCGAGTTGAAGACCCTGCTGGAATTGCCGGCCGACAAGCTTCCCGGCCCGATCCCCGACATCCACGGGTCCTACGCGGGCGCCGAAGGGCTCGCGCAATTCATGCCATCCAGCATCCGTGACTTTGCCGTGGACGAAGATGGCGACGGCCACATCAATCTCATGGCCTCGCTGCCGGACGCCTTCGCCAGCATCGCCAACTATTTCCGCGCACATGGCTGGCAAACCGGCCAGCCGGTGGCAGTACAGGCCGACCCAAGCGCCACCGCCGCACCGCCGCCGACGTATCCCGACGCGATGCCGGATACGCCGCTGGAGCAATTCACCGCCGATGGCTACGCGCCGACCGCGAAGGAAGATCCGGGTCGGCCGGCCAACCTGTTGACGCTCGACGGCCCGGTCGGACCCCAATACTGGCTGACCTTCCGCAACTTCTACGTGATCACCCGCTACAACCGCAGCCCGTTGTACGCGATGGCGGTGAGCCAGCTGGCCGAGGCGATATCGGACGGCGTCGATTCGTCGACCGACGCGCAATGAATCGCTGGCTGCGCACGCTGACGCCGCTCGCGCTGCTGGCGCTGGCGGCATGTTCGTCCAACCCGCACCGCCAAGCGTCGTCCGGCGGTGGCCACGCGGGCGGCGCCGCGTCGCGCGACAACACCTCGCTGCCGCAGTCCGAACGCTACCACCAGCGCAACGATTCCTCGCCCGATATCGACGGGTTCGACTTCAGCAAGGTTCCGGAACCGGTTCCGAGGGTCGAACCGAAATCGCGCTACGGCAACAAGTCGCCCTACACCGTGAGAGGCCATACCTGGCACGTGCTGCCCAGCGCCGCCGGCTACGACGCGCGCGGCATCGCCTCGTATTACGGCAACAAGTTCCAGGGCTACAAGACTTCCGATTTCGAGACCTACGACATGTACAAGTTCTCGGCCGCCAGCAAGGTCCTGCCGCTGCCGAGCTTTGCGCGCGTCACCAACCTCGCGAACGGCAAGAGCGTGATCGTGCGCGTCAACGATCGCGGCCCGTTCGTGCCAAATCGTGTGATCGACCTGTCGCTGGCCGCGGCGGTGCGGATCGGCATCTGGCGCAGCGGCACGGGCCTGGTCGAAGTGCAGGGTATCGATCCCGCGCATCCGGATGCGGAACCCCGGCCGCCGACCGCGGTCACAGCGCAAGCGGGCAAGACACCGCCACGACTGTACGTGCAAGTCGGTGCATTCGCCGATGCAGGCAACGCCGCGCAGCTGGCGACACGCCTGCGTGGGTTGAAGCTGGGCGAGGTGCGGGTGGTCGCGGTCAAACTGGACGGACGCGACCTCGAACGTGTGCAGATCGGGCCACTGCCCGATGTGGACTCGGTCGATCGCACCACTGCACGGCTGGATGCGCTGGGTTTGCCGCATGCAAGTGTCGCAGTAGAGTAGGCCACTCTTGATCTCCTCAAGCTTCAATCATGCAATTCCCTCTCGCTCCGGGAGAGGGTGCCCCGCAAGGGCGGGTGAGGGTCCGCGCCTTGCGTGATGTGACCAATGCGGAAGCGCATGCACCACGCGTGGATTCGTACCCTCATCCGGCGCTTCGCGCAAAAACAAGAGCGCGCGATGCGCCCTTCTCCCGAAGGGAGAAGGAAAATGCCCGCAATCCACTTCTTCGCGTCGCCGGCGCGCAGTTTAAAACAATCGAGAGTCTATGAAGATCATGCGTTCACTGACGTTGATTTCCCTGGTTGCCTTCACCGGCGCGTCTTTCGCGCAGGCCGCGCTGCCGCCCAAGCCACAGGCGCCGCCGAAGCCGGTAGCGACGATTCCGCAAACGCCGATCCCGTCATCGCCACAGCCGAACGCCGCCGCATGGGTGCTGATGGACTACTCCAACGGGCAGGTCCTGGCTTCGCACGACATGGATACGCACCGCGCGCCGGCCTCGCTCACCAAGATCATGACCGAATACGTGGTCGACGCGGAGCTTGCCGCCGGCAAGATTCACCTGAACGACAAGGTCTACATCAGCGACCACGCCTGGAAGGCCGGGGGCGCCGGCACCGACGGCTCGACCAGCTTCCTGAAGCTGCACTCGTCCGTGCCGCTGAAGGACCTGTTGTACGGCATGATCGTCCAATCCGGGAATGACGCCGCGATTGCGCTGGCCGAGCATGTGGCCGGCTCGGAATCCGCATTCGTGCAGATGATGAACGCCTACGCCAAACGACTGGGCATGGACAATACACATTTCATCAATGCGTCGGGCTATCCCGCGTCCGATCACTACAGCAGCGCGCACGACATCGCGATTCTTGCGCGTGCCCTGATCAGGGACTTTCCCGAGGAATACAAGATCTCGGCGGTCAAGTCATTCGAGTGGAACGGCATCGCGCAGCACAACCGCAACCCGTTGCTGTGGACCGACCCGTCAGTGGACGGCATCAAGACCGGATCGACCAAGGAAGCCGGCTACTGCCTCGCCGCCTCTGCACTGCGCGACGGCATGCGCCTGATCGCAATCACCATGGGCGGCCCCGACATGAACGCGGCAGCCAGCGGCGACGATGCGTTGCTCAACTGGGGCTTCAACTTCTATCGCAGCGACAATCTGTACGCAGCAGGCCAGGTGCTGGCCACGCCGCGATTGTGGAAGGGTCAATCGGACACGCTGGAACTCGGCCTCGCCCGGGACGTTTCCGTGACCATCCCGCGCGGGCACTACGACAACCTGAAAGCCGTGCTGGAAATCCCGCAGCGTCTGGTCGCACCCTTCAGGAAGGGCCAGCAAATCGGCACGCTCAATGTCACGTTCGACGGCAAGCCGCTGGTCAGCGAGCCCCTGCTGGTATTGCAGGATGCGCCGCAAGGCGGGTTCTTCAAACGCCTTTGGGATGCGATCCTGTTGTGGTTCCACCACGGCACCGGCACCACGACCACGCCGGCGCCAACGGTGACGGTGTCGTCTGCTTCCAGCGCCGCAACGCCGGCTTCCGCGAAGTAGGCCTGCGCATGCGCGACCTCGACGACATCGAAAAAAAGGAAGGTCAGGGCTTCCAGTTCCCCGGCAGCTTCGAAATCACCGCGATGGGCAATGCCAATGCCAACCTGCGTGAGCGCGTGGCCGAGATCCTGCACGAAATTGGCCTGTCGGTGCTGGAAGCCAGCGTGCGCGAACGGGCATCGAGCCAGGGCAACTACGTGTCGGTAAGCGTGGTGTTCAACTGCCCGTCACGCGAGAAATACGAGGCCGCGCATGCCGCATTGCGCGCGCACCCGGATATCCGTTACACGTTGTGAAACCGGGACCGGGGACGAGGGATCGGGGACCAGCCAAGGTGGAATCGCTTCGTGTCACCCCTTGTTCGGTCATCCGCGGCAAGCCTGGACCGGCCCTGCCCTTTCCTCGGCGCCTCCTTCGGGACGACGCGACCCACGCACCGGACACTTTCCCTGACGAGGCGCGCGTCTTCAGGGCTTGACTGCATAGGCAACCGCATCATGCGGATGCAGGCTTTCGTGATGCTCGACGCCGATGTGAAAATCGGCGATGCCGGGGTCGGCATCCAGCACGCGCTGGATGCGACGCACGGCGTCTTCGCAGAACATCGGATTGGCGCCGTTGGCGAGTGCGAATGCCTGCTCGTCCTCCCGCTTCACGGCAGCCAATACCGCCGTCTGCAGCGATGCCTCGACCCGATCCAGCAACGCAATCAAGTTGAACGATGTATCGTCGGCAACGCGAACACGCAATCGCGCGCGACTGCGCTGGGCATGCGGTGTCGCCACGATGCCCTCTTCGCTACCCAGCCAATCCAGGACGGCATCGCGGTCCATCCGCTCGGCTGTATCGAATTTGCGGGCGAACTCCTGCTGGATGAGTTGTCGCGACAACGCCGCGGAAGCGGGGCAAGTCGAGGAATACGTGACTTCGGTATTGAATTCCAGATGGAACCTGTCGCCATGAAGAAGCGCTTCGATCATCACGGGATAGGCACGCCAGCCAAGATGATTGCTGCGCAGTGATCGTCGCCGCACGAGCTGTTCGAAACGGATGCGGATACGCGCCCGATCCGAGATGCCCCGATGGGATTCCAGGAAAGCGCGCAACAGCGATTCGAGCAATGTCGCATCGACGGCACGCGTACCGAGATGCCGGTCCGTCAGCAGGTACAAGCGTGACATGTGGATGCCGCGCTGGCGTTGCCCGACCAGATTGACGCAGGCGTCCACCTCGGCGCGGGCACGCTGGATATCGCCATCACCGCCGTCGAAAAAAATCGGCATTTGCATGCGTTCCATGCCGACCCAATCGATATTGCCCCCGACCGCCGGGCGCGTCTCGTCAGCCACGTCCGGCAGGACGAGCACTGCATCGCAGGTACTGCTCATGTCGGGATTCCGGAAGAATGGGTCATGCAATGCCTGCCCTGTATCGTTCGCACTGCTGCCGCGTGCGATGGGTTGATGCGGTGTGAACGTGGATTCCCGACGACGACTCAATGCACGGTCAGTTCTTCGCTGCCACGCAGCGCCATCACTGCCGCTGCCGCATCGACTTGCAACCTTCCGTCACTGCTGCGGCTGGTGCGCAGCAACAGATCGCGAAACTCGCGAGCGCCGAGCCCGGGTTCGAGCGACAACAGCAATGCGGCGATCCCGCTCACGTGGGCGGCAGCCATGGATGACCCCGAGCTGAAGTCGTAACCCCCGTCCGGCTGGGTCGTCAGAATGTCGTTCCCTGGCGCGCTCAAGACGCCAGGCATCGAGGTCGACGCCCCGCTCGAATGCACCACGATGACTCCGGGCACGTCGTCGGGGAACCCACCGAGACTGCCGTCCGGCGGCATCGCGGCAATCACGATGCGTCCCTGGTCGACAAGTTGTCCGAGCAGATGATGGAGCAGCGAATCCGCCGGTCCGCCCAGGCTCAGGTTGACGATCCGCGCGCGGGTATTGTTCATCACCGCGGCCAGCGCCTTGGCGAGCGTGAACGTATTGCAGTTCGCGCCGGCATCGTGATCCGCGGGATACCAGCAGGCCTTGTAGACGCTGAGCGTCGCTTCGGGGGCCATGCCCACGATGCCAAGGTGATTGTCGGCATTCGCGGCAATGATGCCCGCGACCTCGGTGCCATGATGATCACTGTCGAATGCAGAAGGATCGTCGTCGACTTCGTTGTAGGTGCCACGGATCCGGCCCCGCAGATCAGGGTGTTTCGTGTCGACCCCCGTGTCCACGATCGCGACCTCGGCGCCCGCACCCCTCGTGAAATCCTGTGCCGTGGCGGCGTCGGTTTGAACGAAACCGCGTTGCAGATCGACATAGGGATCGTTGTAGCGCTGCCCGAGCGGCTTGCCGTCGGAAGAATACGTCGAGAAATTCCGCAGGGGCTCCGCGAGTTTCACCCGATCGTCCCTGGCAAGCAGCTCGAGCATGTGCTCGCGTGTGGTACCGGCGGGCGGTTGCAATACGATGCAATACAGATTCAGGCTCTTGATGGGCCAACCCTTGATTTCACGCCACCCGTAACGCCGCTTCAATGTACCGAGCAGCAATGCGGCGCTTTGACCGGCGCCGTAGTGTCCCGCCAGGCCATATCCCAGCAAACTGGAGCCCGCGTGCATCGGAGGGGGTTCGATGGGGTTGGCAACCGCCAGGACGATGTCGCGTTGGGCGTTCATCGAAGCGGCGCCTTCGCCAGGTGCACCGACGCTCCGGTTGTTTCCAGCCGGAAGCTGCGACCACGCGCACGAGCACCACAGCATCGCTGCAGCAGCAACCAGCAGAACGCCCGTTTTCATGGCCTGTCGTCGACCGGCTCCGCCAGGCGGATACCGTGCACGTTGCGCAGCTGTTTCACGATTTGTGCCGTATTCGCTCCCGGATGCGTAGGCGCGACCGTATAGGCGCCCACGTCATTGGGGCCACCGACCACTTTCAGTTGCAGCGAATCCAGCAAACGATCCCAGTCGCCCAGTTGCATGGTCGCGGCGGGCACCACGCGAATCGCGCCCGTCGGCGCCGGCGCGGCGGTCCGACTCAGGGTGCGATATTGGGGATTGTCACCGAGCCACCATTTCACGCCCAACGCACCGATGCCAACCACCTGGAACAACAGTACGGCAGCCACGGCCATGGCCAGCCAGTTCCTCGGACGCGCACGGACAGGCTGTTCCTGTAATTCTTCCGTATCAACACGGCGCAGCAGACGCTCGAGACCGGCATTCGCATCGACGTGGACGTCAGATGGCAGCGACAAAGCAAGTCGCAACCGGCTTTGCTGGGCGAATTCCGCGCTGCACGACTCGCAGTGCGCCACATGGCACCTCAGCCATTCGCTCTGCTCTTGCGTGCCATTGCCTTGCAGCACCCAGGGCATGGTTTCCCACGCGCGCGCGCAGTCGCCGGAACCCATTGCACTCATGGCGCAGTCTCCATTCGCAGTGGCGGGGTACTGGCCAGATCCGGAAGCACGTTGCGCAGCTTCAGCCTCGCGTGGAACAGGCGTGCTTTCACGGTCCCCAACGGGCAATGCATGATGGTGGCAACCTCGTCCAGGCTGTGTCCGACGCCGTAGACCAGTTCGACCACCACCCGCTGATCGCTGGACAAGTGAGCCAGGCCCTTGGTCAGCCAGTCCCGCAGCTCCCTGTCCTCATCCGGATCATCGGCAGGCGCGGACTCCTCGACCAGCGAGTAATCATCCACGGGCCCATTGTCATGCTGCCTCAATGCCTTCAGTCCGCAGCGGTAGGCTATGCCCATGATCCATGTGGAAACGCGCGAGTCACCGCGAAAGCTCGCCGATTTCCGCCAGACGACCCAGAAGCAGTCGTTGATGACCTCGTCGATGATGTCGGCGCGCCGGGTCAACCTGGACAGGAATCGGCACAGATTCGGGTGATAGCTGCGGTACAGCACCGCGAGCGCCGCGCGATCGCCAGCCGCTATGCGCTGGAGCAACGCACGGTCCGAGGTGTCCACGTCGATCCGGGTTTCATTCATAAAGGGGCAACCACTCTGCCGGTAGTGCCTCTCGAGGGTGTAAAGGTTGTGTTTTCAGGATGCCCGAAACGCCCTGTCCGGCCAGGGCCTGTCAACGCTCTGCCAAGTGAACCGCGTTGCTTCCGCAGCGTTGACAGGCCCTAAAAAGAGCGGGTTATCGTGGCCATCCAGGACGAAGTCGCGAGTTTGCCCAGCCGTTCGCGCGCGCCATGGCCAAGCATCATGCGGTCGATCCCGACCTGCCAGGGTCCGCGACTCCACGACACGCCGGCGCTTCCGTAGACATAGTAGAACGCCGAATAGTCATGGCCGGCGCGGTTCTCATAGTACGGGATTGCGTACCGGGTCAGCCCGACGCCCGCCGAGAGGGAAAATCCGTGTGCCAGCGGCCAGCGCAGGTCGATATCGACGGCGGGCCGAAACCTGTCCTCGTCCACCCCCAGGGCTCGGATGCCCGAGACGCCGAACGTCAGGATATCGCGGTAAATCCAGCCGATATCGCCCTCGTAGGCGCTGAAATGCCTGATCCCCGAATAGTGGTAATAAAGCAGACTGGCTTGCATCTGCCAATCGCCGGAAAGTGTCCAGTAATGCGAAGCGCGTGCGAGACTCTCTGCCAGGCCTCCCGGCGAGTCCACTTTTGCGCCGGCCGATACGCCCAGCGACCAGCCACCGGGCGTATTCCAGGAAAGGGCGCCTTGCAGTACGGGCGTGGGGGAAGTGATGGCGATGCCACGATCCATCAGTTGCGAACCGAGCGCAACCTTGCCGGTCAGGTCGCCTGCCTTGACCTGCAGCGATGTCGCGGCAAGCATCGCAAGCAGCAAGGCATGACCTGCATGCAGGCGCAACGAACCCCGGTGACGGCGAGTCCTGTCGCCGGAATACGATGGAGCCGGATACGACAAACTCCGGCTCGCACGAATGGCAGGTGGCGCTTCACAACTTCCTCGCATCCAAGGATGATACGTAATCGGCGAGTGCTTGCATATCGGCCTTGCTGAGGTTGTGTGCGACACCCTGCATGACCTTGTCATTGCTGGTGCCGACGCGGGCGCCATCGTGAAACGCCTGCAACTGCGCCAGCACGTAAGGCGCGTTCTGGCCCGCAAGCCCCGGGAACGTCGACCATGCCGGCTGCGGCGCGGTACTGGCGAGATCGGGCCGGGGACCGCGACCATCGACACCGTGGCAACCTTGGCAAGGCGGCACACCGCCCGCAGGGTCGCCGTGGTGATAGAGCGTGTGCCCGCGGGAAGTTTGCACTGCGGCGGCCTGCCCGGGTTTACCGGGAAGTGACGCGAAGTGGGCCGCGAGATCGCGCATGTCGCGATCCGTCAGTGCCGTCACCAACGGTTTCATCACCGCGTTGTCGCGCGAACCGTCCTTGAATGCACGCAGTTGCACATAGAGGTAGGTTGCCGATTGTCCGGCAAGGTTGGGGAACGTCGGGGTAGCCGCGATGCCCTTGGCGCCATGGCAGGCCGCGCACGTCGCAGCCTTGGCAGCGCCGGCCGCCGCGTCGCCGTGCACGGGGGATTGCCTGCGCACATCGTCGAAGGGTGGTTTCGCCGCCATTGCCACGGCAACGGCCAACGTGGCGAAGACAGTCGCGGAAACGATCACGATGCGATTGGCGAGGATCACGGTCGCCCCTACAGTTTCACGTTGAGCATCACGCCGATCAAATTGGCGTTGTAATGCGGTTGCGGGCCGAGATCGGTGTACACCCTGTGGTCGATCACGAGCCCGTCCTGCAAACCGGCGTAATGCCAGTCCGCGAAGCTGCCGGTTTCGAAGATGTCGAACAGTCGCATGCCCAGCCTGCGGCTGAAGGCGATCGTGAATCCCAACTGCAGCGTGTTGATGTGGTAGTGGTTGTCCGGAAAAGCATTGCCCACACTGCCCACGAACGGCAGTTGCGTGATCGGCAACGCGCCGGGCGACGCGTACACGTAGCTGATTTCACCGAGCGCGTAGGTGTAGGTGTAACTCAGGTCCGCGCGCACCCGTCCGAAATTCTGATGGAGCGTGAGCCCGGCGTTGTAATCACGCTCACGGTCGACGTCCTGCCACTGGTTGGCGAGTGGATACAGCGGGCCACCCAGCGAGGGATCATCCCGGCCTGCTTCGCCCGTGACGTCTTCGTCATCGCCGACGTTGGAGAGCTTCAGGCGTGAATCGGCGCGTCCGATATTGGCGCTGATGCTGGTCATGGGCGAAGGCTGCCAGTCCCAGGACAGGCTGAATCCGTAATTGCGCGTGGCCTGTCGGCCCAGCGCGGCGCCATAGTCGTCGCGCGTGCCGTACACCACCCCCGAAACGGTGGCCGTATCACCGATCGGATAGATCAGGGTGGCGCGCAACTTGTGCTCGATACGGTCGCTCAGGTCGTACTTGCGCATCGCATCGGTGGTGAACGCGACATTGCCGAACGGCGGCGTCACGAAACCCGCCAGCGCGGTGGAATAAAACGCTGCGTAGGGGTCGTAGTTGTAGGGTCCGCCGTCGCGGTGTGCGAATTCGTAGCTGAAACGCAGCGTGCCTTTGCCCAATGCACGATCCACCCAGGACAGCTTGATGCGCTGCTCGTTCACCAGCGTGCGTTCGCGGTGCTTCGGCTGGTTGCGATCGAAACTGTAGGTGAGATCAAGGGTGTTGTCGTCGCCGACCCGCCAATCGATGCCGGTGTCGAAGATGCTGTCGGTGTAGCCGAACGGAATCGAGCGCACCTGGGTCACGTACGACCAGTACAGCGGATTGCGCGGATCGAAGATGCCGGTCAACCCGGGGATGATGCTGCCCTGCGAGCCATTTTCGGCAATGTAGCCGTACTGCCCGGTGAGGGGGTTGAACGCGAGATAGTTGGTCTTGTTGTCCTCGCGATACCAGCGCAGGCCCGCGTGGAATCCGAGCTTCGGTGAAGGGTGCAGCGTGATCTTCGCATCCAGCAGGCCGGTGTCGATGCGCGCATCGGCGGTGGTTTGCGAAAGTGCCGCGGTGGTGTTCCAGTCCGCGCAGTTGAAGGTGTAGTCGGCCGCCGGCGAAATGAAGATGCCGCCGGTGCCGGTGCACGCGACCGGCGGCATCAGCGGGTCGTTCTGGCGCATCGTGCCCCATGCGGCCGCCAATGAAAGTTGTCCATTCCATTTCAGGCTTCGCGAAAGTTCCGCCCGCAGGTTGTGGTAGTCGTTGTCGGGTTCCAGCGCAAACTGGCCCTGGTAGATGTTTGCCACCTGCGGCACGCCGACCACGTTGCGCAGCGCAAAGGGACTCTGATAGTCCAACTGGTCCTTGTGGTCGCGGAAGAACGAGCCGGTGTAGTTCAGCTGGAACTGCCAGACTTTGCCGGTGTTGCGCAATCCCAGATGGATGTCGGTGGTGTTGAAGTCGATCGGGCGTACCGTCTCCAGGACCCCGCCGTTGTCGTGGAGGATGTAGTTCAGGTACATCGGGCCACCCCACAAACGGGTGCCGTCACGCTTTTCATTGGTCACCGACGCGTAGCCGATCCAGTTGCCGTAGAGCTTGCCTTCGACGCTGAGTCCGGCACGCCGGCGGGTGAGCCCGATCGTCTGGCGCGGCCGGGTCCTCTCGACGGCTGCCACCTCGGCCGATGTACTGGCGCCGGGCACCAGCGGCGCAGGAACCGTGAGGTTGGTGCTGCCGATGCCGTTCCACAGCGGATAGGCATCGGTCGCGACCGTATGCGGAATGTCGCGCCAGAACGCTTCCACCTTGTAGCTGCCGTAGCGTCCGGCGCGCAGCCGGTAATACTGGTCGTCGCCACTCAAGCGGCTGCCGCGTGCTTCCACGTATTGCCCGGTCTTCGGATTGTCAGCGTGGAACGCCAGCAGTCCGAGCGCAAAGCCGTTCTTCCAACCGCTGTATTGACGGAAGAACTCGGCATTGGAATCACCGCCCAGATGGAGATAACCCAGCTGCAGGAAGCCCCGGTACACCCAATCGCTGTTCTTGTAGAGAGGGGAGCCTGCATCGCGTTCGGGCGGATAGGGGTACAGCACGCCGCTGGGCGTGCGCATCATCCCCGCGTGCAGCCAGGAAAATCCCCGCGGATCCGGCCACAGCAGCGGCGCCCAACCGGTCGGGTCGAGCGCGTTGCCGTACTGGAGGTCGCCCACGCGCGCGCTGTCGCTGGAATCTGCATGGGCTGGCGCAACGGCAAGAGACGCGGCGATGGCGACGGCCAGAAGCGCAAGCAGCGGCTTGTGCATCATTCTCTCCCGCTCCTGTTGCGGTGTTATTCGTGGAATCTGGAACCCGACGGATTGTTGGAGCCGTGGATATTGGAGTGGCAACTCAGACACGAGCGCCCGATCAGCCGCTCGTCGGGCGCCTGTCCGTTCGCGAGCCCGGCCTTCGTCAGCAGATCATTGGGGTGCCCCGTCATGGTGTGGCATTGCTGGCACAGCATCGGCACCGGCAGCACCAGCAATGCCTCCTGATTGGAGCCATGCGGGTCATGACAGTCGAGGCAGTTCTTGCGCACCGGCGCGTGCTCGAACAGGAACGGCCCGCGTTTCTCGGCGTGGCAGCTGTAGCAGGTTTCGTTGACGGTATCGGTCTTGATCAGATCGGCGGTGAGCGTGCCGTGCGGGTTGTGGCAATCGACGCAGGAAATCTGCCCTTCCGGCAATGGCATGTGCGAGCGGCGGTTGAACTTGTCACGAACGTCCCGGTGACACGTGGAGCAAACCTGATTGATCGACGAATTGGCCAACACGCCTTCCGGCGACAGACGCGCCATCGGGTTGTGGCAGTCCGTGCACGACAGCCCGCGTTGCTGGTGCACCGAACCGATCCAGTCCTGCCGCGCGCCGCCCTTGTGACACGCAAGGCATACCCTGGTCTGGGTGTCGATGGGCGTTTTGGCGTCACGGGTGAAGGCGATGATCAGTCCCGGCCTGGTCGGATCCTTCGCGTGCGCAGAACCCGGACCATGGCAGGATTCACACGCCGCCGCCGCGCCGGTTCCCACGGCCCCGGCGCGGAACGCCTGCACATGCAGCGAGTGCGAAGCCTGCATATTCTCCAGCGCGTGGCAGGCAACACATGTCCTGGCGCCGACCGCGACCGCATCGGGCGCCATCGGGTTGTCCGGAATGGACGCCGAGTCGAAGGACGTCGCCGGCTCATTCGACAGAAAAGCATGCGCGTGCGGATGGACTTTCACATCCGCACCGCTGCGCATGTCGGTACGCGGCAACATCTGCTTGAAGTCTTTCGTGGTCAGCGCGCGGGCGGGTGGCGATTGCGCATGCGGAGGGGTGTTTGCACCCGCATCGCTGCGCATGTCGGTGCGCGGCAACATCTGCCTGAAGTCCTGGGTGCTCAGTGCACTGGCAGGCAACGCGTGCGCCTGCGGACCACCGTTGGCGTCCGCCATCGCGGTCGCGTCGGTGGCAGCCAGGGTGTGGTGGAAATCCTGTTCGGTCAGTGTGCTCGTGGAAGCAGCGGGGTGCACGACCTGTGCATCGGCGCGTTGCACGGCCAGGAATGAACCTGTCAAGGCAGGCAGGATGAGCACGGACAGCAAGCCCATGACCCGCACGAACCGCCTGGGTCGGGAAGTCATGACTGATTTCGATGGCATATCCGAATCCCGGGGGTTCGATCCACCTGCGCAAGGCGTCGAATGATTACCCCCTCGCTCGTGTCGTCGTATCTCCACAATCGTTCGTTCGCGACATCGGGGACAGCAATCGCAACCTCGCAAGGATTTCCCACGTTCTCGTTCCCTGGCACGTTGCCGCGATGCCTTGTGATTGCACAGCACCCGAGGTCCCCGCGTTCATGGGGCGTCGAAGCGCAGGCTGCGATGGCCGATACATGGGTGGGTGCCGCACGCTTCGGGGAAGGTTGCGGCAGATCGACTCGCGTCGCTGCGCGGTTTGATTGCCGCAGCCGCCGCTACCCGTTTCCCGGGCGTGTTGACACCATGCCAAGTGAACCGCGTTGCTTCCGCAGCGGTTGCCGGACAAGGCGTCATCACTCGTCGATGTATCGACATACATCCTTCCCGCTTTTCCTTGTGCCGCAGGCAAATGGCCACCCCCGCCCGGACTTGCTCCGGGGCGCGGCCACCTGGCACAGCGTGAACCAGCCCCACCGCGGAAAGCCGCCATGCATTCAACCAAAGCCACCATCGCCGGCACTCACTTGCACGCGATCGGCGGCGGAAAACATGTCGGCCCGGTCCCGGGGACAGGAATGAAATCAAGCGAGCAATCCATGTCGCAAGCCCGAATCCGGCGCCGGCCATCCAATCGCACCCACCGACCCTTGCACATCAAACCCGCGATCGAAACCCAGTTGCTCGAAACCCGCTGCGCCTTCGATAGCGTGGCGGCCGATTACGATGGCCCGCGCGGCAACAACGTGCTGATCCAGCGCATGCGGCGGGCGATGTGGAGCGCCGTGCGTTTCGAGCTTCCGCCGGGTTCGCGGCTGCTGGATCTCGGCTGCGGCACCGGCATCGACGCGGCCGAATTCGCGCGGCATGGTTATCACGTGCTCGCCACCGACTGGTCGTCGCAGATGGTCGAGCGCACGCGGGCGCGGGCGCCCGGCACGACAGGGGGGCGGATCGAGGCGCGGCACGTCGGGATCCATCAACTCGACCGGGTCGAAGGCGCGTTCGACGGCATCTATTCGAATTTCGGCCCGCTTAACTGCGCACCCGATCTCGCCGCGGTGGCGGCCGAGTGCGCGCGCCTGCTGCGGCCCGGGGGCAAGCTGGTGTGTTCGGTGATGGGCCGGATCTGTCCGTGGGAAGTCGGCCATTACATGTTGCGCGGCCGCTTCAGGCGCGCGTGGGTACGGGCGGCACGCGGCATGACGCCGGTCGGGATGAACGGTCACACGATCTGGACGCGTTATTACCTGCCGCGCGAGTTCTACCGGGCCTTCGCAGAGCATTTTTCGCTGTGCGGCTACAGCGCGCTGGGCCTGTTCATGCCGCCGCCATATCTGGTGGATTATTACCGTCGCCATCATCGCTGGTGCGATGCGTTGGGCCGGCTCGACGATCGCCTGGGCAGCATGCCGCTGCTGCGCGGCATGGGCGATCACTTCCTGATCGTGATGAGCGCACGGTCGCGGTTATGACGGCCGCCGGCATCAGCCTGCACGGTGCCCGGATGATCATCGCCGACGGCACGTCGCGCGCACCCCTGGCGATCGCAGGCGGCAGGATCTGCGCTTCGCCGCCCGAACTGGCACATCGAATCGACCTGCGCGACCACGTGATCGCGCCGGGCCTGATCAACGCGCACGAACATTTGCACCTCAACGCGGTACCGCCGTTGTCGACAAGCGCACCTTTTCCGAACAGCTACGCATGGATCGAGGCATTCCAGTCGCATTTCCGAAAGCCTGCGGTCGTCGCCGCGCTCGCCGTTCCGAAAGCGTCGCGCCTGAAGCATGGTGCGCTGAAGAACCTGCTTGCGGGCACGACCTGCGTGGTGCACCACGATCCATGGTACCGGGCGCTCGACGCAGCGGATTTCCCGGTCGCGTTGTTGCGTGATTACGGCTGGGCCTATGCGCTGAACTGGCCCACCTACGGGCCGCCGGTGAAGCAAAGTTTCGAGGCCACGCCGGCCGATCGTCCCTGGATGATCCATCTGGCCGAAGGCACCGATGCGACCGCGCGGGCGGAACTGTCGCGGCTGGACGCGATGGGGTGTCTCGCCGCGAACAGCGTGCTGGTGCACGGGGTTGGCTTGCGCGAACGCGACATCGAGCGCGTGATCGAAAGCGGTGCCGCGGTGGTCTGGTGCCCGACCAGCAACCGCAACCTGCTCGGACGAACGCTCGATCCCGACCGTCTGCTGGCCGCGGGACGGCTGACGCTGGGTAGCGATTCCAGACTCAGCGGCGCGCGCGACCTGCTCGACGAATTGCACGCCATCGTGCGCGCGGATGGACTCGATGCGCGCGAGGCGCTGGCGCTGGCCACCGTCGACGCGGCGCGCATCCTGAGGCTGCCGCAACGTGGTCATCTCCAGCCAGATGCACACGCGGACATGCTGGTCGTCGCCGATTGCGGCGGCGATGCAGCGCGCAGCGTCGTCGGCATCGAACGCAGCCGGATCCGTGCCGTGGTGCGCGATGGCGTGCCGTGCATCGCCGATCCCGACTTCGCCGGATGGTTCGAGGCGGCCGGTGTCGAAACGGTACCTGTCCTGCTGGACGGCAAGCCGAAATTGCTCGACGGGAGGTTGGCCGATCCCGCGGTGATTGCCCTCGAGCCCGGGCTCGAACTCGTCAACGACCGCGACAAACCGGTACGCGATGTCGCATTGGCCGCGGGGTGTTGCTGATGTCGCGCCCCGAGATTCTCGAACCCGTCGAAGCGTATGCCCGTTGGGCGCGCGATTACCCACCGCATGCGCACAATCCGGTGATGCAGGCCGAAGAGCGTGCGATGCTTGCGCTGATGCCCCCCGACCTGAAGACGCACTCGGTACTCGATGCCGGTTGCGGAAGCGGGCGCTACATGCTGCATGCATTGCAACGCGGTGCGGCACGTGTGACCGGCGTGGATATTTCCCCCGACATGCTGGAACGCGCCGGCGCCGAACTGCGTGCGTTCCGGCACGGGGCCGAAATCGAACTGGTGCAGGGAAACCTGGCGACGTTGCCGGTGCCGGGCGCATGGGCGGACCTGACGATCTGCGGTCTGGCGCTCGGTCACCTCGAGCAACTGCAACCGGCGCTTGCGGAACTCAAGCGGGTGACGCGGCCGGGCGGCATGCTGTTGTGCAGCGACGTGCATCCGATCGGGCATGCACTCGGCTGGCAGCGCGACTTCAAGGCCGGCGGCCAACATTACGCGGTGCGGCACACGCCGCACCTCTACAGCCATTGGCACGCGGCCTGCGCGGCACTGCAGCTGCAAATCGTCCGGGTGACGGAGCCCATGCTCGACCCCGCCGAAATCCCGATCGGCGCCCATTTCGACCCTCGTGCGCTCGAGGTTCCGGTCGCAATCGTGTTCCAGTTGCGGCGCCCGCTTTGATTCGGTCCGATCTGCCATGGCCCGCCCACCCAACACGCTTCTGATCAATCCGACCGTCACCACGCGTCCGCGCTTTCCGCTGTCGCTGCTGAACCTGTCCGCGGCGCTGGATCGTTTTGGCACCAGCCACATCGTGGACGGCAATATCGATCGGGACCTGGTGGGCGCAACCCTGGCAGCCGCCGGGAAACAGCATTACGACGCCATCGGCATCGGCATCATGGGCGGCCCACAGGTGGCGCCGGCGATAGCCGTGTCCAAGGCGATCCGCGAGCATCATCCGTCGATGCCGATCATCTGGGGTGGCTACTTCCCCACGCTCTATACCGACACCACACTGGCCGCGTCGTACGTGGATTACGTGATACGCGGGCAGGGCGAGGAAAGTCTGGTCGAGTTGATGTCGGCGCTGGGTCGTGGCGGTGGCGACGAGGCGCTGGCCAGGATCGGAGGGCTGTCCTGGCACCGCGATGGCGGGATCGTGCACAACCCCAATCGGAAATTCCATCACGGCGACGTCGCGCCCATGCTGCTGCCATACGGGAAGCTGGGCGACCTCGAAAAATATCTGGGCAGCACGTTTCTCGGGCGTCGCACGGCGGTGCATCAGGCGTCGATCGGCTGCCGCTTCCGCTGCACCTTCTGCGGCGTGGCCGCGATGTTCGGCGGCGCGACATCGTTGCCGCCGACCGCGCGGCTGGAGCGCGAGCTGAATCATCTCAAGTACGAACTCGGCGCCGACTCCATTCTTTTCTACGACCACAACTTCTTCGACCGCGAGCAGGACATGATTCCGATGCTCGAAGTCATGGCCAAATTCGAGATGCCGTGGTGGTGTTTCGCGCGCGCCGATGCGCTGCTCAAGCTTTCCGAGAGCACCTGGAAGCTGGTGCGCAAAAGCCGGTTGCGGATGGCCTACATCGGCGCCGAATCGCCCAGCGGCGCGATGCTGAAGGAAATCCGCAAGGGCACGCGGCCCGACCAGACACTGGCGGTGGCCGAGCTGTGCGCGCGCCACGGCGTGATTCCCGAGTTCTCCTTCATGCTGGCGCCGCCGGTGAATACCGAGCAGGAAACCGAGCAGACGTTCGAGTTCATCCGCGAACTGAAGCGCATCAACCCGGCGTCGGAAATCATCACGTACATCTATACGCCGCTGCCCGAAAGCGCCAAGCACGAGAAGGATCGCGGCAAACGCAAATCGATGCCCCTGCTCGACCTGCACGGCGAGCCGGTGGTGTTCCCCGCGACGCCGGACGAATGGACCGAGCGCCGCTGGGTCGACTATGCCTGCCATGCCGACGCGCCGTGGCTGACCGACAAACTGCGTCGGCGCATCTACGACTTCGTCACCGTACTGCGTTGCCGGTTCCCCACCGTGCAGGATCAGCGTGCTCCGCACTGGGCCAAGCGCGGCATGAGCGCGATGGCAGCGTGGCGTTATCGCCATCGGCGCTACAGCCATCCGTGGGAACTCAACATCGCCAACCGCTTCGTGCAGCTGCGCAAGCCGCAGATCACGGGAGCGTAGCGATGGCGGCCGTGCACGTCGCGCAACTCAACTTCCCGCCCGCGCCCGCAGGCCTCGGCATCGAGGCATTGCTCGAGCGCTGGCCGTCGCTGGCGGACATCGCGGAACTGGTGGCGGGTTCCGGTGTTTCGGTATCGGTACTGCAGGCGGCATCCCATGCGGAACGCCTGACGCGCAATGGCGTCGATTACCATTTCGTCGATGTACGCGAGGCACGCACAACGCGAAGCCGCGGCCGCCGTTTCGCGGACGCACTGGCCGGCATTGGGGCGGATTTATTGCACGCACACGGTCTCTGCTTCGTCGAAGACGCGTTCGCGGTTGCCGGACATCTGTCGCGGACGATGCCGATTCTTTTCCAGGACCACGCCGACCGGCCGCCGCGCTGGTGGCGGCGGGCGCGCCATCGTCGTCGCTTCGCGACAGCGTCGGGCGTGGCCTTCACGTCACTCGAACAGGCGCGCCCATTCGTGGCTGCGGGCGTGTTCGGTCCGTCGACGCGGCTGTTCGCGATTCCCGAATCCAGCAGCCGTTTCGAGCCGGGCGATCGCGCGCGCGCGCGTACCGAAACCGACCTGTACGGCGATCCCTGCGTGTTGTGGGTCGGACGCCTGACCCGCGGCAAGGACCCCATGACGGTGCTGGACGGCGTCGCGTTGGCCGCGGCGCGTCTGCCGGATCTGCGGCTGTGGTGCGTTTTCGGCGCGGCGCCAATGCTTGACGAGGTGCGTGCGCGCATCGACCGTGATCGACGGTTGGCCGGGCGCGTGCACCTGCTCGGCAAGGTACCGCACGCGCGCATCGAATCATTGTTGCGTGCCACCGACCTGTTCGTCTCGGGCAGCCGCGCCGAGGGCAGCGGTTACTCCGCGATCGAGGCGATCGCCTGCGGCGTCACGCCGGTGTTGACGGACATCCCGGCGTTCCGCGCGCTGAGCGGCAACGGTCGCGTCGGTCATTTGTGGCCGTGCGGCGACGCGGTGCGCCTGGCCGACGCATTGCTTGCTGCGACGGCCGACCATGCATCGCCGGAACGCGTGCGCGCACATTTCGACGCCACGCTTTCGTTCGAGGCCGTGGGGCGTTTGTGGGCGAATGCCTATTCGCGGATGCTCGATGGCCGGTGCAGGAGGGCGACGTGAAGCTTGCACTGGTGGTGCCGGGCGGCGTGGACCGCAGCGGCGAAATCCGGGTCATCCCGGCGCTGCTGGGTCTGATCGAACGCCTGTCGCGTGCGCATGAAGTCCACGTCTTCGCGTTGCGTCAGGAACTGACGGCGGGAGGATGCTGGCAGCTGGCGGGCGCCACCATCCACAACATCGGCGAGGGCCATACCCATCTGCGCAGCATCGCCGCAATCCGCGCCGAACATCGCCGCGCGTCTTTCGATGTGGTGCACGCCATTTTCTCCGGCCCGTGCGGCCTGATCGCGGTGGTTGCTGCCAAGCTGTTGCGACTGCCCAGCATGGTGCACGTTACCGGCGGAGAAGTCCTCGCAATGCCCGAGATCGATTTCGGCGGACGACGAACCTGGAAGGGACGGTTGTGCGAACGGATCAGCCTGCGCGGCGCGGATGTCGTCTCCGCAACCAGCCAGCCGATCATCAACCTTCTGAAGGCGCTGGGTGTGGAAGCCGCCCGCGTCCCGTTAGGCGTTGACTTGCGCAAGTGGCCGCCACGGACACCGCGCCGACGAAATGGCGGCCAGGCCAGGCTGATCCATGTCGCCAGCCTCAATCGCGTCAAGGATCAACCGACCCTGTTGCATGCGTTGGCGCGGCTGGCGGAAGCCGGTGTGGACTTCAGGATGGACGTTGTCGGCGTCGATACGTTGCAGGGCGAAATGCTGGAACTCGTCCGCATCCTGGGGCTGGACCAGCGTGTACGGTTTCTCGGCTTCAGGACGCAACGCGAGCTGCGTCCGATCGTGGAATCCGCCGACCTTCTGGTGATGTCCTCGCGACACGAGGCGGGTCCGTTCGTTCTGCTCGAGGCAGCGGTGGCAGGCGTGCCCACGGTCGGCACGGCGGTGGGGCACATCATCGAATGGGCGCCCTCGGCAGCGCTCGCGGTACCCGTCGCCAATCCGGAGCGGCTGGCGGATGCCATCCAGACGCTGCTTGCCGACGAGGATCTCAGGCTTCGTGTTGCGCGTGCGGCGCAATGCAGGGCGTTGTCGGAAGACGTCGATCACACGGCGCGGACGTTCGAGGCGCTTTACCTGCGCCTGGCCACGGCGGCTTCCTGAGATGCAATGCGTGGTGCGATCGCGAATGACCGCGACCGGCCTGCTCGGCGACACTCCGCAACGCGATTACGCAAAGAAGCTGAGATTGTTCAACGCATTTGCGCAGCCGGAATTGCGCGAGACGATCGACGCGCTGTCCCTACCGGCCGGTTCACGTGTGCTCGATGCCGGCTGCGGCACGGGCGAGGCGGTCGGCTGGTGGCGCGAATCATTGCATGGCAGCGGAATCGTGGTCGGCATGGATCTGTCAGCCGCGCACACCGGCGCAGCCCGTGACACCGCGCCGGCACGCACGCTGATCCTGCAAGGCGACATGCTGGAACCGCCGTTCGCGGACGGCACATTCGACCTGGTGTGGGTCGTCAATGCCCTCAACCACCTGCACGACGCCGTCGCCGGCGTGCGAACACTGTCAAGGCTGTTGCGTTCGGGTGGACGCATCGCGGTGGCACAGAGCTCGCTGGTGCCCGACATGTACTTCGCCTGGGACGCCCGCCTCGAAGCGCGCGTGAACGAAGCGGTGCGCACGTATTACCTGGAGCGGTACGGGCGCAGCGAACGCGAATTCACCGCGGTGCGTTCGCTCGTCGGTTGGCTCCAGCGGGCGGGCTTGCGCGACGTGAGCGTCCACACCCGGATGATCGAACGGACCCATCCACTCGCCGAAGCGGACGAGCGCTACCTGCTGGAGTGCATCTTCCGCGGCACATGGGGCGAGCGCCTGCGGAAGTACATGGGCGCCGAGGATTTCGCGGAATTGACGCGGCTGTGCGATCCCGACGACGAACGCCATGCGCTCCGTCGCCGGGATTTTCATTTTCTGCAAAGCCTCACGGTTGCGGTGGGGGCAAAGTAACTGAGATGAACGCCTCCAGCCGAGATCGTGTGCAGGGCTGCCTTCTCTCGATGAATGGGCCTTACCCCCTACCGACTGGTACGACTGGCGGGGGCAGACACAATTCGCCACCGTTGCAACCAAAGCCACACGGACAGGCACACACGAGTCGATCCATTTCCCGCCCCCCAAGACCCGTTCGCAACCAAAGCCGCGTGGCACGGAGCACACAACTGCCATGACGACATCCGCCTATCGGCTGACGGACCCGATTTCGCCCTATCTCGCGCTGACCCGCCATTTTGCGCTGGTGGTGCAGATGGCCCGGCGTGACGTGGCAGGCCGTTACCGTGGTTCGTTCGCCGGCCTGTTGTGGTCGTTCTTCAATCCATTGCTGATGCTGGTCATCTACACATTCGTGTTCGGGGTGATCTTCAAGTCACGCTGGAATGTGCAAACGGCCAGTCAGTTCCAGTACGCCGTGGTGTTGTTCGCGGGGCTGAACATCAACACTTTTTTTTCGGAATGTGCCAATCGCTCCACCACGCTCATCATCGAAAACACCAATTTCGTCAAGCGGGTGGTATTTCCGCTGGAGACGCTGACCTGGAGCACGCTCGGCTCGGCGCTGTTCCATCTGTTCGTGTCGACGCTGGTGCTGTTGGCGATCTCGCCGCTCGTCATGGGCAGCGTTCCCTGGACGGCAATCCTTTTCCCGGTTGTCGTGATGTGTTTCCTGCCGTTCGTCGCCGGCGCCGCCTGGCTGCTGGCGTCGCTGGGTGTGTATCTGCGTGACCTGAAGCAGGCGGTGGGCATCGCCACCACGGCGCTGATGTTCCTGGCGCCGATCCTTTACCCCGTAACCCGGATTCCAACCCCGTACCGGGAGTGGCTGTATCTCAATCCACTCACGATCATCGTGGAGGCGTCGCAGAACGTCCTGATCTGGGGCAAGCCACCCGTCTGGAGCCACCTTGGCGTTTACGTCGTGGTGTCGGGGGTTTTTGCGTGGCTTGCGTTCGCCTGGTTCGAACGGACGCGCAAGGGCTTCGCCGATGTCGCCTGAAGATTTCAGCATTCGCGTCGAAGGCCTGTCCAAGCGCTACGAGATCTATGCGCAGCCCGTCGACCGCCTGAAGCAAATGGTCCTGCCGCGGGCGCAACGGGCAATGCAGCGACCCGCTCGGGCCTGGTTCAAGGAATTCTGGGCGCTGCGTGACGTCAGTTTCGACGTGCGCAAAGGCGAGACCGTCGGCATCGTGGGCCGCAACGGGTCGGGGAAGTCGACGCTGCTGCAGATGATCTGCGGAACATTGAATCCCACGCTCGGGAAAGTCGCCGTAAACGGTCGCGTCGCTGCGCTACTGGAATTGGGCGCGGGCTTCAACCCGGAGTTCACCGGCAAGGAAAACATCCGGCTCAGCGGCCTGCTGTACGGGTTGTCGGAGCAGGAATTGAACGCCCGCTATGACGCCATTCTCGATTTTGCCGAGATCGGCGATTTCGTCGACCGGCCGGTCAAAACCTACTCCAGCGGCATGTACGTGCGGCTGGCCTTTTCGGTCGCGATCAACGTATCGCCCGATGTGCTGGTGGTGGACGAGGCGCTTTCGGTGGGCGACGAGGCTTTCCAGCGGAAATGCTTCGCGCGCATCGATGCGATCCGCGATGCAGGCGCAACGGTCCTGTTCGTGTCCCACGCAGCGGGCACGGTCATTGAACTGTGCAATCGAACAATCCTGCTCGACCAGGGTGAAATGGTCGCCGACGGTGCACCCAGGTTCGTGGTGCCGCGCTATCACAAGCTCCTGTATTCGCCGGCGGGCAAGACGGTTGCGGTGCGGGAAGCCATCAAGCAGGAATCCCTCGCAAGCAAGGGCGGCAAAGGTTCGTCGGTGATGGATCCAGAGGATCGGCCGGATGCATCGAGGGGCGAAATCCCCTCCCAGGTGAATGGCGTCGAGATAAGGGAAGTGGAAGAGTCGGCGTATTTCGACGAAGCCATGACGCCGCGCAGCACGGTGCATTACCAGTCACGTGGGGCATTGATCACCGCCCCCCGGATCGAAACCGACATGGGCCGGCAGGTGAACGTCCTGTCCCCGGGACGCGAATACATCTATACGTACGATGTTCTGTTCCAGACGACCGCGGTCGGGGTGCGCCTTGGCATGATGATCAAGACCATCACCGGTCTTGAATTGGGCGGCGCGACCACGGCGCCGAACCATGTGAGTGGCCTGATCGTTTCGGCCGCGCAACGGCTGCAGGCTCGCTTCCGCTTCCGCGCCATGCTCGCTCCCGGGGTTTATTTCATGAACGCGGGCGTGACCGCGATCGAACCGGAAGGCGAGACGTACATGGACCGGATCGTCGACGTCCTGATGTTCCGCGTGACGCATGACTCCGACCGCATGGCGACCGGCACCGTGGACTTCCACGTGCTTCCGCATTTGAGCGTGGAGAGCGTGTCGTGACAATGGCATTGTCAAGAAAAGACATCGCACGCTGCGTTGGCAACACGGAAACGCGCAAAGTCATCCTCGTGTTGGGCATGCATCGCAGTGGCACATCCGCCGTCACCCGCTGCCTCAATCTGCTGGGCGCCGAGGTCGGGAACAAACTGCTTCCACCCGCGGAGGACAATCGTTCGGGCTTTTGGGAGCATGCCGATGTGGTGGCGATCCATGAGGAGTTGCTCAAGGATTTGGACAGGGTGTGGCATGACGCACGTGTCCTGCCGGAAGGCTGGCTTCTCTCGGCGGCCGCGCGCAAGGCCCGTGACAAGCTGGCCGAACTGATATCCACGGATTTCGATGGCAGCACGCTTTGGGCAGTCAAGGATCCTCGCCTGAGCCGCTTCGTGCCGTTGTGGCGCGAGGTGCTTCTCGAATCGGGATTGGACGCGGTTGCGCTTTTGGTCGTGCGCCATCCGGCGGAAGTGGCTCGATCCTTGAACATCAGGGAAGGCCTTCGTTTCGAGACGACGTACTTGAACTGGCTGGAACACTTCGTGGAAGCGGAAACCGCGACCCGGGGCATGCCGCGCAGCCTGGTTACGTACGACGGCGTTCTTTCGGATTGGCGGGATGCTTTTGCCAAGGTCGGCCGGGCGTTGTCCGTGAAATGGCCGGTGCCCATCGAGGATGCCCATCATGCAGTGGATGCGTTCCTGGATCGAACCAAACGCCATCATGTTTTCTCGAAGGACGTCGGTTCGATGCCCGAAATCCTGGAGCGCCTCTACCGATTTTGCCGCGCGTTCGATCCGGAGGCGCAGGGGTGGAAAGAAATCTCAGGATTGGTGGACGGCTATCGGCTGGTAGCGCCGCCCTTCCTGGACAGGGTGGAGAATCTGCTTGAAGAAAGGCGCGCCTATGAAAACAAGGCATTGCGCGTCGAAAAGGCGATGGACAGCGCCCTGGATGCAATCGAAAAGGCCGCCGAGGCGGCAAGATCGGTTCCGGGCCCGCAGATCTCGGCCGCGGACCACGCCGCCTTGTACTACCGATCATCGACGCAGGGGTTTACCGAACAGCGCGTTTGCGTCCGGGAGCACAGATGGGCAAGGCAGGGGGAAAAGATTTTTCGCTTCGAATTGGCGCCGGAAGTGGATATCACCAGTGTGCGCTTCGATCCTTCCTGCGAGGCCGGGGCGTTCAACATCGATTGGCTGAAAATCAATGATGTGATCGTGGCCAATCTGCCAGCGCGGGTGCGCAGCATCAATCAGCGTGTTCTCGATCAACATGGCGGAGAAGGTATTTGGCTGACATCGAACGACGGTGATCCGTGGGTCGAATTCGACCTGAGTGATCTGCTCAAGGGCGAAGATGGATCATGGACGATCGAGGTGAAGTGCCGAAGCCGTCCGGTGGACGGTGCTCCGGGCGGATCGACGGCCTCGATGGGCGGCGGTCTGCACCAGGCCCTCGCCACGCACATTGGAAAATCCGTTTCGCGGATGGAAGAACGGCCGTCGGCGCAGGCAGACCTGCTCCGGCGCGTGGATGCATTGGAGGCGCGCGACGCGCAACTGGAGGGTGAGCTGGTTGCAAGCCATGAACGCGAAACCCGGTTGCAGCAGCGCGTGGATGCGTTGCAGACGCATGGCGCGCTGCTGGAGGGCGAACTGGTTGCAAGCCGCGAACGCGCGGCCCAGGTGCAGCGGGAAACGTTTTGTGTGACTGCAAGATCCCTCGAACTCGAGACCACGCTGCACGAGCTCGTGGAAATCAAGGCCAGTACCCTGTGGCGGGTATTGGTTGGCATGCGATCGACGTTGCTGTTTCTGCCCGCGAACGTGCGCCTGGCGCTTCGACGGGTGATGAGGGCTGCGTGGTGGATCATGACGCCGTGGCGTACCCCGGCGCGGTTGCGTTTTTTCCGGGAGCAACACGTTGCGGCGCGGCATCCGTCGGCACTGTCCGCAACTTCGAAGTCCGTCTCCTTCGAGATCGTTGCGAAAAAAGCGGCCGGTCCGGGAGCGGGACAGCAGGCGCCGCCAGCGCCTGCCGGGTACACCTATTCCCCGCCGAAAACGGACCCGGCGGCGGTGGGGAAAGGCCTGCTCACGTTGTCGCGGCACTGCCTGTTTTCCGTCATCGTGCCGGTCTACAACACTGATTCCGAATGGTTGCGGCGGGCGATTGCTTCGGTTGGAGCGCAATGGTACCCCCATTGGGAACTGGTCCTGGTGGACGATCACAGCACCTCGCCCGGCGTCCGTGAGGTGCTCGATGGCCTCACCGACCCGAGGGTCACGGTCGTCGGGCTCGCCGAAAACAAAGGCATTTCGGGAGCCAGCAACGAAGGCATTGCCCGCGCAACCGGCGACTTCATCGTGTTTCTGGACCATGACGACGAGTTGACCGTGGACTGCCTGTACGAGTTGGCGCTACGCATAGATCGCGACGATCCGGACTATCTGTACAGCGATGAGGACATGCTCGATGCCGACGGCAACTTCAGGGAGCCGTTCTTCAAGCCGGATTGGTCGCCCGACACCATGATGAGCACCATGTTCACCTGCCACGTGTCATGCGTGCGGCGTTCGCTGGCCCTGGAATTGGGCGGCCTGCGCAGTGAATACGACGGCAGCCAGGACTGGGATTTCGTACTGCGGGTGAGCGAACGCGCACGCCGCATCGCGCACATTGCCAAGGTGCTTTATCACTGGCGGATCACGCCGAATTCATGCGCATCGGGATTTCAGGCCAAGCCGTACGCGATCGATGCCGGCAAAAGGGCACGGGAAGATGCACTGCGCAGACGCAATCGGCCCGGCGAACTGGTTCCGGTGCCAGAACTCCCGGGTTACTTCCGTACCCGCTATCACATGCAGGGGCAGCCGCTGATCTCGATCATCATTCCGAGCAAGAACCAGGGCGTGGCGCTCAAGGCCTGTATCGACAGCATTTTCGAACGCAGCACGTACCGTCACTTCGAGATCGTGGTGATCAACAACGGCTCCACGGACGGACCCACGCTCGATTATCTTTCCGGATTGCGAAGACGCGAACACGTCCGCGTCCTCGACTATGACGTGCCGTTCAACTATTCGAAAATCAACAATGTCGGCTTGCAACTCAGCCGCGGCCAACTTCTCGTGTTCCTGAACGACGATACCGAGGTGCTGTCGGGCGACTGGCTGGAGTACATGGGCGGCTACGCGCAACTGCCGCATGTGGGGGCGGTGGGAGCGAAGTTGCTGTATCCCGGCTCACTGACCGTGCAGCACTCTGGCGTTCTGAACCTGACCAATGGCCCCAGCCACGCCTTCGCCAAGGTCGACGCGCGCGCGCCGGGTTATTTCGCGCGCAACATGCTCGAGCATGACTGGATCGCGGTGACCGGGGCGTGCCTCATGATCGAGAGGAAAAAGTTCGATGCCGTGGGCGGATTCGACGAAGACCTTGCCGTGGACTACAACGACGTTGCATTGTGCCTCAGTCTGGGCGAGCGCGGCCTGTACCAGGTCGTCTGTCCAGGGGTCGAGCTGATCCACCATGAATCCTTGAGTCGGGGCAAGGACACGCTCGACCGAGCTCGCATGGCGCGGTTGGGCAGGGAACGGACCGTCATGTTCGGGAAACATCCGGGCTTCTACGACCGCGACCCCTTCCACAACCCCAATCTGGCGCCCAACGACGTGCATTTCGGCATACGTCAATGAGGCGAACGGAAGTCATCCCTGGCCCCTTGCGCGGCCACGGTGACATGCGATTTGCACTGAATGACGTTCTGGATCGAATCGTACCGCTATGCGTGCTGCCGTACGCGATCTGGACCATGTACGTCCACCTGATCACGGCAACGCATTCCAGTTTCGACACATTGGTGCACTGGTTGCCGGCGGTGGCACTGATCGCGGCGGCTGCGACGTTTGCGTGGTTCCGCCTGCCGGAACCGGCAAAACGATTCGACCTTATTACGCCGGGCGGCGTAGCCGTTCCCGGCCCGGCCGCAAGCCTGGTCACACGTGGCATCGGCATCCAGACCGCGCCTTTTGCGGTATTGGCGCTGGCGATCCTGTGGGTGGGATTGCTCTCGGCCGGCATGCCCTACCCGGTATTCTGGGGGGGTGCATTGCTGGCAGCGTGTGGCGCGTGGATCTGGAATCTGCGCGGCGGATCGTGGCGATATGCCGCGTCAGAGCATGCCGCATCGGAGCATGACGCGGGAAAACACGCGGCGTGGATTGTTCTGCTGGTTGCCGCCGCCGCGGTTTGCGTCACCCTTGTCGCAAGCCGCCCGGATGCGGATGATGCCTTTTACCGAAGCATCTCGGCGACCCTGTTGCGATTCCCGCAACAACCGGTGCTTGTGCACGACACGCTGTACCGGCTGCCGGGAATCCCAATCCTGCTGCAGTTCTATCGGCTGAGCAACTATGACGTTCTGGTTGGCACGCTGGCCCGGATCACCGACATCGATCACCTGGTGGTTGCATACCTGATCCTGCCGTCGGCGTTCGCTGCATTTTGCGTACTGGCATGGGTTTACCTGTTGCGGCGCATCGTTCCCGCGCGCTGGCCGTCGGTATTGCTGATTCTGTTTGTTTGCGTATTGGCGCTCGGTGAAATGCACCGCGCCTACGGCAATTTCGCGTTCGTGCGGCTGTTCCAGGGCAAGGCGATCCTGGCCACCGGCATGGTTCCGGTCGTCGCCGCTTCGGCGCTGCTGTTCGCCCGGCACGGTGGGCTGCGTTACTGGCTTTTGCTGTTCGTCGCAGAGATCGCGGCTCTCGGCATCAGTGCCAGCGCATTGTTCGTGGCGCCCGCGGCGGCGGCATTGGGACTGGCCGGCGGCTGGTCGATGAATGCCGCAAGCAGTCGGCGATTCGTGTTGGGAATCCTGGCTTCGGCCTATCTGGTTGGCGCGGCTTGGGCGATGACTTCGGTCACGCACGGGGGCCACGCTCTGGTCAGCTCCAGTCCCATGCCCAACCTGCAGCAGATACTTGACAACACCTGGGGCGGGTGGAGCACGAGACTGCTGCTGGTGGCATTGCTCGCCGCCTGGGCGTTCGTCGTCAACCCGGTCCGCGCGCGCTATTTGTCTGCCGGTGCGTTCTTCTTTTTGCTCGCGGCGCTCAATCCCTACACGGTCCGCATCGTGGCGGATCATTTCATCGGCATTCGCACCTACTGGCGGTTGACCTGGACATTGCCGCTGCCATTCTTCCTGGCCGTGCTGCTGGACGGAGTGGCCGGACGTGCACTGGGCATGCGATCGAAACTGCTGGCGGCCTGCGCGTGCGCGGCACTTGCAGGTGCCGCGATCGCATTCGGCTGGCACTTCGGAACGTTGCGCAGCGCGAATGGCGTGACGCTGGGTGAGCCGGGACTCAAGGTCAATCCCGTCGAATATCAGGTGGCCGCGAGGGTCGCCGAAGACGTGCCCGAACAGGGCGTCGTACTCGCTCCGCAAAGCGTGTCCATCTGGTTGCCGAGCTTCGTTGTGCATCCGGAGCTGCTGGGGGTGAGGGGGATTTACCTGACCCACACGTTCCCGACACAAGAAGCAACGCATCGGAGTCTGCTGATGAGGTATGTCGCCGGCCTGTACCACCCGTCGGATTCCGCGGCGTGGTTTGCGGCTGCATTGCAGCGGTACGGATTGACCGCGGTGGTGCTGGCGCACTCGGCGCCCTGGCGCGGGGAAATGGAAAACGTGCTCGAACGCCACGGATGGCGTCCGCTTGCATCTGGGGCCTACGACACCTGGGTGAAAAACCGCAGAGGCGCCGCAGTGATGAATCGAGCCGCGAGTGAACCTCGGCAGGGGCCAAACTTGGCCGGGTAAGCCACGCCGGACATTGACACGGTAGGCGGGGATGTCGAACTCGACAGGTGGGCGCATTCCATCACTTGACGGAATCCGGGCAATCTTGATTCTGGTGGTGCTCTACGCGCACGCCAGCAGCACGCGCGATTTCCCCGTCTCGATCGTTGGAAAGTACGGCGGCTGGTTCGGTGACGTAGGCCGTCTCTGCGTACTGGTGTTCTTCGTGATCTCCGGGTTCCTGATCACCTCGATGCTGATGCGCGAAGGCGAGACGACGGGCACGATCTCGCTCAAACGCTTCTACCTGCGCCGGGTGTTGCGCATTTTCCCGGCGTTCTATGCGTTCATTCTGGCTCTGGCAATCGCAGTGTGGCTGGGTGCGATACACCTGACCGGCCGGGATTTTGCTTTCGCACTCACCTATACGGTCAACTACGTGCCAAGACCCCCCTGGTTGACTGGGCACCTTTGGTCGTTGTCGGTCGAGGAGCAGTTTTATCTCTTGTGGCCGTTGACGCTGTTGGTGTTGCGGGAACGTCGCGCGCTGATCCTTGCGGTCGCGGCGATCTTCGCCGGCCCGTTGGTGCGCGTTGCCATCCGCGAGTGGATTTTCCACGTGGACCCCCATTCGTTCGGCGGCATGACAAACAGCTTTCCTGCAATGGTTGATTATCCGGCCACGGGTTGTGCATTGGCGCTGCTGCGGCCATGGCTGCTGACCCGAACGTGGTATCTGCGCCTGACCGCCAGCCGCTGGCTGGGGCTGGTGATACCGTTGGTGTTGCTGATCAATCACCTTGGCAACCACACGACCAACATACTGCTGGGCTCACCCGTGATGAACGTGTGCATCGCGTTGCTGATCGAGTCGAGTACGCGTCATGCGGGTTCGTTGGCTGGACGCTTTCTGAACTGGAAGCCCATCGCATTTCTCGGCGTGCTGAGCTACTCGCTGTATATGTGGCAGCAGCTTTTCCTTGATCACCAATCCAGGGCCTGGATGAATGCCTTTCCGCAGAACCTGGTGTTTGCCTTTCTTGCGGCGCTGGCGTCCTGGTTCCTGATCGAGCGCCCATTCGTTCGTCTTCGCGGCAGGCTGCGGCGCGGGACCGGGCTGGCGGCGCGCGCGGAGGGAGTATTCCGGCGAGATCCGGCATTCGAAGAATCGGTGCCCGTTGCAATGCGCAAGCTCGAATGAACTACCTGCTTGGGATAGATACAAGTCGAAATTGATCCATTGAAGAGAGAGTAAATGCTCGTTGACGGCAAAAACAATGGATCGCCCCCGGCTTTCCCGGAGGCTCCGACGTTCGAGAGGATTGGAGCATGAACACCGAGAAGCGGGTGGTGCAGGTGGTGCTGAAGAACCATGGCGAGTACGTTTGGCCATGCGCACCGAAGCGCCAGCACGGCAGCCTTGGCCGGCAAACACCCGATCAGGTGTATTCAACCAGCCGCTGCGCTGCCCGAGGCGGCTTGAGCAGGGCAGCATCGACTTGTCGAACCGGGTTTGACTGTTCAAACGCGTGGATCCACTTGCAGCCGTCGCCTTCGCGCACGATGCCCGGATGAGGTGCGATTCCTTGAATATCGTCGATCTCGAGGAACGGTTCGATCAACGGTTGCAGAGACCCCGTGTCGCGGATTTGGCGGCCGCGCGCGCAGCCGCCACGGCATGGTCAAATGCTGTCTGGTCTATTGCCGGGACGGCCGGGCCACTGACCCTTGTCGCTGGCGAAATCGAGCACGCATTCGCCGTC
>DASUJD010000073.1:0-6510 GCA_036279455.1 Rhodanobacteraceae bacterium | reverse complement strand
ATCTGGACCGGCCGAAGGTGCCATCACCTCATCGGTGTTCAAATTTCTCGGGCTTGAACTCGTACAAAAAATTCAACGTGCGACTTCCACTCAGCCGGGGGATCTGATCTTTCTTGGTGCCGGAAAATGGAGCACCGTCAGTGAATTCATGGGCGCATTGCGGCTGAAGGTTGCGCGTGATCGCGGCGGGGTCGGCAATGGCTGGAAGCCGTTGTGGGTCACCGACTTTCCGATGTTCGAATACGACGGCGAACGGGCACGCCACGTCGCGTTGCACCACCCGTTCACCGCGCCCAAGGTCGATGACATCGAGGCGCTCAAAGCCGATCCCGCACGCGCGGTCAGCCGCGGCTACGACATGGTGTTGAATGGCGCCGAGGTCGGCGGCGGCTCCATCCGCATCCATCGTCCCGACATGCAGAGTGCGGTGTTCGATCTTCTGGGCATCGACGAGGGCGAGGCGCGCGCCAAGTTCGGGTTCCTGCTGGACGCGCTGAAGTTCGGCGCGCCGCCGCACGGCGGCATCGCTTTTGGTATCGACCGGTTGGCGATGCTGATTGGTGGCACCGAGGCGATCCGCGACGTGATCGCATTTCCGAAAACCACCAGCGCGCAGGACCTGATGACCGACGCGCCGAGCGCCATTGACGCCCGGCAGCTCGCGGAGTTGCATGTGCAGGTGCGGGGCCCGGAAAAACGTTGATTCACCCCCTTCGGTACGAAGGGGGTCGCTGCGCAGCAGCGGGGGGATGTCTCGCGGAGCAAAAAAGCCGTCCCCTCTCGCGCTGCGCGCGCGTCGCTTACTTGCGCCATCCTTGGCGCTCGCCCTTCGGGCCGGCTGACGCCGTTCACGGCCGATCCAGTCGGCCGTAGTCGCTCCGCCCTTCCTCTGGAAGGGGGAAGAAAGTGCGCGCACGCTTCTCAGGCGGTCGTGTTGCGCAGTCGTGGCGGGTCGCCGTGTGTTTCCCTAGACTTTCAACCTTTCAGCATAAAGAGTACGCCCCATGGGCAGAGGCCCTTCCATTGCCGGCCGCAAGAATGCACAGGACGCCAAACGCGGCCAGATATTCACCAAGCTGGTCCGTGAGATCACCGTTGCGGCCCGGGTCGGCGGCGGTGATCCCGATGGCAATCCGCGCCTGCGCAGCGCGATCGACAAGGCCCTCTCGGCTTCGATGCCCAAGGACAACATCGACCGCGCAATCAAGAAGGCCACCGGTGGGCTCGAAGGCATTACCTACGAAGAATTGCATTTCGAAGGTTACGCTCCGGGCGGCGTCGCGGTGCTGGTCGAGTGCCTTACCGACAACCGCCAGCGCAGCATTTCCGACGTGCGCCATGCGTTCACCAAATTCGGCGGCAATCTCGGCACCGATGGCTCGGTCGCGTACCTGTTCCACAAAATTGGTGTGCTGTCGTATGCCGACGGTGCCGTCGAGGACAAAATTACCGACGCAGCCATCGAAGCCGGCGCCGAGGACGTGAAGGTGTGGCCCGAAGATGGCCAGATCGACGTGATCACCACGCCCGAGTCGTTCGAGTCGGTGCGCGAAGCGATGGAACGGGCCGGCCTGAAACCCGATCACGCGGAAGTCACGATGCGCGCGGAACTCGATGTGCCGGTGGCCGCGGACCAGGTCGAGGCAGTGCAGGGCCTGCTGGCGCGGTTGGATGAGTTGGACGACGTCCAGAACGTCTATTCCAACGCGGATCTGCCGCAATGAAGCAGGGACCAGGGGCAAGGGACCATGGACCAGTATTGGTGTCGTCACGCGTGGCCACCGAATGCGGCCTTGTTGCCGCACCGGCCCGGTGCCCTTCGAGATAATCATGTCTTCCGGTCCCCGGTCCCCGGCCCCCGGTCCCCGGCCATTGCGCATCCTCGGTATCGATCCCGGCAGCCAGCGTACCGGCGTCGGTATCATCGAGGCCGATGCCACGGGGAAACTGCGTTGCGTGTTCTTTGCGACACTCAAGGTGGCGGGCGAGGAGACGTTTCCGTTGCGCCTGAAACGCATCTACGACGAGCTTTCCGGCATCATCGGCGCGCATGCGCCGGGGGAGGCCGCCATCGAGCGCGTATTCATGGCCAGGAACGCGGATTCCGCGTTGAAACTGGGACAGGCTCGCGGTGCCGCGATCTGCGCGGCAGTCGGATGTGGGCTTCCCGTCCATGAGTACGCGCCCAACGCGATCAAGCAGGCCGTGGTCGGCAAGGGCCATGCCGGCAAGGAACAGGTGCAGCACATGGTCGGGATCCTGCTGAACCTGCACCAGCCGTTGCAGGCCGATGCCGCAGATGCGTTGGCGATCGCGATCACGCATGCGCACATGCGCGCCAGCGAGGCGCGCACGGGAATTGCTGCGGCGGCATGGGGAAGACGTCGGTGATCGGACGGATACGAGGAACACTCATCTTCAAGCGCCCGCCCTGGGTGCTCATCGAAGTTGGCGGAGTCGGCTACGAGCTGGAAGTACCGATGTCCACGTTGTACGACCTGCCGGATGTCGGCGAAGAAGTAGCCCTGCTGGCGCACTACGCGCACAAGGAAGATACCGTTGCCTTGTACGGTTTTCTGCGCGAGGACGAGCGCGTCTTGTTTCGCGATTTGCAGAAGGTCTCGGGGATTGGCGCGCGCATTGCGCTGGCGGTGCTGTCGGGCGTCTCGACCACGGAGTTCGCGCGACTGGTGCAGGCGGGCGACGTGGCGGCGTTGACGCGTATTCCCGGCATCGGCAAGAAAACTGCGGAGCGCATCGTGATCGAATTGCGTGATCGCGTCGGCAACGCGATTGCTGCCGCGGCATCGGGCGACAGGGCCGCGGTTCCACGCGACCCGCGTGGCGAGGCCGAAGCGGCATTGCAACAGTTGGGCTACAAACCGGCAGAGGCGGCGCGCCTGGCCGCTGCTTCCGCGGCCGATGGCGATGACGCCGAGGCGATCATCCGCAAGGCGCTGCGTGCGGCATTGGGGCGATGATGGACAAGACCGTCAGCGAGGCTTCCTCAGGAGACTCCGGCAAGAAGGCCCTGCACCTGATGGTCGTGGGCGCCATCGGCGTGGTGTTCGGTGACCTCGGCACCAGCCCGCTGTACACCTTCAGCGAGGCTTTCGGCAGGCAGCACGGCATGCCGGTGACCACGTTCAACGTGCTGGGCGTGCTGTCGCTGGTGCTGTGGACGCTGGTGATCGTGGTGGCAGTGAAATACATTGCCTTCATCATGCGCGCCGACAACAAGGGCGAAGGCGGCATCATGGCGATGATGGCGTTGGCGCAGCGTGCGACCCGCCAGTATCCGCGCACGCGCAAGCTGGTGATGCTGGCCGCGGTGCTCGGCGCGGCCCTGTTTTTCGGTGATGGCGTGATTACCCCGTCGATCACGGTGTTGTCGGCGGTCGAGGGCCTCGAGGTTGCCGCGCCCGCGCTGACGCACTGGGTTGTATGGATCGCGGTGGGGGTGCTGCTGGCGGTGTTCCTGATCCAGAAGCGCGGTACCGGTCGCGTCGGCAGCGTGTTCGGACCGGTGATGTGCATCTGGTTCGTGGCGCTGGGGCTGATCGGCCTTTACAACATCTGGCAGCATCCGCTGGTGCTGCGCGCGATCAGTCCGTGGTACGGCGTGAATTTCTTCCTGCACCATGGCGCGGGCGGATTCCTGGTGCTGGGTGCGGTGGTGCTGTGCGTGACCGGGGCCGAGGCGCTGTATGCGGACATGGGGCACTTCGGGCGCAAGCCGATCACGGTCGCGTGGTACGCATTCGTGATGCCCGGATTGGTGCTCAATTACTACGGCCAGGGCGCATTGCTGGTACACAATCACGCGGCGGCCAGCAATCCGTTCTACCTTGCCGTGCCGGCGTGGGGCCTGTACCCGATGATCGCGCTGGCGACCGCGGCTGCGGTGATCGCCTCGCAGGCGGTGATTGCCGGCTCGTTCTCGATCATGCGTCAGGCCATCCAGCTGGGTTTCCTGCCGCGCATGCCGGTGGTGCACACCTCCAACGAGGAGATCGGGCAGATCTATCTGCCGTGGATCAATCGCCTGCTGATGATCCTGGTGGTGCTGGTGGTGATCGGCTTCGGCTCGTCCACCGCACTGGCCGGCGCCTACGGCATCGCCGTGACCGGCACCATGGCCATCGACACCACCTTGTTCCTCATCGTCGCGTGGCGGATGTGGAAGTGGCATCCGGTTGTCATCATCGGCCTGGGCCTGTTCTTTCTCACGATCGACCTGTCGTTCTTCGGTGCCAACACGCTGAAGATCGAGGATGGCGGCTGGTTCCCGCTGGTGCTGGGCCTGGCGGTGTTCACCGTGTTGACCACCTGGCGCCGCGGCCGCGATCTGGTATTGCGTGAATTGAAACACGGCGGACTAGCGCTGGCGCCGTTCATCGCCAACCTCGCCGAGCATCCGCCGACGCGGGTGGAAGGCACCGCAATCTTTCTGGTCAGCGATCCCGACGCGGTGCCACACGCGCTGCTGCACAATCTCAAGCACAACAAGGTGCTGCACAAGCGCAACGTGATCCTCACGGTGGATACGCTTGAGACGCCGTACGCCGACCCCGATGAGCGGCTCGAACTGGAGGATCTCGGCCACGATTTCCACAGGCTGACCTTGCGCTTCGGTTTCGCCGACGATCCGAACGTGCCCGCGGCGCTGCACGAATGCGGCAAACGCGGCCTCGACATCAAGATGATGGATACCACGTTTTTCCTGTCGCGCGAGACGATAGTCGCCACCGATCGTGCCGGCATGGCACTGTGGCGCGACAAACTGTTCGCCTTTCTTGCCCGCAACGCACTGCCCGCGACCGCGTTCTTCAGCATCCCGGGCAATCGCCTGATCGAGCTGGGCGCACAGGTCGAAATCTGAAGCCCGCACCGCAATGCGGCGGCGTTGCCGCATCGCCTGTCGCGCACGATCGGTAGCTGCGGCGCGCCGGTTCCGTTGCTGCAAACATGAACGGCAACTGGCTTGCGGCGGCGATCAGCGTGACACGCTGGGTCTGCCGGCGCATCATGAAAACCATGGAGGCCGCGTTCGTGTGGGCACACGATGCGCGGCGACAGCGGGAAGTCCTTCCAGTGCCCGCGCATCGACAAGGAGGTGTGACATGCCAAGCAAGCAAGCCACGGCACGGGCGAAGAAGGACAAGCGCGAGGGCAAATCCGCAAGCACCCAGGCCGGCGAATTCGTGCGCGAGGAAATCGAGCACGTGCGCGAGGGCAAGCACGGTGCGCGTTCGACCGAGCAGGCCATCGCGATCGGCCTGTCCGAGGCCCGCCGCGCAGGGGTGAAGGTTCCGGCACGGAAGGGCGCGGGTTCGCGCAAGCCCACCGGGCACAAGAAATCCCGGGGCAAGTCGGCCAAGCGAGCTCGCGCGCCGTCCAAAACGCCGCGCAAGACGTCGCGCAAGCGCTCGCGCGCGACCAGCAAGGCGCTGAAGCGCGAAGGCCACGCTGCAGGATCCAGAAAGGCCCTGGCGAAACATGCCAGGAAATCGGCGCGCAGGCGCAGCGCGAGCGAGCGTTCGGCGGCCGCCAAGAAGGCCGCGCGCACCAAGGGCGCGAAGGAACGTTCCGCCGCCGCCCGCAAGGCTGCGCGCACGCGCGCCAGGACGCGCAAGGGTTGACGCGATGGCCAGCCGATCATCCGGGACCCGTAGTGGCCGCGCCGCTGGTGGCCATTCGAAACCCGGCCGCTGGTCCGGAAAAGTCACGCGGACCAGCCATGCGCTGGAGCTCGACGAGGGCGTATTCACGCTGGACGATCCCCGCGCGATTGCGCGTTCCCTGAAACGGTCGGCCGACCGCAGCCACCAGCGCAAGAGCGAGCCGTTTCGTTCCGCGATGTCGATGCTCACGTTCCACATCAATCGCGCAGGCAGCAAGCTGCCGGCGCGGCGGCGCAAGATGCTGGAACAAGCCAAGCACGAGCTGCGCGATCTCTACGGCCGTCCGCGGCGCGATTGAGGCAGGACGTTCCGAAAAAGACACGTCATTCCGGGGCCGTCGGCGCTGTTTGCGGGCAGCCCCGGAATGACGGCTTTCGAGAGCTCGGCAATTCCTCGTGAGTGGGTAGGGTGTTGGCCGAGTCGCCGGATGGAGCGTTCCGGCATAATTACGGCATGGATGAAGCCCGCGTCGTCGACGCCGCCGAAATTCCGGCCGAACAGGTCGTCGAGGCCAGCGTTCGCCCGCGCACGCTGGCCGAATATGTCGGCCAGGCGGCGATGCGCGAGCAGCTGGCGCTTTCGATCGAGGCGGCGCGAAAACGGGGCGATGCGCTGGACCACGTGCTGGTGTTCGGGCCGCCGGGTCTTGGCAAGACCACCATCTCGCACGTGATCGCGAACGAGTTGGGCGTGAACCTTCGCACCACTTCGGGCCCGGTGCTGGAACGTGCCGGCGATCTCGCCGCGCTGCTCACCAACCTGCAGCCGCACGATGTGTTGTTCATCGACGAGATCCATCGCCTGTCGCCGGTGGTGGAAGAGGTGC
>DASUJD010000072.1:0-19424 GCA_036279455.1 Rhodanobacteraceae bacterium | reverse complement strand
CACCATGATCATGCTGCGCTTGGGCACGTAGTGTTCGCGCTTGAAGCGCATGAAGGTTTCGATCAGCGCGATGACGTTGGTTTTCATGTCGGCCACGCCGCGGCCGTACAGATAGCCGTTCTCCTTGATCAGCTTGAACGGATCGCGTTGCCAGTCCGCCGGATTCGCGGCGACCACGTCCATGTGCGCCGACAGCAGGATCGGTTTCAGGCTCTTGTCGCTGCCGCGGTAATGCACCACCAGCGCGGCGGTGCGTTCGACCGGGATGATCTCGATGTCGGACTTGGAAAAGCCCGCCGATTCGAGCTTGCCGGCAAGGTACTGCGCGAAAGCCGGAACCTGGTCTTTGCCTTCGACCGTTTGTGCCGCGATCGCATGGCGCAGCATGGCCATCGTTTCCGGCATGGCCTGTGCGGTGGTTTCCGCAACGGCCAGTGAGGAACAGCCAAGCGCCAAGGCCAGACAGCCGGCCATCAACGCGCGATGCACGGACATGATGACTCCCGATGATTGCGGGCTGCCGCAGGGTAACGTTGAAACCCGGCGTCCGCACGGACCGGACGATCACTTGTCCTGTACCGCCTCCACCTGGATCTGCATGCCCACCTTCATGTCGATGCCGAACGACTTTCCGGCATCGATGCCGAAATCTGCGCGGTTGAACGTGGCGGATGCCTCGGCGCCGCAGCGCTCGCGCGGCTTGAGCACGAAATCGGGGATGCATTTGAACTGCTCGATCTTCAAGTCCAGCGGGCGCGTCACGCCGTGCAGCGTCAATTTCCCGACCACGCGGGTTGGCGCGCCGTCAACGAAATCCGCCAGCTTGCCGTCGTACACGGCGGTCGGATATTTCATGGCATCGAAGAACGCGCACTGGGTCTTGCACAGGGGCGCAGGGATTGCATCGCGCAGCACCATCTGCTTCAAGGGTGGATTGCCGAAGTTGATGCTGTCGATTTGCGTCACGATGTGGACCGTGCCCGTCTTCTTCGCGCGGTCCAGCGTGATCGTGCCGATGGTGTGATTGAATTTGCCGCGCCAGATCGACAGGCCCGCGTGGTCGGCAGCGAAACTCGGATGGGTGTGATCCGGGTCAATGGTGAAGTGAACAGGCGTGGCCGCTGCGGCGCCGCTGGCGAGCAACAAGGCAAGAATGGCAAGGCGCATCGTGGTGTCTCCTGAGGGGGCGGAAATTTGCGTTGTTTCACGAATGCAACGAACGACGCGGTTTCGAATCGACATCCGCTTCAATGGTCGGGATGATCGGCGCCGTATTCGCCGTGGCGCCGCTGCCAGGTGTACGTCTCAGCTTGCTGCCGGCCGTGTACGCCGGTCATGAACGTCAAGTGGTACGAACAATTGCCGACGGCCTTCGACCCATGTCGTGCCGCTCGCCTTGTCGATGCGCTGCCGGTGGCGCCCGGTTGCGAGCGCATCACGTGCGCGGATCATCCGTTTCTTCTTTCACCAACATCCGTTCATGCGCGGCCTGCCATTCCGGAATAGGACACGCTGGGCAGCCGTTTCATTGCACTCCTTTGCTCATCGCGGCCTGATTCATTCCGGTTTGTTGCAGTTGACCATCCACATCGCACCGTAACGATCGGTCAGCATGCCGAAGCGCAGCGCCCACGAAGTTTCGCTGATCGGCATATCCACCTTGCCGCCCTCGCTGAGCGCCTTGAACAGGCGTTCCGCTGCGTCGGGTGTGTCAACGCTCACCGACACCGCGTTGCCGTGGATGCCGGGGTACGGTTTCCGGGTGGGCCCGCACCAGTCCGAACCCATCAATACCGCGCCGCCGGCCTCCAGGCGTACGTGGGCGATCTGGTCGCGGGTGTCCGCAGGCAGGCTTTCGCTGCCGGGCATCTCGCCCATCTTCACCTTCATCGTGACCTTGCCGCCAAGGCATTTTGCGTAAAAGTCGAACGCTTCCGCTGCGTCGTTCTTGAAGAACAGGTAACTGTTGATTTGCATGATGCTCTCCTTTGGTGGTGTGCTGTCCCGGAAGTACATTCGCTATTCCGGTGCCGCACCGGCTTCCGGCATGGGGCCCGGATCACGCTGCAAGATTTTTCGGGGCGCCACGGCGAGTGGTGCATCAATGCGACGAGCGGCCTTGCCGAAAATCGACAGCTGGGCTTTCAGGCCGCTACCGTCGGTTCCGGAAACGGTTCGCGCCACGCTTCCAGGTCGTTCAGTCGTTCATGCCAGCGCTTGATCGCGGGAAATTCATCCAGCGGAATGTGCGCGCGTTCGGCGTCGGGCAGCATCGCAGCGACCGCGAAATCGGCGACGGTGATGCCGTCGCCCACCAGCCAGCGGCGATCGTGCAGATGGGTATCCAGTATCGCGGCGAAACGCCGCCACTCTTCGGTCGCCTGCTTCGCCGCTGCGGGGTTGGCATCGCCCAAACCGAAACGTGGCTTGATGATGTGCTCGAAGTACAGCGTGCCCCCGGCCTTGTAGAAGTGCGCGAGATCCCAGCTCAGCCAGCGCAGCACGTCGATCTGACGGTCATCCTGTGGCCACAGGTCGGAATCCGCGCGCGCCGCCAGATGGCACATGATTGCGTCGGCTTCCCACAGCGAGCGTGCGCCATCGACCAGCGTCGGTACCTTGCCATTGGGATTGAGCGCGAGGTATTCCGGTGCCTTGTGCTCGCCCTTCGCGAAATCGAGATACACGTATTCGACCGGTGATTGCAGGTACTTCGCGACTGCGCAGGCTTTGCGCGGATTCACCGTGTCGTACCAATAAAGCTTCATCGTGTCTTCTCCTTGCGGGTTGCGGACGGATCGCCGGGAAGCGGCATGACGCAGGGCCCTCCAGCGAGCTTGTGCAGGCTGGCGATGGCCTGCGGGCCCAACTCGTCGAGAAGACGTTGCTGGACCGCGCGCCAGGCCGGCAGCGCGCCCTTCAGTGTGCGCGAACCTTTGGCAGTGATCGCAACGACACGCGCACGCGCGTCCTTGTGGTCGGCGCGCGTGGTCACCCAGCCCTGCTGTTCGGCGACGGCCAGATTGCGGGTCAGGGTGGTTCGATCGGCCGACAACATTTCCGCGAGTGCGCCGATCGTGCCCGGATCCCCCAGATACAAGGCCGCCAGCAGCGTGAACTGGGTGGCGCGCATGCCGTGCGGGCGCAGGGCGCGGTCGAATTCGCGGGTGATCGTGCGCGACGCGCGTCGCGCGGCAAGGCACAGACAACGAGTGGTTTCGGAAACGGCGGCGTCGTCAATCATTATTTGAGTGTATATGCACGTATTTGCGGGCGTCAAACAAACCGAATGCCGGACGGCGGTTGCTTTGAGCTCCCGTTCGCACCGAGCGTAGGCCCGAAAGGGCCGAAGACGAAGGGCGGTTTGCGTTTCGACTCCGCCCGCTGCGCGGCCCACGCTCAACGCGAACGGAAAATATTCAAACTGCACCACTACTCTGCGCCGGGCCTCTCTTCGGTGCATGCGTTTTCGTCACATTGGAAGTATGGACGTCTAAACGTCCATTGACATGTCGAAATGTCGCTTGTAGAGTTTCCCGCATTGCTCATCGAGACCGGCTGAGGGACAGGCCCTTGGAAGCCGGGGCAACCCGCGAAACCCAGTGTTTCGCACGGTGCCAACTCCTGCGGAGGCGTCTATCGCCACCCGAGAGATGAGTCGCACGATCCCGTATCCACGGGATTGGACGGCCATTTTCCGGTTCCCGCACGACTCGATGGTGAATGTCGTTCGGAGCACCGCAATGAGTCTCGCCGCCGCACCCGAAATCAAGGCATCACCGGTCAACGCCGCGCCCGCGGCGGCGCCGTTCACGTATGTGCGTGGCACTCGGCGGGTGCGGATAACACCGCGATTCGGTGAAGCAGCACGCGAGACAAGCGTGCGCTATCTGTGGGCCGGCGCTCCCGGTGCAGCCACCGTGATCGTGCAGGGCGGCATCTCGGCCGACCGCGACGTCTGCGCCACCGTCGAACGCGCCGTGCCGGGTTGGTGGGAGGATCTGGTTGGCCCGGGCCGCGCGATCGACCTCGATCATGTGCGGGTTCTGGCGATCGACTGGCTGGATGCAGGCGACGTCGGCGCGGCGTCGGTATCCAGCGAAGACCAGGCCGATGCGCTGGCCGCGCTGCTGGACGCGCTGGGCGTCGCGCGCGTCGATGCCTTCATCGGTGCATCGTATGGTGCGATGGTGGGTTTGGCTTTCGCAGCGCACCATCCCGATCGCGTACTCAAACTGGGCGTATTGGCCGGTGCGCATCGCCCACACCCTTTGGCCACCGCGCAGCGCGTGGTACAGCGCGGCATCGTCAGGCTCGGCATCGACAACGGCTGCGTCGACGATGCACTTGCTTTGGCCCGACAGTTGGCGTTGACCACGTATCGCAGCGGCGAGGAACTCGCGCGCCGTTTCGCCGGTAGCGCCGAATACCACGACGGTCGCCTGCGGCTGCCGGTCGAGGGTTGGCTGGAACACAAGGGGCGCAAGTTCGCCGCCGGTTTCGAGCCACGGCGCTATCTCTCGCTGTCGGAATCGATCGATCTGCACGAGGTCGATCCCTGCGCGGTGCGCGTGCCGGCATCGTTGATCGGCTTCGCCAGCGACCGGCTGGTGCCGTTGGCCGACCTTTGTGAGCTGCAACAACGCCTCGGCGCCCCCGCCAGCCTCGAAGTCATCGAGACACCGTACGGGCACGACGGCTTTCTGAAAGAACCCGCACGCCTCGCGCCGTTGCTGCGCGAAATCGTGCACGGCCATGGAGACTGACATGACCCGTGACATCGCTTCCTGCACCCGCGCGGTGCGCGCCGGCATTGAAACCGACACCCAGCACGGCGCGGTGGTACCGCCGCTGCATCTCTCGACGAATTATTCGTTCGCGGGCTTCAACGACAAGCGCGAATACGACTATTCGCGCAGCGGCAACCCCACCCGCGATCTGCTGGCCGACGCACTGGTCGACCTGGAATACGGCGCGGGCGCCGTGGTGACGGCCAGCGGCATGGCCGCGGTGGCGCTGGCGCTGGAACTGGTGCCCGCCGGCGGCAAGGTACTGGCCGCGCACGATTGCTACGGCGGCACCTGGCGGCTGCTGGATGCGTGGGCGAAGAAGGGGCGATTCAGCGTGCGCTTCGCCGATCTGACCGACCCCGCCTCGCTCGCCGCCGGGCTTGCCGAAAACCCGTCGCTGGTGTGGGTGGAAACGCCCTCCAATCCGCTGTTGCGAATCACCGACATCCGCCACGTCGCACAGGCGGCGCATGCGGTCGGCGCGCTGTGCGCGGTCGACAATACTTTCCTGTCGCCGGCCCTGCAGCAACCGCTGACCCTGGGCGCCGACGTGGTGGTGCATTCGACCACCAAGTACATCAATGGCCACAGTGACGTGGTCGGTGGCGCGGTGATCGCGCGCGACCCCGCGGCTGCCGACAAGCTGAAGTGGTGGGGCAATTGCCTGGGGATGACCGGTGCACCTTTCGACAGTTGGCTGACGCTGCGGGGGCTGCGCACGTTGTCGGTGCGTTTACGCGCGCATCAGGAGAATGCTGCCGCCTTGGCCGCATTGCTGGAGGAACACCCCGCGGTCACGCGGGTGTTCTATCCGGGACTCGCAAGCCATCCGCAACACGCGTTGGCACAGCGCCAGCAACGCGGCTTCGGCGCGATGCTGAGTTTCGAACTTGCCGGTGGTGAGGCTGCGGTGCGCGCATTCCTCGATGGCCTGCAGTGCATCACCCTGGCCGAATCGCTGGGCGGCGTGGAAAGCCTGATCGCGCATCCGGCAACCATGACCCACGCGGCAATGGCCCCGGAAGCGCGCCGCGCCGCCGGCATTTGCGATTCGCTGTTGCGGCTATCGATCGGCATCGAGGACGTCGCCGATCTGTCGCGTCACTTGCGTGCTGCACTGGCGCGTGCGGGCGCAGTGTCGCGAAAACGCGGCGTGGTGCCGGCATGAACGCGGTGTTGGCGGAAGCGATCGCTCCACGCGCCGTATCCCGGCGCGAAATCGCGGTGGTGCTGCTGGGTACCGGCAAGGTCGGCGGCGCGTTCCTGCAACTGCTGCGCACACCTGCCGGCGCGAATCTGCGGTTGATCGGCGCGGCCAACTCGCGCCATCAACAAACGCAACCGGAAGCGTTGGCCGAACGCAGGTTGCGCGAGCGGTTGGATGCCGGCGGCGAATCCCGCGATGACGGGGCGCTGTTGCGCGCGTTGCATGCCAGCGACGCGCGCGAGAAGGTGATCGTCGATGCCACGGCCTCGAATGAGCTTGCGACCAGGCATCCCGAATGGCTGGCGCACGGCTGCCACGTCGTCACCGCCAACAAGCGACTGGCTGGTGGTGAACTTGCGGGCTGGCGCGCGTTGCAGGCCGGCTGCGTGGAAGGCATCCGCTACGGTGACAGCGCCACCGTGGGCGCGGGTTTGCCGGCGCTTTCGACCCTGCGCCGGTTGCATGCCTGCGGCGACAAGATCATGCGCATCGAGGGCGTGTTCTCGGGGTCGTTCTCGTACCTGTTCAACCATTTTGACGGTCGGCAGCCTTTTTCGACCCTGCTGCGCGAGGCCTCGGCGCTCGGTTACACCGAACCCGATCCACGCGCGGATCTTTCCGGCGAAGACGTCGCGCGCAAGCTGCTGATCCTCGCGCGCGCAGCAGGTTATCCACTGGAACGCGCGCACATCGACGTCGAAAGCCTGGTGCCGGAATGCCTGCGCAAGGTTCCGCAAGCCGAGTTTCTGGATCGCCTCGATGAGTTCGACGCGGCCGTTGCCGCACGCCACGCCGCGGCCACGGGCCGCGGACACGTCCTGCGCCATCTCGCCCGTTTCGATGCGGGTGGCGCGCCGCGCGTGGGGCTCGCGGAAGTGCCTGGTTCGCACCCGGCAGCGCACCTGATCGGTGCCGACAATCTGTTTGCATTCACCAGCAGCCGCTACCAGCAACGCCCGCTGATAATCCAGGGCGCGGGTGCGGGGCCTGAAGTGACCGCGCAGGCGCTGCTGGGCGACATTCTGGCGTTGGCCTGACCCATCGTACGGGCGGTCATTGCCCGCTTGCGGATCGAATCGGCGGAAAATGTGCACCCTGCGACGAATCCTCCGCAGTCCGTCCGGGGTTTCTCGTCGCCTGCGTTGGTCATGCCGCGATCTCGCGACTTCGGTCGACGCTACCTGCATCCCGCACTTCAATTGGTTACACTTCAAAAGACTGGAAGCCGGCCTGTCGCCGGCGGGGAATCCCGACACGCGGTGAATGCCGACAAGCCCGGCTTGTTTGACGAACTGAAGCGCCGCCATGTCTGGCGCGTGGCAATCGCCTACGCGATCGCCGGCTGGCTGATCGTGCAGATCGCCACCCAGGTGTTTCCGTTCTTCAGGATCCCCGACTGGGCGGTGCGCCTGGTGGTGCTCCTGCTGGTGATCGGTTTCCCGGTCGCGGTGGGATTCGCGTGGGTGTACGAGCTGACGCCGACCGGTCTGCGTCGCACCGCGCCGGCCGGTTCGCCCGAGGTGCGCGCGGAGCCCGAGCACCGTTCGATCGGGCAGAAGCTCAACAACCTCATCATCGTGGTGCTGGTGCTGGCGGTCGCGGTCACCGGCTGGCGGTTGTACACCGTGAAGCATCAAAGTGCATCCGTGCGCGTCGCGGCAACCACCACGCGTAGACCGGATAACGCAAAGCTGAGTCCGGGGAACGTTGCCCCGACTTCGGCGGCCGCAGCAGAAGTCTCGGGGACCGCCGCCGGAGCGACTGGATCCGGTCTACATGCGACGCAAGCGATCCCGAAAAAATCCATCGCGGTGCTGCCGTTCATCAACGACAGCGGCGCGAAAGATCAGCAGTTCTTTTCCGATGGTTTGTCCGAGGACCTGATCACGGCCCTCTCGCAGTTCGAGGGGCTGAAGGTGATCAGTCGCGAATCGGCATTCCAGTTCCGCAACAGCAAAGACACCTCCGCGCAGATCGGCAGGCTGCTCGGCGTCGCGCACCTGCTGGAGGGCAGCGTGCAGCGTGCCGGCGACGAGGTGCGGATCACCGCGACGCTGGTGAACGCGGCCGACGGCACCGTCCTGTGGACGCAGCGTTACGACAAGCCGTACAAGGCCCTGTTCGCGCTGCAGGACGCGATCACGCAAGCGGTGGCAACGGCGTTGAAAGCGAAACTACTGACGACACCCGGCGCGGTGGTGCAGAGCGACCGGCCGCCCAGCGGCAATCTCAAAGCCTGGCAGGCCTACCAGCAGGGCAAGTTCTACGGAGCGCGCGCCACGCAGGCGGACATCGGCAAGGCTCTCAACTACTATTCCACCGCCACGCGCCTCGACCCCCGTTATGCCGCAGCCTATGCCCATATAGCGGCTGACTGGACAGCTCTGGGTGGTGTGTATCTTGGTGGAACGGCGAAGCAGAACGCCTATGTGAAGGCGCAGACTGCGGTCGAAAAGGCGCTCGCACTGGCACCCAATTTGGCGGGCGCGCATCTCGCCCGCGGCACCCTTTTAGCGAACAAGTTTGACTGGGCCGGCGCACAGGCGGACTACCATCGCGCCGCGCAACTGACACCCAATGATGCCAAAGTGCAAGCGAGCCTCGCCATTCTGGATGCAACGTTGGGCCACGTGGCGACCGCAGTCACGCTGGCTCGCAAAGCGCAGGCCGCCGATCCGCTGGATGCGGGTCAATACAACGGGTTGAGCTCCTATCTTGGTGCGCTGGGCCAACTGGATGCGGCGCAGCAGGCCATCGACAAGGCCATCGAACTGCAACCGAAGGGTGACACCTTCCACGCGCAGCTCGCGTGGGTCGCGATCCTGCGTGGCGATGCGAAGGCCGCGCTGGCTGCCGCACGACAAGAATCCGATCCCACGTGGCGCCAAGTCATGCTGGCGCAGGCGCTGCAGATCGGCCCGGACAAAGAGGCCGCCGGTGCCGCGCTGCAGACACTGATCGCAAACCACGCCGACGGGGCGCCGTATCAGATTGCCGAGACCTACGCGCTGCGCCGCGATCCGGACGCCATGTTCACGTGGCTCTATCGCGCGTGGGCCGCGCGTGATCCCGGAGTCCAATATCTGCTCTATGATCCTCTCATCCTTCGCTACCGCAACGACCCGCGCTTCGCGGCGTTCTGCAGGAAGATCGGCCTGCCCATCACCACCGATGCTGTGGCGATAAAGTAGGGCGGACATCATCCGCCGGTGCCGGCGGGCAATGTCTGTCCTGCCTTCCTGCATTGCGCCTCATCCAAGCATTCGTCATTCCGGGGCATTGCCGGCTTCATCGGCAATGAACCCGGAATCCATTTTCCGCTTTGCGGTGACAATCCCAAGCTGGATTCCGGATCGCCGCGGTGCGGCGTCCGGAATGACGAAGAAGGGAAGTGAGTGGTGGGCAGTGCCCGCCCTACGTTGTCCGGAGGGTTCAATAGCGTCGGCGGGCAGTGCCCGCCCTACGCCATTGCGAACGCCTCGCGCGTGAGGTTCAGCGGGGCGCTGTCGGTGCACACCACGTCGTCTTCGATGCGGATGCCGCCGTACTTGCGGAACGCATCGACCTTGTTCCACGCCACGTCCTTGGCGGCAGGGCTGGTTTTCAATTCCGCCAGCAGCATGTCGATGAAGTACAGGCCCGGTTCGATGGTGGTGACCATGCCGGGTTGCAGTGTGCGGGTGAGGCGAAGGTACGGGTGGCCATCCGGCTTCGGGATGGTGTTGCCTTGCTCGTCTGCCGCGAAGCCGGCCACGTCGTGGACCTGCAGGCCGATCAAATGTCCGAGCCCGTGCGGAAAGAACGTCGATGAAATGCCGTTTTCAACCGCGGCTTCGGGCGAGCAGGTGATGAAGCCATGATCGCGCATGGCCTGCATCAGCACGTGATGCGCATGCAAGTGCAACTCGGGATAACTTTGCCCTGCGCGAACCCTGGCGCAAAAACCCTTTTGCGCTTTTTCCATGGCGTCGATCAATGCCTGGAATTCGTCGGCATCGGGCGAGGCCTGGGTGCGGGTGATATCCGAGTTGTAACCGTGGAACTGGCCGCCGGCGTCTATCAGGAACGAATGCGCATGCGTGGGCGGATTGCGGTCGAAATGCGTGTAGTGCAACACTGCGCCGTGCTGATCCAGTGCGATGATGTTGGCGTAGGGCAACTGGTGTTCGGCCAGGCGCGTGGCTTCCAGATACCGGCAGTGGATGTCGAACTCCGACAGACCTTCGCGGAACGCTTTTTCTGCCGCGCGATGGCCATGCACACCGAGCTTGCTGGCCACCCGCATCATGGTGATCTCGTACGGCGTCTTGAACGCGCGCCGGTAATGCAACAGGTCCAATGCCGCTTGCGGATTGTCCGGCGCGAAGTCGCCGAGTGTGGCGTTGGCTTCGCCTATGATCGCGCAGCGCGACGGATCTTTCGGCAGGTGTGTGCGCGCCTCATCGGGTTTGCGGATGACCACGATGTCGAAGTGTTTGACCCAGTAACCGGATGGCGCGGCCGGCACGACGTGCCAGTAGTCACGCGGTTGCAAAAAGATCAGTTTCGGCTTCGAGCCGGGGGTGAATACGACCCAGCTTCCGGGCGCATCGGCCATCGGCAGCCAGTGCAGGAAATGCGGGTTGGTCTTGAACGCGTAGTCCTGGTCGTCCAGAAACCATCCGTGTGGCAGCCCCGCCGCGACAGCCAGTGTGTCGCGCCCTGCGGCGGCCAACGCGTCGGCGCTGCGCCGTTCGATTTCGGCGAGGTGCGCAGGGTACAGCGCGGAAAGGTTGTCTTGCGGTGCGGCGGTCATGGCGGCTTCATCGAGACTGAGGCCACCATGATGCGGCGAAGCACGCTGCAACGCAAAGCCCTGGGTGCTGGCCAAACGGATGTGGCGTGCAGGACGGACACGGCCCGCCTCAGCCGGATTGATCGGTGGCCAATGCTCGGCCTTGTGTTCATTGCGAAACTTTGAACGAACCCCGTAGGTTGGGCTTCTCGCCGGATATCATCCGGCGAGAAGCCCAACGCCTTGCGCGCGTTGGGCTTCCGCCGAAAAACCGGCGTCAGGCCAACCTACGCCGCGCTCCGCTCCAGCCAACTATCCAGTGTCGAAGCCGCCGCGCCGCTGATGGAGATGATGCGCAAGCCGGACCACTGGTAGCCGTTGGTCGCGGCCAGTTCGGTCCACATGGTATGCACGCCGGTTTCGATTTCGGCCTGCGCGCCGCGCTCGCCGGGAAGCCGGAAGCGCAATTGATAAAGCGCGTCGTCGCGCAACGGTCGGTGGCAGATAAGCATCATGCCGGTGCGGGAGAGGTTGCCGACCCGACCGATGTTTTCGCCACTGATGCTGTCGATCACCTCGATGGGAACCGGGGTCGGTTTGCGCGTGGCGCTGCGACGTTCGTCGTTCATGTCGCGGGTTCCGTGTTCTCGTTGGTCCGGCTGAATTTCCGCAACCCTGCCACCAGTGCGTTCCAGGCACGGTCGATCATACCGCCATCCTGACGTGGCAGGACGCGAACCTGCCCACGCGCCATCATTCGCGCAACCTTGTCGAGTGTGCGCTCCGGTGCGGCCATCCCGCGTGCGTTGACCAGCAGACAACGTCCGCTGACGGGGTTATGCCAGGCGATCTTGCGTGCAACCTTCTGGCCTTGCTGGTTGATGGTGAATTCCAGCCAGCTTCCGAACTCCAGTTTCTTCAAGGTCTCCAGCGCGCGCCGTTCGCTGGGCGTCAGTGACAGTTTGCGCGGCGTCGGATCGGCCGGTGCGGCGGCTTCCTCCTCGGCGGGTTTGTGGCGCGATTTCAGCCGGATCAACAACTCGGTCTGGCTGGGCGGCGGGGTGGCGGCCGGACTGGCCGGGCGTTGCGGCATGTCCAGCGCGTAGCGGGTGATCTGGTCGGCTTCGGTCGCCTGCAAGCCGACTTGGGTGAGACCGTGGTTCAGATCGGCCGCCAGCCTGGTGTCGTCGCGTTCGACCGGGGAACCCAGCAATTGATCGGCGGCGGCCAGCCGGCGGTGGTACGCCTCGCTGTTTTCGCCTTCGCGCAACAGCGTAAGGGTGAGCGCGTCGGTCCACGCGTTTTCCAGCAGGGCGCGCACCAGCGGGGTGGTCTTTTGTCCGGCGATGCGCTTTTCGATCGCCGCGGCGGCGGTGGTACGCGCGCCGCGCAGGCGGTCACGTCCCTGTGCAGCTTCGACCTGTCGGCGCTCGGCGATCTCCGCGCGGCGCGTGAGCAGCCTGAGGTGCGAATCGAGATCGTTCGCCTCGCGCTCGATCACCCCGATGTCGCCCTGGAATTCGGTGGAGACGCGCTCGACCGCGCGCTGCAAACGCTGGTTCAGCGCGGCATCGAAATGGTCGTCGCTGCGGTCCAGCCACAGGTTGGCGGTTTCCAGCACCAGGTTCAGAAGGCGACGGGCCGGGTGATTGCGGACGGTAAAGAAATCGCTGTCCGACAGCGCCACGCGCAGCAGCGGCACCTGCAGATTGGCCAGCAGTTGTTGCGCGACGCCTTCGGTGCGGGTTTCGGTGAGCAACTGGTCGTAGAGCAGCCCGACCAGGTCCAGCGCGTCGCGGTGCTCGGGTTGCAGCTGCACTTCGTTGCCGTGGGCGGCGCGACGCAGTGCGGCGATCACATCGCCTGCCAGGCGTTCGCCCGGCTGGGGAGCGCCGGCCTTGCGCGAAGGCAGCGACTGCAGCGCGGACAGGGCTTCCTGCAACTCCGGCATCGACGCGAACTGGGCCGATTGTGCGGCCGCCGCTTCGGCGTCCGGGTGCAACGCATGTCGACGGGCACTGAGCAGGCTGTGCAGTTCGCCCATGCGCGGCGCCGCCGGAGGCGTGAAGTTGGTGGCCGGCGAGATGGGCGCCGGATCGAGGGGTGCTTCCGGGGCGGCAGCTTCGGCTTGCGTCGGACGCGGGCTGGATGCCGCACGCCGCGGCAGGTAACTGCGCAGATCGGGCAGAATGCCGGATGACTTCAAATGCTCGTTGAGCCGTCCGTAGAACGATTCGGCCGCGCCGAACAGGCGGCGATCGCACAACCGGTAGAACAACAAGCGGTGTTCGCGCTGCATGCCCAGATCGGTCGCGGCCTCGCCCAATACGATGGCAAGCATGTGCGGACCGGGGGGCAGGATTTCGCTTTCCAGCGGTGGCGTTGCCAGCAATACCGCGTAACGGTGGCAGAGATCGAAGATGGCGTTGCCGGCGTGGAGTTCGGTGCGCGTGGACAAGTCGTCCAGTGCCATGGTTTCGTCGAACTCGAGCGGATCGACCAGCGACAGGTCTTCGCCGTGCCGCGTATCGTTCTCCGGCTTGGGTTGCGGCTGGCCCACGCTCGCGAACTGGCGTTCCAGCAGGGTCATCAGCTGGCCCTGGAAGCGCGGGCGGGCGCGTTTGATCTCCGTCAGCGCTCCCATGGCTTCGTGCTGGACCTGGCCGCCGCTGGATTGCTGGGCGATGCGGAACAGCTCGTGTTCCAGATCGTCCAGCACATTGCGCAGCAGCGGCTCCAGCGAGCCGCCGCATTCAGCCAATTGTTGCGCCAGCAGGTGCCGGGCGCGTGGCGCCAGGTCGCCGCGGTCAGCGAGTGTCGGCATGATCGGTCGCGTATCCATGGATTCCCCGGTGGGTTTGCATGCAAGCTCCCTGCCAGCAAACTTGCCCACACGACACGGATTCTATGCAAGCCCGGCACAAAGTGCCATGGCTGCCGCACACAATTATTCGTCGCCGGTTCTGGCCCGGGCGGACACCATGGCTCCGTCCACCTCGATGTCCACCTGCATCGGCTGGCAGCAGACCGGGCAATCCTCGACGTAGGTCGTGGATCCCGCCGATGTGTCCACGCCAAGTTCGATGGGTTCCCCGCAGTACGGGCAAGTCACGGCGACCGTTTCAAGCATTCCGATGCCCCGACCCGGCCATCGGCAGGAAGAGTTCGATCAGGTCGTTGAGAAATCGCCCGCCGAGCGGGGTGGGTTGCAGTCGCGCCGGATCATCGATCAGCCAGCCGCGTGCGCATGCTTCGCGCAAGGGCCAGGCAATCGCCTCGCCGGGCAACCCGGTGCGGGTGAGGAAATCCTGCACGGCTACTCCGTGGTTCAAGCGCAAGCCATTCAACATGAACTCGAAGGGTAGTTGGTCCGCGGTGACGGTTTCGTCGCCGCCGATGCGGCGCGGCGCGCTTGCGCTTTCGAGATACGCACGTGGCGAGCGGAGTTTGTGCCGGCGGTCCACGCGCAACGATGCATGGGCTGCCGGTACCCGGTGCCCGGTCCCCGGTCCCGTGACTTTCCCATGCGCTCCCGCGCCGATGCCGAGGTAGTCGCCGAATTGCCAATAGTTGAGATTGTGTCTGCAGCGCTTGCCGGGTTGCGCATATGCCGAAACTTCGTATTGCGCGTAGCCGGCTGCCGCAAGACGCGCCTGACACGCCTCCTGCGTGTCCCATGCGCTGTCGTGGTCGGGCAGCGGTGGCGGGTGCTTCGCGAACGGCGTGCCGGGTTCCAGCGTCAACTGGTAATGCGAGATGTGCGCGGGTTGCAGCGCGATGGCACGCTCGACGTCAGCCAGCGCGCCCGCGAGCGCCTGGCTGGGCAGGGCATACATCAAATCCAGGTTGATGTTGACGTAGCCCGCATCCTGCGCCAGTTTCACCGCGGCTTCGGCCTCGGCGGACGAATGGATTCGGCCCAGTGCGCGCAATTTGTGATCATCGAAACTCTGCACACCGAAGCTGATCCGGTTGACGCCGGCCTTCAGATAGCCGTCGAAGCGTCCATGCTCCACCGTGCCGGGATTGGTTTCCAGCGTGATCTCGCAGTCGTGCGCGAATGCAATGCGCGCGGACGCACCGTCCAGGATCGCCGCGATCGAGTCCGGGGCGAACAGGCTGGGTGTCCCGCCGCCGAAGAAAACACTGGTGATTTCACGCCCGCGCAGGGCTGCTTCGAAATCGCGCAGATCACCATCGAGATCTGCCAGCAGTGCCGCGACATACTCGCGCTCCGGCATCGCGGCGCGCAGCCCGTGTGAATTGAAATCACAGTAGGGACATTTTTTTACGCACCACGGGATGTGGATGTAGAGCGAAAGCGGGACCGGGTCGAATGAGCCCCTCTCCCCTCGGGAGAGGGGTTGGGGTGAGGGTCCGGCATCGCCAAAATGCTGTCGCAAGTGCGTACCCTCACCCGCCCTTCGGGCACCCTCTCCCGGGGGGAGAGGGGAGAAGCATCTCGCGCAACATCGCCAACGCCTGTCCGCGATGGCTGATGCGATTCTTCAATGCGGGTTCGAGTTCGGCTGCGCCGAGGCTGTTCCCATCGTCCGGCAGGAACACCGGGTCGTAGCCGAAGCCGCGTTCACCGCGTGGTGCGGTCAGCACACTCCCGTGCCAGCGGCCGGTGGCGATGATCGGATCGGGATCGTCGGCGTTGCGCAGCAACGCCAGTACGCACACAAAATGTGCGCTGCGTTTTTCGGCCGGCATGTCTTCCAGTTTGCGCAACAGCTTTGCATTGTTGGCGGCATTGTCACCGTGTGTACCGGCATAGCGCGCCGAGTACAAACCCGGAGCACCGCCAAGCGCATCCACGCACAGACCGGAATCGTCGGCCAGCGCCGGCATGCCGGATGCGCGTGCGGCGTGACGGGCTTTCAGGACCGCGTTCTCGACGAACGTCGATCCGGTTTCTTTGGCATCGTCGATGCCGAGTTCCGATTGCGCGACAAGTTCGATGCCGCTGCCGGCAAGCAGCTCGCAAAGTTCGAGAAGCTTGCCGGCGTTGCCGCTGGCCAAAACGATGCGTTGCATACAAGTCAGACTTTGATGAAAAATACCGTTCGCGTTGAGCGCTTCGACAAGCTCAGCATAGACTCCGCCCGCATAGCGGGCGAAGTCGAAATGCAGGGCAGCTCTTCGACTCCGCTTCGCCACGTTCAGGGCGAACAGAAGAAGGTGTGCATCACGCTTTCAGCGCTGTGCGTTGCGCTTCGATCAACTCACCGATGCCTTTCTGCGCAAGATCCAGCAACGCGTCCAGTTCCTCGCGCCGGAACGCATGGCCCTCTGCGGTGCCCTGCAGTTCGATGAAACCGCCGCCGTCGTTCATCACCACGTTCATGTCGGTGTCACAGTTCGAATCTTCGGCGTAATCGAGGTCGAGCACCGGCGTGCCCTGATAAATGCCGACCGATACCGCCGCGATCGCGCCATGGATAGGATTGCGTTTCAACGCGCCGCGTTTCGTCAAGACGTTCACCGCGTCGACCAGCGCGACGTAGGCGCCGGTGATCGACGCGGTACGGGTGCCGCCGTCCGCCTGCAGCACGTCGCAATCCAGTGTGATCACGCGTTCACCCAGTGCGCTGCGATCCACGCAGGCGCGCAAGCTGCGTCCGATCAGGCGCTGGATTTCCATGGTACGGCCGCCCTGTCCGCCGCGCGCGGCCTCACGCTGGGAACGCTCGCTGGTCGCGCGCGGCAGCATGCCGTACTCGGCGGTGACCCAGCCTTCGCCCTTGCCGCGCAGCCATGGCGGCACGCGTTCCTCGACACTGGCGGTGCACAGCACCCGGGTGTCGCCGCAGGCGATCAGCACCGAACCTTCGGCATGCCTGGTGTAGCCGCGCTCGATGCTCACGCTGCGCAACGCGTCGGGCGCGCGGCCCGAGGGACGGGTGATGGCCATCGCAAAGGTATCCGCTGGGAACGCGACAGTTTACCATCGTGGCTGGTCGCGCCGACTTTGGAGAGCCACGCATGATCCGCAGCATGACCGCCTACGCGAACATGGAAGCCACCACGCAGCAGGGTTGGCTGGCGTGCGAGCTGCGCGCGGTGAATTCACGGTTCCTTGAAACGGGGGTGCGCTTGCCTGACGAATTGCGCACGCTGGAACCGCAACTGCGGGAGCGCATCGGGGGGCGTCTGTCACGCGGCAAGGTCGACGCCACGTTTCGGTACCGCCCGCCCGCTGCGGCCGCCGATGTTTTGCTGGATGAACGCACCGTGGCTCAACTCGCGACGGTCGCGGATGCACTGAAGACGAATTTTCCGCAGCTCGCGACCGACTTCGCGGGGCTGCTGGAATGGCCCGGCCTGCTGGTGAAGCCCGAGCTCGATCAGGCCGGACTGGCGCAATCGGCATTGGCGCTGCTGGACCGGACGCTCGACGAGTTCATCGCCGGACGCGAACGCGAGGGCGGAAAACTCGCCGCTGCCCTGCGTGAGCGGCTGGATGGCATCGAGCGGATCGTCGGCGAAGTGCGCGCCATGCTGCCCGACATCCGTGCAGCGCTGCGGGCGAAACTGGAGTCACGGCTGGCGGAGCTGCGCCAGTCGGCCGATCCGGGCCGGCTGGAGCAGGAACTGGTATTGCAGCTGTCGCGGATCGACGTGGATGAGGAACTCGATCGTCTCGACGCGCATGTCGGCGAGGCACGGCGAATTCTGCAACTCGACGAGCCCGTGGGACGACGGCTGGATTTCCTGATGCAGGAATTCAACCGCGAAGCCAACACGCTGGCTTCCAAGTCGGTCGACCAACGCGCCACGCGCGCCGCGGTGGATCTGAAGGTGCTGATCGAACAGATGCGCGAGCAGGTGCAGAACCTGGAGTGACGTTTCGCGACATCCCACAAAATCCCTGAAAGCCTTTGAAGCCCGCGTTTTGCGGGCTTTTGCTTGTTCCAAGACATCCCAGCGAATCCACCGGAATCCGGCAAGAGTGTTGTACCCACGTCTGTACCCATATCTGAATTGCCGTGTACAATTGGGTACAACGTCGAGAGGGGCTTATGGGTAACCTTACAGATGTGGCGATCCGGAACTGGGTCAAAGCGGGAGAATTCTTTGAGGGGCGCGGTGATGGGGGTGGTTTGTCGCTCCGCTATCGAAAGAATGATGCCGCTCCCCGATGGCTGTTCAGGTATCAACTGGGAGGTCGCCCCCGGGTCGTTCACTTGGGTAGCTACCGAGACCTTTCACTTGCCGATGCACGAAAGACTGCAAAGGAAATGAGAGCGCGGGTCGCGCTTGGGTTTGACGTGGCGGCCCAAAAACGGGAACGCCAGCGAGAAGCTGTTGCCAAGATAGAGTCCGAGCGGTGGACTATGGCCGTGCTCGCGGACGAATACTTCGCCGCGCGTGTGCTAGGGCACTGGAAGCATCCCAACATCGTGCGCAGCCGCATCGAGCGGGATATCAAACCCGCACTCGGCAAACTGCCTGTCACCGAAGTTCGTCCTTCCCACATTGACGCAATGCTGAAAGGCATCGTCGCCCGCGGCGCTCCGACCATGGCGAACGACGTCTTGCGCTGGGTAAGGCGAATGTTCGATTACGCGCTGAAACGCGAGTTGGTGCCCAGCAATCCAGCTCGGGCCTTCGACCTCTCGGACGCCGGAGGAACAGAGGAGGCACGTACTCGTTGGCTGACCCGCACCGAATTGAGTCGGTTGCTGGCCGCCATGAAAAATGCCAAGGGCTTCACGCGGGAAAATCAGCTGACAATGAAGCTGCTGCTGATGCTTGCGGTCCGCAAATCTGAGTTGGTCATGGCGAGGATCCAGGAATTTGACTTCGATGCTGCAATCTGGCACCTGCCGGGGGAGCGCACCAAGACGGGCGTAGGGATCGACATCCCTTTGCCACATCAGGCTGTCGCGCTGTTGCGCGAGCTGGTGCGACTGGCTGGCGCGAGCGAATGGCTGCTGCCCGCCCGAAAGCTGCAGACGAGGATGTTTCCGCATATCGATCCAAATACGTTGAATGCGGCACTGGCCAAGAACTTGCGGCCGCTGATGGCCAATTTCCAATCTTTTACCCTTCATGACTTCAGACGGACGGCCCGCACGCACCTGGAAGCAAACGGAACACCCCCACACGTTGCGGAGCGCTGCCTCAATCACAAGATCAAAGGGGTCGAAGGTGTTTACAACCGCTACGATTACTTTGAGGAGCGCAAAGTCGCTCTTCAGGAATGGGCCGATCTTCTCGATGAATTGGAAGCAGGTGAGAAGCGGGACCAAGTGCCTAAGAAGCGGACGGTCAGAAGAGCCTTTGCACGCTAGCGCACTTCATGGTTCGGTCCAGGGATGCAATCACTATTGGGTGGGTGTAAATGCCGAAGCCTGAAAGGAAACGAATCACGCTACAGGACCTGCGTGAGAACCCGGAGCGCTATCGAGGAATCCTGCAAACTGCGGAAACATTCAAACCGGTGGTGGCGCGCTTCCTTGCTGCCAAGAAGGAAGCGGAACGCGTGTTTGAGAACCTGCGCCATGCTGACATGGACGAAGCATCCGCTTATCTGCGCGAGCACCCGATGAGCCCGGAGGCCATCGCAGCCTTGATCCATGTTGCGCACCGTGCGCTGATGTTGGAGAAAGCCAGGGCGGCGATTTCGAGCAAGCTTGCCAAAGAC
>DASUJD010000071.1:0-10918 GCA_036279455.1 Rhodanobacteraceae bacterium | reverse complement strand
TTGATCGGCTACGAGATGTTGCGCCGCTTCGTGACCCGCATCGACTACGACAAGAAGCTGTTGACATTGACGCTGCCCGCGCACTTCGATCCGCACGGCACCGGCCACGCGTTGACGCTGCATTTCGACGGCCGAACACCCCAGGTGAACGCCGTCGTGGATGGCGCGCCCGGATTGTTCCTGGTGGACACCGGCAGCAACGCCGAACTGATACTCACCGAGGGCTTCGCCGCGGAGCATGCCATCCACCTGGATGGCCACCTTCGCGACGGCGTGGTGGCCGGAGTGGGCGGCGCGCTGCACGATCGCAATGGCACGGTCGGTACGTTCCAGCTTGGCGGCTACACGCTGCCGCATTTCGCCTCCAGCATCGTGCAAAGCGCCACGGGTGCGCTGGCGCCGGCCAGCGGCCTGGCCGGCAACATCGGCGGCCGCGTGCTCTCGCACTTCGTGGTGACTTTCGATTATCCGCAGCGACGGATGTACCTGCGGCAAGGCGCGCACTTCCAGCAAGCCGCCAGCCGCAAAGCCGACGCCGGCATCGGCTTGAGCCGGATCGACCACCACACCTTGCAAGTGATCGCGGTCGACGCGCATTCGCCCGCGGCCCGTGCCGGGGTCAAGGTGGGCGATCGCATCGTCGCGATCGACGGCATTCCTGTCAGCAATCTCGGCCTTGACCAGATCGAAGCGTACCTCAAAGGGCCGTCCGCCACCGCGCTGACGCTTACCTTGCGCAAGAACGATCACCGCACAAAAGTGCTGAAGCTGATGAAAAGCTGAAACCGGTCCGGCGCCACCAACCTGCGCATCCACGCGTGCCGCCGAATTGACTTGTGCGCGGTTCATGGCCGTGCCCTGTGCCACGCTGCCTGCCGCTCGTTATGATGCGTGCGAGCTGCCCGATGCGCAGCCACTCGCACATCTCCGCCGGCGCCAAGGTCATTGCCCATGAATCGTCTCACTGCCGCAACCGTGTTCGCCGCCATGGCGCTCGCGGCCTGGAGCTGCGCCGGGTTCGCCGCCGACGTCACCACCGCTTATCCCGGCACGCTGAGCGTGACGGTGGACATGACGCAAGCCGCTCGCCGGCTTTATTTCGTGCATGAAACCATTCCGGTCCAACCGGGCGCGCTGACGCTGTACTACCCGAAGTGGTTGCCCGGCTACCACTCACCCAGCGGCCCGATCACCGATGTGGCCGGCCTGGTTTTCACCGCCAACGGCAAAAAACTGCCGTGGCGACGCGACCTGGTGGACATGTACGCGATCCACCTTGATGTTCCCGCAGGCGCGACCACGCTGGACATCGCTTTCGATTTCCTGACGCCCGATCATGGCGGACTCGGCGATGGCAACTTGTCGCAAAGCCCCGTGATCGCCGACCTGCAATGGAACCAGATGATCTGGTATCCGGCTGGTTATGCGTCCAAAGCGATCACCGTGCAACCCGGCATTGTCTTGCCGCAGGACTGGCATTTCGCGACGGCGCTGGTGCCGCACATCTGCAATGGCGACGGCTCCGGCAAGACCATCCAATTCGCCGCGGTGACGCTCAACAACCTGGTCGATTCGCCGGTCATGTCCGGCCGTTATTTCAAGCAGGTCGAGCTTGCGGCCGGCGCCAAGACGCCCGTCGAACTGGACATGGTGGCGGACGCGCCGGACGACCTCGCGATTACGCCTGAGCAGATCGAAGATTTCCGCAATCTGGTGACGCAGGAAAACCGGCTGTTCGGCGCGCACCACTACCACAGCTACCATTTTTTGCTGACGCTTTCCGACCGGATCGCGGACTTGGGCCTGGAACACCATCAATCCAGCGACGACCGCACTTCCGCCGACTATCTCACCGATCCGCACGCCTACCTGGTCGGTGCGACCCTGCTCCCGCACGAATACACGCATTCGTGGAACGGCAAGTTCCGCCGCCCGTACGATCTGTGGACGCCGGATTTCAATTCGGTGCCGATGAAGGACGATCTGCTGTGGGTGTACGAGGGCCTGACCGAGTACCTGGCCAACGTGATGGCGGCCCGTGCCGGGTTCTGGACGCCATCCGAGTTTCGCCAATCGCTGGCGATGACGGCAGCCATGCTCGATCACGAACCGGGCCGCACCTGGAAGTCCCTGCAGGACACCGCCGACATGGCGTCGCTCCTGTATTACGCCCCCGGCACATGGCACAACTGGCGGCGCGGCACCGACTTCTATCCCGAAGGCGTGCTGTTGTGGCTGGACGTCGATACCAAAATCCGCGAGCTGAGCCGCGGCAAGCATTCGCTCGATGATTTCGCAAAGTTGTTCTACGGCATGGACAACGGCAGCTACGTCACCAAAACCTACACCTTCGAGGATGTGGTCGACGCGCTCGGCAAGGTGCAGCCGTACGACTGGGCGAGCTTCCTGCGCGGCATCCTCGACGCGCGGCACTACCACGCGCCGATCGCCGGGCTGGCGCAGGGCGGCTACAAGCTGGCCTACACCGATGAACCCTCCGACATGTGGAAAGCGCGGGCTGCCGCCTTCGGATCCTCCGGCGTCAATGCCATGTATTCGGCGGGCTTGAGCGTCGGCGGCAAAGGCAATGTGGGAGACGTGCTGTGGAACGGCCCCGCGTTCAAGGCCGGCCTTGTTCCCGGCATGCAGATCACCGCGATCGATGGCAAGGCCTTTTCGCCGGACGTGCTGAAGACCGCCATCAAGAATGCGCAAGGCTCCGGCGCACCCATCAAGCTGCTGGTGAAGAACGTCGATCAATACGAGACGCTCGAGGTCGATTACCACGGCGGTTTGCAGTACCCGCACCTCGAACGGGTCAAGGGCAGCAAGGATTACATCGATCAGATCATCCAGCCATTGAAGCGATGACCTGACTCCGCACACGCATTGGTGTCGAGATCGCTCACACGGTCCGCCCGCATGCGTTCGTCGAACAGGGGGGCACCGGCACCGTGATTGGCGAAGCGATGCGTCGCGCGCATATCGCGACGATCGCAGCGCTGCTGCGCGTGTAGCCGCCGCCCACCAGGCTGTCGGCGCTTTGCTGCTGGCCACGATCAGCCCGATTTCTGTGCTACCAATCGAATTGGCGGGTCAAGGCACCCCCGGCTACACTCCCCGAGGCTGCATGAGCACCTCGGCCACAGTGCAAAATCAGTGCTTGCTGCGCTGATTGGATCGGCCCAGTGGTCGGAACGAGGCGCATGCAAGCATTGCGTTCCATTAATCATGCATCCATGAGCACACGTGAGCGTCCGCGCTCCGCGCCGAAAAAATTGGGGACCCGCCATGACTTCACGGATTACGACGATGCGCGCGCACATGCTGGGGCGTGCTGTGGCTGCCACTGCGGCACTGTTGATCCTGGGTACGGCGCAAGCGCAGGTAAACCCGGGTCTTTTTCAAGGAATGCAGTGGCGCAACATCGGTCCATTCATCGCTGGCAAGATCGACGCGGTATCAGGAGTGAAGGGGCGCCCGGCGATTGCGTATGTGGGTACCGATAATGGGGGTGTCTGGAAGACCGTCAATGCCGGCGCCACCTGGTTCCCGGTTACCGATGCAGTGCATGCGGTCCGGGGCATCACCGCACTGGCGGTAGCACAATCGCAACCGTCGGTTGTCTATGCGGGCACCGGCAGCGTATTTGGTACCCACTACGGCAGCGGTGTGTGGAAATCCAGCGACGCCGGGGCACACTGGCAAAGTGCCGGCCTGGAGAATGCCGGAGAAATAGCGTGGCTACTGGTGGACCCGCGCAATCCTGACCTGGTGCTGGCAGCCACGCGTGGAATCGATCATCGCAAGGGAGGAGCCCGCGGCGTGTTTCGCAGCACCGACGGAGGACGAACGTGGAAACCGGTGCTGAACGCGCAGCCCGAGTCCGGCGCGACTTATCTGTCCTGGGCAAGCGATGATCCGCGCACGATTTTTGCCACGGTGAGACAAACCTATGTCGCTCCAAGGATTTCGCGTCGCTCGCGCTCTCGACATCCGCGACCCACGAGCCTGTACAAGTCCACCGATGAGGGCCTGACCTGGACAAAATTGAACGGTCGCGACCAGCCCACGATGATTGGCGAGACCGCGGTTGCAGTCGGCACCCATTCCCGGCGCGTGTATTTGTTGAACCGCAAGGCTCTTTATCGATCGGATGATGGCGGCGCGAGTTGGTCGCTGGCCACCAGGACGATTTATACATCGAGCAAACAGGTTCTGGTGGATCCGCATGATCCGGATGTCGTCTACACGATGGGTACCTGTGTCTACCGATCCACCGATGGGGGTCATACCTTGGTGGCTTTCAAAGGGGCGCCCGGAGGTGACGACCCGAATCAATGGTGGATTGATCCTGCTGACCCGAACCATATCGTGTACGGCGGCGATCAAGGAGCATCGGTCAGTCTCGATGGGGGTCAAACCTGGAGTCCGTGGTACAACCAAAAGACGGCCGAGATTTATAAAATTGCCACCGACAACCGGTATCCCTACTGGATATACGGGAGCAAGCAGGACAGCGGCACGTTTGCAATCGCCAGTCGAGGCCCGGTTGGAGAGATCACCGACCTCGATTGGTTTCCACTGCCCGGCTGGGAGTCGGGTTTCGTGACGGTTGACCCGGCCCATCCGGACGTCATATTCACGAACGGCCCCTGGGGCTTCCTGCAAAAAGTGAATCGCAGGACATGGGGCGCGCAGAGCATCGATTTTGGCGTGGGCGCCATCAGCGCGGTCAGCGATACGGACTTTCGACGGGCAGCTTCTGCTCCGATCGTTTTTTCGCCACACGACCCGAGCGTGTTGTATTACGGCACCCAGAACGTCTGGGAAAGCCGGGACGGTGGTGACCACTGGCAAAAAATCAGTCCGGACCTTACCGCCCATCCAGGGAAACCACCATTGCCCGATCCGAAGGGAGTCCATCATGGCGACGCACTCGTGTCGTTGTCGCCTTCGACCGTACAAGCCGGGGTCATATGGACGGGCAGCAACAATGGCGTGATCCATGTGACGGAAGATGGCGGGAAGCACTGGCGGGACGTAACTCCACCGGACATGTCGATACATGCTGTCGTCAACATTCAGGCGTCGCATTTCAATCCATCCGAGGCCTACGCAGCGGTGCGGGATAATGCAACCGGAGATGGTTCACCGCACATCTATCGCACGCGCAATTTCGGCAAGTCATGGCAAGGCATTGTCACGGGCCTCCCGACCGATCAAGCAACCGGCAGCTTCGTGCGGGTGGTGCGCGAAGACGATCACAAACAGGGTTTGCTGTTCGCGGGTACGGAAACGTCCGTGTACGTGTCGTTTGATGACGGCAATCACTGGCAGTCGCTGCGGCTGAATCTTCCAACGACCGCGTTTTATGACTTGAAGATCCACGATGGCGATCTGATTGCTGCAACCTACGGGCGTGGCGTATGGATTCTGGACGATATATCGCCGCTCCGGCAATCGGCCGCCGGCCTTGCGGATCGGAAAGTGCATTTGTTCCGCCCGCAAGCCGCGATCCGGGTCCAGTCGAACATCAACCAGGACACGCCGTTTCCGCCCGAGGTTCCCCATGCAAAGAATCCACCTCGGGGGGTCGTCATTGATTACTATCTGAAACAGCCTGCGCAAAAGGTGCAACTGCAGATTTTCGATGCCAAGGGGAACCTGGTGCGTTCGTATTCGAGCGTTCCGGCTACGCCGCTCGAGCAACCCCTCCCGCCCGCGCCTGCCTTTTGGGCACGGCCGCCGCAGCCACTGCCCACGACGGCGGGCGAGCACCGCGTGAGCTGGAACATGCGCTATCCAACGCCACCTGCCGTGTTCTTCGATCAATCCATGGCGGCAGTGCCGGAAGATACGCCATTCATCCCGGAAGGGCCCATGGCACTGCCCGCCCGCTATACGGTGAAGCTGACTGTGGACGGAGTTTCCTACACCCAGCCGGTGCAGCTGACGCAGGACCCACGGCTCGATGACTCGCCCGCAGCGATGGACAGCATGCGCCGGCAATTGACCCTTTCGCAGCAAATCATCGCGGTCATGTCGGCCAGCAAGAACGCCTACGAACAGGGCAATGGGGTGCTGCGCGCAGATGCGCCGAACGGGTCGACAAAGACGCTGCGGAAGCGGATCGCCGGACTGACCGGTACCATCAAGGATGCTTCCATCGGCCTCTCGGGCGGCTCCTACGCCGTGCCGCCAGTCAAGGGCATCACCAACTTCAGCAGGATCAATGGACAGGCAGCGGCTCTGCTGGAGATGGTTGAATCCACCAGTGATCAGGCACCGGTGCCGTCGTTGTACCGTACCTACTCGGATCTGTGCAGGGACTTCAACGCAACTTCGGCCGCTTGGCAGTCGTTGCAACCAAAGGTTGCCGGAATGAATGCCGGTTCGAGGCATGCCGACCGCGGACAGGGCATCACGATGAAACCAGTCTCCCCGCTGACATGCGCGGCAGCAGACGCTGCTGTCGGCAGCATGGCCGATGGGAACCACTGACGATCTGGTGGTTCCGAAACAGTTGCGGAAAAAACAGGTAAAGATAAAGAGCGGAAGGGCATTGGAATTTGCATTCCACATGAATGCCCGCATCAAGCGGCGCGGAAATCGCGTCAGCTCGGGCATCAAGGTCGGCGAACGACCGCTGTTCGGCGACCCGGGTGCGTGCGACTGGCCCGTTTTAGCCGATTTCGGTTGTCCATCAACCAGGCTCGTCAAAGCCGCTCGCTGCGATCCACCGCGACCAGCTGCGCGAACAAGTCGTCTACGTCGAGGTCGCGCGCGAACAGCATCGCCTGGAAGCGCTCGCCCATTTCGCCAGGCAGGGTCAGGCGCTTGACCTGTTGGGCGAGCGCGTAGCGCGTGGATTCATCGGCCGTGTTTTCGTAGGCGGCGGTGAAGGCCCTGTCCAGTCCTGATGCGATCAGGAATTCCGACTGGAAGGCGTAGCTCGCAGGTTCGAATCCCGCGCCGATGCCGGCTTCGGCCAGCGCGGTGAAATCGATCGAGGCGGTGATGTCCTGCAAACCAGGCAGGATGAAAGGGGCATCATGCGCGCGATGGCGGTAATGGCATAGCAACGTGCCGTCGCGACGTTCCGGCAAATAGAATTCGCGGCGCACGTAACCGTAATCGACGAACAAGGCCGCGCCGCGCGCTTGTTCGCCCGCGATCGCTTCCAGCCACCACGGCAATTGCGGCAGCACTTCCGAGCGATAGCCGTCCTCGAATTCGCGACCGAGGCGTCGCTGCAGGTGCCGCACCGCACCGGCGACCAATGGATCGGCGGGTCGGTCCGTGCGCACGAACCCGCCGTTCGCATCCACGTCCACGTGTTCCTCGAATATTTCGCCGCCCCCCACCGTGAAGCGCGTGATCGGCAGCGCGTCCAGCACCTCGTTGGCAAACAGCACACCCGACCAGGCATGTTGTGGCGGACGATCCAGCCACGCGCAGCGCGCAAACAGTTCCGGCGGCAACACCTTGCGCAGCAGTTCACGCTGACGTTCGCGCAGGTCGGCCGAAGGTTCCAGCAGCCAGTAATGGCGCGGCAATGCCTTCAGCGCCTTCAATTCGAGCAGGCAATCGCGCGCGAACGCACCGCTGCCGCCGCCGAGTTCGAACCACACGGCATCCTTTTCGCAGGCGCGCAACGCGGGCGCCATGGCGCGTGCCACGCAACGCGCGAACAGCGGGCCAAGCTCGGGTGCCGTGATGAAATCGCCCGCCTTGCCGAATTTCAGCCGGCCCGCGCTGTAGTAGCCAAGACCCGGCGCGTACAGGCAGCGCTCCATGAAACGCGCGAAGGAAATCGGCCCGCTCGCCGCAATTTCATGGCGGATCGCGTCGGCCAGCCGCGCGGAATGCGCAGCCTCATCGGCCGAGGGTTCGGGCAGGGCGGTATCCATGCTGGCGAAACTCCAAAATTTGAGGCAATCTGCAATGAAACCATCGAACAACCTGCTGCGCTACTCGCCACATCCATGCGACTCACCCTGCGGGCCGCCTGCGGCGTTCAGATCGGCGGTTCTGCCGACCTGGTCGGTATCTTGCGCGCCGGCGGTGCCCGGCATCCTCATGTACCGACGTGTACACTCCGGTGCCTGCGCTCCGGCGTCGCGCAACTTTCCTTCGCTCGCGACGGTTGTTCAGCGGTTTCGAATCCACGCAGCATAACGCGAGGCGAGCAACGATGAGCGAAACCCATCCGGTCGTCCTGATCACCGGCGCCGCCCGGCGCCTGGGTGCGGCGACCGCGCGCACGCTGCACGCAGCGGGTTACGACCTTGCCTTGCACTACCGAAAGTCACGCGCCGAACTGGATGCGCTGATCGCGGAATTCGAATCCGCGCGCGCGGGTTCGACCTTGGCACTGCAGACCGACCTCGCCGATGCCGAACATCTGCCCGGCCTGGTCGAGTCAACGATCGAACATTCCGGAAGGCTGGATGCGCTGGTCAACAACGCTTCGCTGTTCCACCCAACTCCGCTTGGATCGATCACCCCTCAGCAGTGGGACGACCTGATCGCAGTCAACGCACGCGCGCCGCTGCTGCTGGCACAGGCTGCCGCACCACATTTGAAGGCATCGCGCGGTTCGATCGTCAACATCACCGACATCTACGCCGAACATCCGTTGCCGCAACATGCGGCCTATTGCATGAGCAAGGCCGCGCTCAGGATGGCAACCTTCGCGCTGGCGCAGGAACTTGCCCCCGAGGTGAGGGTGAATGCGGTGGCGCCGGGCGCAATCCTGTGGCCGGAAGGCGAGTCCGGCGAGGATCGCGGCAAACTGCTCGCGCGGATCCCGCTGGGGCGCACGGGGTCGTCCATCGACATCGCGAACGCGGTGCTGTGGCTGATCCGTGATGCCACTTACGTCACCGGCCAGACCATCCGCATCGATGGCGGACGGATTCTGGGGATGTAGACGGCGACCGTTGCACCTTGAACACGGCCGCCGGCGTCGGCATCTTGGTCCTGTCACGCCCAGTCCAGGAACCTCGATGACCACCGCCGTTGCCGCCAGCCATGAGCTTCCATCGCGGCGGATCGCGCAGCAGATACTCGATTTTCTTTCGGACATTCCAGCCAGCCGCGAACATCCGAGCGAACGCCCGCAGGCGCGGGCCGCAGCCATCGCGCTGGCCGCGCGGCGCAAGGCGTTCCTCACATCGTCGTCGCTGGCCTTGCCGCCGGGTCCGCTGGGCTGGCTGACCGTACTACCGGAACTGCTCGCGATCTGGAGGATCCAGGCGCAGATGGTGGCCGACATCGCCGCCGCCTCCGGACAGCACACCACACTCACGCGCGAACAGATGTTGTATTGCCTGTTCCGGCATGCTGCTTCGCAGGCGGTGCGCGATCTCGTGGTGCGAGCGGGAGAACGCTGGCTGGTGCATGCCGCCACCACCCACGCGATTCGCGGCATCGCCGAACGCATCGGCATCAGGTTGTCCGAGCGCGCGCTGGGCAGCGGCATCGCGCGCATGCTGCCACTGGCCGGTGCGCTCGGCGTCGGCGCCTATGCGTGGTACGACACCCGCCAGGTCGCGCGCACCGCAATCGCGATGTTTTCGAAGGACATCGAATTCATTCCGGCCCACCACAGCACCGAGGTTCCGGTGCGACACATGCAGCGCGATCGCGCGCAGGACGCACGCGAGGCGGGGCTGTAGGGCCGCAACCGATTGCGATTCCGGGCACGTCCTTCGCGGAGACACCAGCTGGAACCCGGCGTGAGGACACTGTCCACAATCGGGCAACGGCGTCCGCCCCCGGACAAGCCCCACTCGGGATTCGGCGCCAGTCATGGTGCTCCGCGTTGATTTTTGAACACTGTTGCCGCTGGCACGCGATTTGCGTGAGCACGGTGGCGTCAGCGCCCTGCGCTGCGCGAATGTTGCGTCTGCACGGATGCATCACGTCGATGTTGCCAACGTTTCGCGCACCCGGACGACATCGCGACGACAACCTGCCGAACGAGGGACTTCATGAACGAGACAACGAACGTCATCGACCTCCGCAGCGTCGGCAGGGTGTATCGCACCGACGAACTGGAAACCCAGGCGCTCGGCAACGTCGATCTCGCGATTAAGCAGGGTGAGTACGTGTCGATCTCGGGTCCGTCCGGTTGCGGCAAGACCACCCTGCTGTCGATCATGGGTCTGCTGGATGCCGCCAGCGAAGGCAACTACACGCTCAACGGCCACGAGGTCGGGTCGCTCGACACCGCCGCACGCGCCCGCATCCGCAATGCCGAGATCGGCTTCGTGTTCCAGGCCTTCAACCTGATCGGAAGTCTCTCGGTACAGGAAAACGTGGAGCTGCCGCTGACCTATCGGGATGGCATTGACGGCGCCGAACGCCATCGCCGCGTGAAGGAAGCGCTGGAACGCGTCGGCATGGCGCATCGCATGCGCCACTACCCGGCACAGCTTTCCGGCGGCCAGCAGCAGCGCGTGGCGGTGGCGCGTGCACTTGTGGGGAGGCCCGCCATCCTGCTCGCGGACGAACCCACGGGCAACCTCGATTCGGGCAGCGGCGAGGCCGTGATGGGCCTGCTCGAGGAACTGCACCGGGACGGCGCCACCATTTGCATGGTCACCCACGACGTGCGTTACGCGAAACTCGCGCAGCGTACGGTGTATTTGTTCGACGGACGCGTGGTCGACGAGGAAACCTTCGATCGTCTGCGCCACGAGGATGAGCAGCGCCTGGATGACCTCATTGGCGGTCGTATAGGCCTCAGTGCGGCCAGCCCATGAACGTCTGGCTCGCCGAAATCTGGCGTAGCTGGCGCGCGGGCATCCGCCGGCCCGGTTTCATGCTGCTGGCGATCGGTGTGCTCGCGCTGGGCGTGGGCGCCAGCGTGGCCGTCTTCACGTTGATCGACGACACCCTGCTGCAGCCG
>DASUJD010000070.1:0-21245 GCA_036279455.1 Rhodanobacteraceae bacterium | reverse complement strand
GCGACGAACTGCGCCTGCACGTGCCGCGTCCGTTCACCACGGCGATGCCGGCCGCGCGCAACCTGCTCACCGCGTTCCTTGAAACACACATGCGCCGCGACCTGTCGCGCTGGATGGCGCATGCTTCCGAACGCCTCGATGTCGCACCGACGGGCCTTCGCATCAAATCATTGAAAAGCCTCTGGGGTAGCCTGGACGCGCATGATCGCATCACCCTCGACCTCGCCCTCGCCCTGGCCCCACCTGCCGCGCTGCGCTATGTACTGGTGCACGAAATGTGTCACCTGAAGGTGCGCAGTCACTCGCCGCGCTTCTGGGCACGCGTCGGCGAACTGATGCCGGGCTACCAGGCCCAGCGCGACTGGCTGCGCGAACACGGCGCGATCCTCAAGGCCGAAATGGAACGTTTGATCGAATCGCGCGATTGACGCGCGTGCAAACGCCGGGGGTGCTCCTTGCCCGCGCGCCATTACCCCTCGTCATTCCGGGGCGGCCAGGATGGCCGAACCCGGAATCCATTCTGACGTTGCCTTGCGCCATTCCCGTTCGTCCGATCCGACCGCATCGGATGACAACCGTCACTCGTTCGCTGCCCGCCGCTTGCATAAACTGGCGTCCTTTCGCTGCGTGGATACGGCGTCCTTCAGATGATTCTTCTCGACGTCATCGGCGGTATCTGGCTGGCCTGGCTCTTATATTGGTGGGTCAGCTCGATGCGTACCAAGGCCACCGCGCGCTCGGATGGCTTGCGCGCACTGCTGATGTACCGGGTACCGATGCTGCTCGGGGCGCTGCTGCTGATTGCCACGAATCCGCCGCGCTGGCTACCGCTGTGGTTGTGGCGGCGCTGGTTGCAGGATTCGACGGCGTGGCCCGCTCTCGGACTGGGTCTGGTGGTGCTGGGCCTGGGCTTCGCGTGCTGGGCGCGTGTCACGCTCGGCCGCAACTGGAGCGCCGCGGTGCAACTGAAAAAAGGCCACGAATTGATCGTCACCGGGCCGTATCGATGGGCACGCCACCCCATTTACACCGGCATGCTGCTCGCGCTGATCGGCACCGCACTGGCGATCGGCGAGCTGCGTGGCTTGCTGGCGATCGCGTTCGTGTTCGCAGGCCTGTGGCTCAAGTTGCGCCACGAGGAGGCCTGGATGCGTGAATACTTCGGCGACGCCTACGTGGATTACATGCAGCGGGTGAAGGCGCTCATTCCGGGCATCTTGTAAGGGCGCCACGACTTTGTGTCGCCTGCTCTGCGAAGCCGCTTTGCCGGAGCCGGAGCGCAAGACTATCCGCGAAGTCGCCCTGCATCACGGCAGCAGCACGAAGCGCGAGATGGCCTGCGCCACCAGGCGCGGCTTTTCCACGATCGACATGTGGCCGCAATCGTTCAATTCGGTCACGCCGATGCTGGGCGAATGGGTGAGGCCTTTGCGTATGGCGTCAAGCGCGGACACGTCGATGATCTGGTCTTTCGTGCACCAGATCGCCAGGGTCGGCGCGCTAATGTCGGGTAATTTCTCCTGCAACAGGTAGCGCTCATCCGGCGCGGCAATCTCGCGCAGCAGCTTGTCGCGAAAGGCGCGGTTGCGTTCGGAACGGGCCACGAATACGTCCTGGATGCGCGCCGGCAGCGAGGGCGGATCGGCGAACAGCAGGCCCTCCAGATGCTCGAAGTCGGCGCGGTTGTCGAGGTCGAACGGACTCTTGCCGGCTTTCAGTTCACGCACGAATCCGTTTTGCTTGAATGGCACGCCGGACGAATCGATCAGCACCAACGCGGCGACGCCGCGCGGATATTTCGCCGCATACAAGCCGGCGATCGCGCCGCCCATCGAATGGCCGGCCAGCGCGATTTCGCCGAGGTGCAGCGCATCGACGAAACCATGCAACCGTGAAGCCTGCGCGGCATAGCCGTAATCGGCATTCGGCAGACGCGTGGATGCGCCCCAGCCCGGCAGGTCGGGAATGATCACCCTGAAATTGCCGGTGAGGTAACGTGCGGCCAGCAACCAGTCGGCATGCGACCCGCCGTAGCCGTGCAGCAGCAGCAGCGCTGGACCACCCTGCTTGCCGCCCTCGACATACACCCAGCGCGTGTCGCCGACCTGCACGCTGTGTTCGTGCAGGCCATCGCGCCATGTCTGCCACGCAATCGCGCCGCGCAGCAGCCAGCCCGGCGCGAAGAAATAGACGGCCAATCCGACCACCGCCAGCGCGATGAACACGCCGCCCAGGATTTTCAGACGGCGCGCGAGGCGGGCGAGGATCAGGTCGCGGGCAGGATTGTTCGACATGGGGTGTCAGCCCTTGCCCGGATCGGTTCCGGTTTGCGCCGTGCGCGTCTTCTCGAACAGTTTTTCGACTGCCATTCGCGTCAACGGGTGATAACCGTCCCTGGCCTTCGCGTAGACCTGCTCGACGAACGCAAAACCTTCCGGCGTCTGCGCAAATGCCTTGTAGATCGGCATGCTGAGGTACAGGCGGCCGATTCGCGTCACGTATTCGGCGGCGGCCGGCCACACCGACTTGTCGCCTGCCGCGATCGCATGCACGTACCAGCGCATGCCGACTTCGGCATTGTGGGTGCCGGTCAGGCGGCATGCGGCATCGAGTGCCTGCATCTTCGCCAGCTGCGGCTGGTGGGGCAGGCGGTCAAGGAAGTACATCCATTCCTGGGTGTTCCACGTTTTGGCATCCAGCTTGTCGGCCGCGATATTGCCCTCGAGGAATGCCGCTCGTTGCCCGTCGATCGCATCGAAGCGCGGCGAATCCGGAACCGGCGCAGCCTGCGCGATACCCGCGCCATACACCCATGCCTTGACCTCGTCACCGCCAATCCTGCCGGGATATTTTTCGATCAGGTTGGGTTTCAGGTACGCCAGCATTTGCTCGGTGCTGATGCTGTGCCACGCGAAGTGATCGAAGTAGCCTTTCAGGTACGCATCGAAATCCTTGCGGCCGAATTCCTGCTCCAGCGTACGCATGAACCACGAGCCCTTGTCGTAGGCGACGTCGGAAAGTTCGTCGTCGGCGTCGAGCGTGCGCGGCTCGGGCGCGAGGCGTTGCGCGTTTTCGGGCATCGCGCCGATGGTCTCCTGCAGATGGCGGATCGCAAGCAGGGTTTCCTCGTCGGCCTGGCGTTCGCCGTACAGCGCCTCGGCAATGCGGCCCTGCACATAGGTGGTGATGCCCTCGTTCAGCCAGATGTCGCGCCATGACGACGCCGTGACCAGGTTGCCCGACCACGAGTGTGCGAGCTCATGCGCGACCAGCGACACCAGCGACTTGTCCCCGACCAGCACGGTCGGGGTGGCGAAGGTCATGTTGGGGTTTTCCATGCCACCGTAGGGAAACGACGGCGGCAATACCAGGATGTCGTAGCGGCCCCAGCGGTACGGACCGTACAACGCCTCGGCGGTTTCGATCATCTTTTCGGTGTCTTCGAACTCGTGCGCGGCTTTCGCCACCACCGAGGGTTCCGCGTACACCGCGCTGCGCGGACCGGTTTCGCGCACGGCGAGATCGCCCGCCGCGATCGCCAGCAGATAAGACGGCACCGGATGGACCTGGGTGAAATCGAACGAACCGTCCAGCCCATGTTCCGGATCGTTCGGTGCACTCATCACCACCCGAATGTGCTTCGGCGCGGTGACGTGGGCGTGCCAGGTGAAGCGGATCGCGGGCGAATCCTGACAAGGTACCCAGGAACGCGCGTGCACGGATTCCGACTGCGAGAACAGGAACGGCGCCTGCCTGTCCGCGGTTTGCGCGGGATCGAGCCACTGCAGGCCGCTGGCATCCGGCGACGTGGTATAGACGATGCGCACTTCATGCGGGTGACTCGGCGCCGCGATGGTGAGTTTCGAGCCCATCGACCGCGCCGCATCCGCCAACGCATAGTCGAGGGCGCGGGCATGGCCCTGCGGATCCAAGGCCTCCACCGACGCGATCCTGAGCGCGCTGGTATCCAGCACCAGGTCTTGCGCGTCGGCGTTCTTCCAGTCCAGCGTGAGGATGGCGACGCCGTCGAGTTGCTTGTGCGTGAAATCGACCTTCAGGTTCAGGTCGATGTGCTTGACCACGACATCCTGCGGCTGCGCATGCGAATGCGGATCGGCGGCCTGCGCGGCGACGGGCAGCACGAAGGCGCCGAGGGCGAGGGTGGAAAGCAGGCGCATCGGGTGCTCCGGTGATTTTGCGGCACTCGTGAGTATGCCAGCGCTATGCAGTGCCCGCGCGTGCGGAAAGTCGTGCCCGATCCCGCTCATGCGGCGTAGAATGCGCCGCTTGAACCCGCGGAGACTGCGGCATGCCGACGCTCTACATTGCCAACAAGAATTATTCCTCGTGGTCGCTGCGCCCGTGGGTGCTGATGCGTGAGCTCGGCATTCCTTTCGAGGAAAAACTGGTTCCTTTCCACGACCCGGCGTTCGCCGGTTTCTCACCCAGCGGCAAGGTGCCGTGCCTGGCGGACGACGATGTCACGGTGTGGGATTCGCTGGCGATCGCCGAGTACCTCGCCGAAGCGCATCCGCAAGTGTGGCCTTCCGGCAAGACCGCGCGCGCCTTCGCGCGTTGCGCCGCCGCGGAAATGCATTCCGGCTTCATGGCGCTGCGCACGCAATGCGGGATGAACTGCGGTATCCGGGTCAAGCTGCATCACATCGACGAAGCGTTGCAGCGCGACCTCGTGCGCCTGAATGCGTTGTGGGACGATGGCCTGCAGCGCTTCGGCGGCCCGTTCCTCGCAGGCAAGGCTTTCACCGCCGCCGATGCATTCTTTGCGCCGGTCGCGTTTCGCATCCAGACCTACGCGCTGCCACTCGACGCTGCCGCAAGCGACTACGCGCGACACCTGCTGGCATTGCCATCGATGCAGGATTGGCGCCGCGCCGCGCTCGCGGAAACCTGGCGCCACGGCGCGCACGAGAGCGAGCTCCTGGAATGGGGAACGGTTACCGAGGATCTGCGTGCGGCGTAACGTGCCGCGCCGATCAAGGCAACTCGTTGGCGCTGTGCGGGTCTTCGCTGTACGGATGCGTGGTTGCAAGGAAACCCGGCTGCGCTTGCACCCGCGCGATCCACGCGCGGTAGTGCGGATATGGCTGCAGCGAGATGCCCGCTTCTTCCGCATGACCGCCATACGCGAACACCGACATGTCGGCAATGCTGTAGCGGCCGTTGGCAAGGAACGAGCGCGTGGACAGTTCGCGTTCCAGTATGCCCAGCGTGCGCAGCGCGCCAGCACGTTTCATCTCGACCAGCGCGGGCGGACGCTGCGCCAGCTTGCCGGTGAGCGTCCAGTAGCGCAGCGAGCCGATTACCGGCTCCACCCGCTCCTGTTCGAAATGCAGCCACTGCTGCACCTTGGCGCGTTCGAACGGATCGGACGGCAGATACGGCGTGCCGTCGGCGAGATACGCAAGGATCGCATTCGACTCCGCCAGCGTGCGGCCGTCGTCCAGCCGGATCGCGGGCACCGTGCCGGTGGGATTGATGGCAAGGTACGCGTCGGTGCGTCCCGCGCCTTCGAAGATGCTGACGATTTCAGTGCGGCATGGGCGTCCGAGGTGATTGAGCAGCAGGCGCACCTTCCAGGCGTTCTGAGACGGCAGGTAGTCGTACAGGGTCAGCATCGACATGACTCCGGGTTGGAAAGCACGCAGTTTCCACGTACCGGCCAGCGCGCGCCATCCGTTTTCTGCGCAAGGACAGGTCAGTCAAACCGTTCGGCGAAACGATCCGTGGCCTCGATCAACTTGTCGACAATCGCCGGCTCCGATGCGGCGTGACCCGAGAGCACGATGTGCAGGTCGGATTCGGGCCAGGCGGCATGCAGGTCGAGCGCGGTGTTTGCCGGGCAGATGATGTCGTAGCGGCCATGCACGATGACGCCGGGAATGTGGCGGATGCGGTCGATGTCGCGCAGCAACTGATCCGGTTCCAGGAACATGCCATTGCGGAAGTAGTGCGCTTCCAGTCGCGCCAGGCTCACGGCCGCCTGCGGATCGGCGAAGGCCCCGACGGCTTCGGGGTCGTGCTCCAGCGTGATGCTGCCCCCCTCGTAGTCGCTCCAGGCCTGCGCGGCAGCCAGTCGCACCGCATCGTCATCGCCGTCGAGGCGACGCCAATAGGCTTCGATCATGTTGTCGCGCTCGGCTTCCGGGATGAAGTCGCGAAAACGCGCGAAGCGCTCCGGGAAGACATGGCGCGCGCCGCCATCCATTTCATTGAACCAGCGCAGCTCCTCCTTGCGGGCCAGGAAGATTCCGCGCAATACCAGGCCCGACACGCGTGCGGGGTGGGCTTCGGCATAGGCCAGCGCCAGCGTCGAGCCCCATGAGCCCCCGAACACCAGCCAGCGATCGATGCCAAGGTGTGCACGGATTCGTTCGATGTCGGCGATGAGGTGTTGCGTGGTGTTGTCCGCGAGCCCGGCGAATGGCGTGGATTTTCCCGCACCGCGCTGGTCGAACAGCACGATGCGCCAGCGCCGGGGATCAAAAAAACAGCGGTGGTAATCGGCGAGTCCTGCGCCGGGCCCGCCATGCAGGAACACCGCCGGCAAGCCGTCCGGATTGCCGCATTCTTCGATGTACAGGGTGTGCCCGTCGCCGACCGGAAATTGCTCGGTGCGGTAAGGCTCGATTTTTGGATACAGCTCGCGCATGTAAAACATTCCGGCTGGTGGGACGGTCAGCTTTTCCCTTCTCCCCTCGGGAGAAGGTGGCGCGCAGCGCCGGATGAGGGTTCGGTGTTGCCCATGATGGATGGATCACACCAAAACGTGCCTGCGGGTGCGTACCCTCACCCACCCTTCGGGGAGCGCTGCGCGCTCGGCCTGCGACCGCCTCTCCCGAGGGGAGAGGGGAACATCAAATGCGGTAACCGCGATGGATCGCCACGATGCCGGCCGACAGGTTGCGCACTTCCACGTTGCGGAATCCAACGGCTTCCATCATCGCCTTGAGCATCTCCTGATCGGGATGCTTGCGGATCGATTCGGCCAGGTAGCGATAGCTGCCCTCGTCGCGCGCGACCAGCTTGCCGATGCGCGGCAGTACCTGAAACGAGTGGAAGTCATACAGCGGTTTCAACCAGTCCTGCTGCACCCGCGAGAACTCCAGGATCAGCACCCGGCCAGCGGGCTTCAGCACACGCCGCATTTCGGCCAGCGCCTTGTTCTTGTCGGTGACGTTGCGCAGGCCGAACGCCATCGTCACGGCATCAAATGACTCGTCCGGAAACGGCAGCGCTTCGGCGTTCACCTGCGCAAAGCGCAGGCCCGTCAGCAGGCCACGATCCAGCAGCCGATCGCGTCCCGCCCGCAACATCGCTACGTTGATGTCGGCGACCACGACTTCGCCTTCGCCACCCACGCGCGGCAACAGCAGTGCGGCGATGTCGCAGGTGCCACCCGCAAGATCCAGCACGCGGTCGCCAGGGCGCACGCCCGCGGTCGCAACGAAGTGCCGCTTCCACCAACGATGGATGCCAAACGACATCAGGTCATTCATCACGTCGTACTTGCCGGCGACCGACGAAAACACCTTGTCGACCAGCTTCTGCTTGTCGGCGGCGGGCACTTCGCGATAACCGAAGTGGGTTGTGATATCGGTACGGACAGGTTCACTCATGCGTGACATTCTACGGTGACACGACTCGGCGCCGCCTGCCGACAGGAAAACCGCGCGGCGGGCGGGTTTACACTCTGCAAAAGCCATGGAGGCCACCATGCAACGCTGCCTCGTCACCGGCGCCAACCGCGGGCTCGGGTTGGCTTTCGTCACCCAGCTGCTGGAACGCGGCGCGCGAGTGCTGGCCTGCTGCCGCGAGCCTGCAAAGGCCAAAGTGCTCGACGCCCTGGCGGCGGCGAGTGACGGCAGGTTGGCGCTCCACGCGCTCGACGTTGCCGACCCGGCCGCCATCGATGCATTGCCGAAAGCCGCGGCAAAACACCTGCAACGGGTCGATCTTCTGATCAACAATGCCGGCGTGCTGGTCTCGGGCGAGCGCTTCGGAAACGTCAGGCCCGAATCTCTGGCGACGAGTTTTGCGGTGAACGCCGCGGCGCCGTTGCTGATTACGCAGGCGCTGGCGCCGCTGTTGACGCTGGGCAACAAGCCGCGGGTGTTGTGCATCACCTCGCAGCTCGCGTCGATCGCGCAGGCATCGGGTTTCCGCACGCTGAGTTACGCGATGAGCAAGGCCGCGCTCAACATGGCGGTCAAACGACTGGCCGCGGAATTGTCGCCGCGCGGCATCCTGGTGCTGACCGTGCATCCCGGCTGGCTCAAGACCGAAATGGGCGGCAAGAGCGCCACGCTTGCGCCCGCCGATTCCGCACGCGCGCTGCTGCATCTGATCGAGCACGCACAGGTGCGGGACGCGGGAAGGTTTTTCGCCTACGACGGCGCGGAATTGCCCTGGTAATGCGAGCGTCCTGATCGCTGCGTTGCCAGTGCTCCGGCTGCGTGCACCGTTCTGCGTTCTGCCAAGTCCGGAACGGCCCTCCGTGGCCTGACTTTCCACGAAAGCCGCTTCGATTGAAGGCCGTGGCCGACGCGCGGCGCGGCTAAACCTTTTCCTTCGCGGCCGCATCAAAATGGGCATGAATGAGCTGGTGCTTGCCATGCCGATTGCGAACATGAAGGGACGCGAAAGCGAGCCCGACGGGCTCGTCACACGAGCCATGCAAGGCGACAGCAAGGCTTTCGAGTCGCTGTATCGCCATCACGTCGGGCGCATCTATGCACTGTGCCTGAGACTCGCGGGCTCGCCGGCTGCGGCGGAAGACTGCACGCAGGATGCTTTCGTGCAGGCCTGGAAGGCACTGCCCGGGTTTCGCGGCGACAGCGCCTTCGGCTCCTGGTTGCACCGGATTGCGGTCAATACGGTGCTGGCGCGACACCGCGGTGCGATCCGCCGCTCGGCCTGGTTGCATGACGGTGATGATGCGCTCGACAGCGTTGCCGCCCCGAACATTCGACCCGACGCAGCGATCGACCTCGACCGCGCGATCGTGGAACTGCCCTGCGGTGCACGCGAGGTGTTCGTGCTGTTCGCCGTCGAAGGCTACAAACACGAGGAAATCGCGGCGCTGACGGGGCTCGCCGTCGGCACCACCAAGGCTCATTTGCACCGGGCTCGCCGGTTGTTGCGAGCGAGGTTGACATGACCACCGAAAACCCGAACGACATGCTGGACCGGAAACTGCGCGACGCACTCGCCGGATTGCCGCGCGACATCCAGCCGCAACGCGATCTCTGGCCCGCCATCGACGCGCGCATCACCCCGCGCCACCGGCTCATGCGCTACTGGCCGGCTGCGGCGGCGATTGCGCTGGCGGCTCTCGTGGGCGCCATGGTTCTCGCGCTGCGGTTCGGTCATCCGGCCGTCAACGAACCATCGGTGGCCGTGAACGTTGCGCGTCCGCTCAACCTCGATGTCATGCCGCACACCCCGCGCGCGATCGCGATGGCCGCCAGCGTACGCCGCAGCACGAGGCTCGATCCGAAGACCCAGGCAGTGCTGCTCAACAACCTCGCGATCATCGAAAACTCGCTCGACAACATCCAGCGGGCGCTGCAACAGAACCCTGACAATCCAGGCCTGCAACAACTGCTCTATCAGATGTATCGCAGCGAAGCGGCCTTGCTCGATGCCGCACAACGCGTCCAGCTGCAAACCACAACAGGAGTCGCAACATGAAACCCAAACTTTGTTCACTCGCCGTTTCGCTGCTGGCCATCGCCGCGTTGCCTGCGTTCGCCAGTACCTCCATCGACAAGACCGTGGCCGTGGCCGCAAACGGGATCGTGCATATTTCCAATGTCGCGGGAAGCGTCGATGTCACCACCTGGAACCGCGCCCAGGTCCACATCGGAGGCACGCTGGGCGCGGAAGTGAAAAAGCTCGCGATCGACAAGACCGATGGCGGCGTCGACATCCGCGTCATCTACCCGGATCACGGCAACGCCGAAGGCAGCCATCTGGTCGTAAAGCTGCCGTCGGCGAGCCACTTGCATGTCACCACGGTCAGTGCGGATATCTCCGCGATCGGGCTCAGCGGTCCGGTCGACCTGCAAAGTGTAAGCGGTGATGTCAAGGTGCGCTCGACGTCCGCGAACCTGCATGCACAATCCGTGAGCGGCGACGTTGTGATCGACGGTTCGGCGCCCACGGCACAGGTCAGCGCGAAGAGCATCAACGGCGAGGTGCAGGTGGACGGCGTCGGCGGAGATCTGGAGGCGCACAGCGTGAGCGGCGACCTTCACGTGAAAGCCGACCATCCGGTCACGGGCGCAAAGTTCGACACGGTTTCGGGTGACATCGAATTTGCCGGTGGGTTGGACGCAAAGGGCAACTACGACTTTCATTCGACCAGCGGCGACGTCACGCTCGAATTGGCACAGGTGCCCGCAGCGAGTTTCGATGCCTCGAGCTTCAGCGGCGACATCAGCGCCGATTTCGGCCCCAAGCCGCGCAGCAAAAGCGAGTTCGGTCCGGGCATGGAATGGCAGTTCAACCACGCCGGCGACGGCCAGGTCACCATCACCACGCTGAGCGGTGACATCCGCGTCCACGCGACGCGCCACTGACCTTGTAACTCGTTCCCGCGAAAACGGGACCCCGAAAAGCAGCCTGCCATTCCGGTCCATGACCAATGGCAGGTGCCGGGCACATTGACCTAGTGTTATGGTGATCTACAGCACTAGTTAACAAGCTCACCAGAGTCCGACCATGAATGTCCACAAGCCCCCGATGCGAGGATTGACCTCGAAAGTTGTTTGCACCCTGGTTCTGGTGCTTGTCGCAAGCACGCCGGTGTTGGCGACCCCCACGACCGCGACGCCGGCGGCGGCGCCGGTCACGATCCCGTTGCTCACCCCATGGCTCGGAACTGGCGGCAAGCCGACGCCGGCCACCTGGCGGCATGCAGCGCGGTTTGCGGTCGACAACGAGATCCAGCCTGGCCACAACGCTCCCGCGCCCGTGCAAACCGAAGTTCTCGTCGGTTACACGAAAACGGCACTGTGGCTGCGTTTCGTCGCCCACGACCCTCATCCCGCCAACGTCCACGTCAAGTATCGGCAGCACGACGACTTCGACAATGGCGACGAATACGTCGGGGTGATCTTCAGTCCCTTCAACGACACCCAGTTTGCCTATGAATTCTTCTGCAGCGCGGGCGGAACCGAAATGGACCTGTTTCGCCAGCAGAACCAGGAATATTCAGCCTACGACGCCATCTGGAATTGCCACGCGCACCTCACGCCTCATGGCTATATCGTGGTGATGGAAATTCCATTCAGCTCGCTCAAGCTGCCCCACAGCGGCCAACCGCAGACCTGGCGCATCCTGTTGTTCCGCAACTGGGCGCGCAAGGTCCGCCGCCAGATCACGCAGGTGAAATTGAATTACGACAGCAATTGCCTGCTGTGCGATGCCGAACTGGTCCGCACGGCAACGCCGATTGCTTCCCCGAGCCGGAACTTTCAAATCATCCCGTCGTTGACGATTTCACGCACCGATCAGCGCGCCGATCCGTCAGCGCCACTCAAACACGGCAGCCCGGCCTTTCACGGCAGTCTCGATGCACGCTGGGCGATCCGTCCCGACCTCGAACTGGCGGCGACCCTCGACCCCAACTTTTCGCAGGTCGCACCCGATGTGCTCAAGCCCACGGTGAACCAGCGCTTCGCGATTTTCTACCCCGAAAACCGGCCGTTTTTCCGCCGCGGCACCCAGGTGTTCAATACGTCGGGCTTCGCACTCGGCACCGATTACGGTTCCAACGAAAGCCTCGTGGATACCCGCCAGATTGCCGACCCCCACTGGGCCACGAAGGTGGACGGCCAGGTCGGCAGCAACGTACTGGGCGCATTGGTGGCCAACGATTCGATCACCAACATCCTGATTCCCGGCCAGCAAGGCTCCAGCCTGAAATCGTTCGACTTCGCCACGCGGGATGGGCTTGCTCGTTATCGCTACGATTTCCCCGGCAATTCGACGCTGGGTATCCTCGCGACCGACCGCAATGGCGGCGGCTACGACAACGGCCTGATTGCGATGGACGGCAATTGGCAGCTCGATCCAAGCGATGTGCTCACCGTCCAGGCCGCCCAGTCCACGACTAAATATCCCGGACAGGTCGCCAGCGCATTCGGCATTGCGCCGGGCAGCGTGAGCGGCAATGGCTTGGGCCTCGAGTTCCAGCGCACCCGCCTCAATTACAACGCCAGCCTTTCGGTCGCGAGCGTAAGCCCGGGCTTTCGCGCCGACCTGGGTTACCTGCCCAAGGTCGGCTACACCGAAGCCGAGCCCCAGTTCGAATACGACTGGTACTCGAACACCGCGTGGTGGAACCAGGGCGGCTTTGGCGCGCGCTACGACTGGGTCAAGGCCAGTGACGGCGGCCCGATGCTCGACCGTTTGGCGTACGTCTACGCCTTCGTGAACACCGTGGGGCAAAGCCGCATAACGATCGGTGCGCGTCACGACGCTCAATACTTCGGCGGCAAAACGTTCCCGCTCGACCAGTACGAACTGGACGCGAACGCGCAGCCGCTGCGCTGGCTCGGCTTCGAACTCGACGCGATCGGCGGCGATGGTGTCGATTACGTCGGCGCGCGCAAGGGCCGGTTGTTGTCCCTCGCGCCCTCCGTGACGCTTACGCCCGGACGCCATCTGAGGATCGCCTTCGTCGGCGATTTCGAACGACTCGACGTTGCGGGCGGCAGGCTTTACACGGATGATCTCTACGACCTGCGCGTTTCCTGGTATTTCAATTCGCGGATGTTCGTGCGCGCGATCGGCCAGTTCCAGGATATTCGCCTGAACACCGCGCTGTCTCCACCGGGCACCGCGAACCGCAACCGCAGCCTTGCAACCCAATGGTTGTTCGGTTACGTCCTCAACCCCTTCAGCAGTCTCTACGTCGGCCTCAGCAACGGCTACATTGGTACGGGCGATGCCGGCCTCGCGCAAACCGACCGGGAGGTTTTCCTGAAGCTGAGCTATGCCTTCCAGCTTTGAGGGGAATGGTTTTGTGAGCCCAATCACATTTCAATCGGCAGCGTGGCACATTCGATGCTTCAAATACCGAGCCGGGATTTCCCCGGCGCCAAGGCGCCCACAGGGGGAAGCCATGAAAGCCGAGCGACTCATACTTCGCAGCCTGTTCTTCATGGCCGCAGTTGCAATCCTGTGCGGCATCGGTTCGATGGCGCTCAGTACGATCTGATCCGCATCGCCAACCACGGCAGCAGCTGTCGGCAACGCTCCGGGCCCGACCCGGCATGCCCGACGGCAACCGGTCGCACGTTGCGATAATGGCCGGATGTTGCACGTCATCCTGTACCGGCCGGAGATTCCACCGAATACCGGCAACGTGATCCGGCTGTGCGCCAACGCCGGCGCTTCACTGCACCTGATCCGTCCGCTCGGGTTCGAACTGGACCACGCCAAACTGCGCCGCGCGGGACTGGACTACCACGAATTCGTCGATGTGATGGCGCACGACGATCTGACCGCGTGCCTCGACGCGTTGCAACAACCACGCGTTTTCGCGTTCACCAGCCACGCGATGCATCGCTACACCGACCCGCGCTTCGAAGATGACGACGCACTGCTGTTCGGACGCGAAACCAGCGGCCTGCCCGGCCACCTGCTGCAAGCGATTCCGGAGGCACGACGCCTGCGGCTGCCGATGCAGCCCGACAACCGCAGTCTCAATCTTTCCAACGCCGTCGCGGTCGCGGTGTACGAAGCTTGGCGGCAGCTCGGATTCCCGGGCAGCATTTGATTGCGATCGTCCAGGATCGCGGCAGAATAGCGATTCCGCTGCCCGACACGCTTGTCGCGCGCATGCAATAACGGAACGGGCTTCCTGCCCCGACTTTCCACAGCAGCGGCTCCGTAAACAGCGTTCAGCGCAGCAGGATCCACACCCCCAACGCCGCGAACAGTGCCGCCGCCGCGAGACGGGCGGTCCGCAATGGCAGGCGTGCCGCAAAACGCGCACCCAGCCATACCACCGGGACGTTGGCGACCAGCATGCCTGCGGTGCCGCCGGCGATCACCTGCCACAGCGGCTGGTAATGGGCGCCCAGCACCGCCGTCGCGATCTGGGTACGGTCGCCGAGTTCGGCGAGGAAGAATGCGATCAGCGTTGCCGTGAATACGCCGCGGCCACGCGTCGGCCCGGGTTCGACATCCTCTTTCTTTTCCGGCAACAGCGCCCAAGCCGCCACCACCAGAAAGGAAACCCCGATCAGCCAACGCTGCACTTCGGGGGTCATCCAGTGCGCCAGCCACGCGCCGAGTTCGGCGGCAACCGCCTGACTCAGCAGCGATGCGACCAGAATGCCGATGCAAATCGGCCACGGCTTGCGAAACTTCGCCGCCAGCACCAGCGACAGCAATTGCGTCTTGTCGCCAATTTCTGCCAGCGCGACGGCGCCGAGGGAAACCAGGAATGCTTGCAAGGAGGGAAACTCCGGAGGGCTGGTCATGCACGACAATCCGCATGCGCGGCCCGGCCCGTTCCTGCGCACGCGAACTGTCGGTCTCGCCGATCCTGCGGATTGCCCTGCGCCACGGCCGGCCGGCCGAGTGTGTTGACGCCAGGCCCTTCGATCGCATGCCGAAGTCGGCTACTCCCCGACGGAGTGCGGGCAGCGTAACGGTTGCAGCGTTGCTTGGCAACGCAGGCAGCTGGGAAAAGTCGGACGGAGCTCTCGGCCATGGATGGCGGCTTTGATGCCCGTTCCGGTGTTCCTCAGCTGCGTTTGCCTGCTGGGGAACGCGCAAAGGAGGCGCGGCGATCAGGGACGATCGCATACAATGCATGCATGTCCGAGCAACCACCGAATGCCTGGATTCCCCGCCCGCTGCGCAAGCTGGGCGGCCTTGCACTGACGCTTGCACTCAACCGGCTGGTCGCGCTGGACCCTGACACGCGCGAGGCGATCGGCGAGCTGGAAGGCCGTCGCATCGGCGTGCACATGCGGGGCCCCGAGATCGCATTCTCGATTGCCGCGCGCAACGGCACCCTGCAGATCGAGCCACCGCCGGAATCCGGCGACGATGGCAGCGTCAACGATTTCGAGGTCAACGCCACGCCGGGCTCCCTGCTGGCGATGGCGATGGCGCACGATGACGCGCGCCCCGCGGGCAAGGTGGAGATCGCGGGTGATGCCGAACTCGCACGGCGCGTGCAGAAGCTCGCGCGCGACTACAAGCCCGACGTGGAAGCCGCATTCACGACCGTGTTCGGCGAGGTGGCCGGTACCGCGATCGCGCATGCGCTGCACGATGCCGCCAAATGGGCCGGCACGGGCGCGCGACACCTGCGCGACGACAGCGTGGACTGGTTGCGCGACGAGGCCCGCCTCACGGTGCCGCATGCCGAAATGAATGCATTCCTGGATGACGTGGACGCCTTGCGCGAGCGCACCGAACGGCTCGCCGCGCGCATCCGGCACCTGGACGGCAAACCATGACCCCGCTGCGCCTGTTGCCGCGCGTGCTGCACGTCGCCGCGGTGCTGGTGCGTTATCGCATCGACGACCTGATCGACTCCCAGCACGTGATGCGGCCGCTGCGCTGGCTGCGCGCATTGCTGCCGCGCCCACGCAGGCAGATTGCCAAATTGCCGCGCGGCGCACGCCTGCGGCTCGCGCTGACCGAACTCGGGCCCATCTGGGTGAAGGCGGGCCAGGTGCTTTCGACCCGTCGCGACCTGTTGCCCGAGGATGTTGCCGACGAGCTTACGCAATTGCAGGATCAGGTGCCGCCGTTTCCCGGCGCCGAGGCGCGCGCGATCGTCGAGGAATCGCTGGGCAAGCCGATCGGCGAGTTGTACGCGAGTTTCGACGAAGCGCCGCTGGCTTCCGCCTCGATCGCGCAGGTACATGCGGCGCGCTTGCTGCCGTTATTGCACCCCTCTCCCTCCGGGAGAGGGGTTGGCGGTGAGGGTTCGCGCTCGCGCGGCGCGCCGTTTGGCGGCTTCGGACCCTCACCCGGCGCTTTGCGCCACCCTCTCCCGGAGGGAGAGGGAAAATTTGAGCAGCCTCCGGCTGCAAGCGCTATCGGGCGCGAGGTCGTGGTCAAGGTGCTGCGGCCGAACGTCGCCAGGAACGTCCGCCGCAACCTCGAATTGCTGGACGCGCTGGCGCGGATGGTGCAGCGCTGGCATCCGCAAGCCGACAAGATTCGCCCGCGCGACATGTTCGACGAAGTCGCCAAGACCCTGCACAACGAGCTGAACCTGCAGAACGAGGGCGCCAACGCCAGCCTGTTGCGACGCAATTTCGAGAATTCCGGCGACCTGTACGTGCCGGAGATCTTCTGGTCGCACAGCGGCGAGAAAGTGCTGACGATGGAACGCGTGCACGGCATTCCCGCCGATGATGTGGCCGCGCTCGACATGGCCGGCATCGACCGCCGGGTGCTGGCTGAAAAGGGCGTGCGCCTGTTCTACGAACAAGTGTTTCGCGACAACTTTTTCCACGCCGACGCGCACCCCGGCAACATCTGGGTCGACCCGACCCGCCCGCATGATCCGCGTTTCATCGCGCTGGATTTCGGCATCATGGGTTCACTGCCGGACGAGGACCAGTACTGGCTGGCGGAAAATTTCATCGCGATGTTCGAGCGAAACTACCATCGCATCGCCGAGCTGCACCTCGCAGCCGGATGGATGCCGCGGCACATACGCGTGGACGAACTGGAGGCCGCGATCCGCACCGTCTGTGAACCGTACTTCACCCGGCCACTTTCGGAAATCTCGCTGGCGGAGGTCGTCGCGAAACTGTTCAGTACGGCGCGCAAGTTCGAGTTGACCTTGCAGCCGCAATTGATCCTGCTGCAGAAGACCCTGTTGAACGTCGAAGGACTGGGCCGCCAGCTCGATCCCGACATCGACATCTGGTCGGTGGCGCAGCCGGTGCTTAAGCAAATCCTTGCCGATCGCTACAGCATGCGGCACGCGCTCAGGGAAATCCGCAAGCGCGTGCCGGAATGGTTGCGACTCGCGCCGCTGATTCCCGAAAAGGTTCACGATGCGCTGGAAGCCCTCGCCCAGGGCAATGGCCCGCTCGAATTCGGCGAGCGCGAACTGGAGCATTTCCGCTTTCTGCAACGCGAAATCCAGCGCCGCATCCTTGCCGCTGCTTTCGGCGGTGCGCTGCTGGTGGGCGCCGCGCTGGTATTCGCACTGGGAGACCGCTACGGCATCTGGCCGCCGATCGTCCTTGCGATCCTCGGCGTGTCGAGTTTCGCGGTGGCGTGGCCATGGAAACGGGCGAAGGAATAGCGATCCCGTCGCGATCGCGCTGACGCGGTCTTTGTCCGCGGAAGCCCAACATCATCGCCAAACCACGCTGGCTTCGCATGCGCTCAGCGCCCGACACTATCGCGATTACGGGTTGGGCTTCCCCCGGATCGAGTCCGGGGTCGACGCCAACCTATCCGGCACGCCCCTGATTGGCAACCGCAGCTTCCTTGGCGGCGATGGCCGCGGCGTCACCGAGGTAGAAGTGCTTGACGGGTTTCAATGCGTCGTCGAACTCGTAAACCAGCGGTATGCCATTCGGGATGTTGAGGCCGGTGATGTCGGCATCGGAAATGCCGTCCAGGTATTTCACCAGCGCGCGCATCGAATTGCCGTGCGCTGACACCAGCACACGCTGTCCGCCGCGAATCGCGGGCGCCAGCACCTCGTGCCAATACGGCAGCACGCGCGCCACGGTGTCCTTCAGGCACTCGGTCAACGGAATCTGCACCGGATCGAGCTTCGCGTAACGCGGATCGTCGACGCAGAAGTTGTCGGCCGGATCCAGTGGTGGCGGCGGCACGTCGTAGCTGCGCCGCCAGATATGCACCTGTTCGTCGCCATGCCTGGAAGCAACCTCGGCCTTGTTGAGGCCGGTCAGCGCGCCGTAGTGGCGTTCGTTCAGGCGCCAGTCGGTGAGCACCGGCAGCCACGCCAGATCCATGGCGTCCTCGACGCCCCAGAGGGTGTGCACGGCGCGCTTCAACACCGAGGTGTGGGCGACATCGAAGGCATAACCTTCGCGTTTCAGCAGCTCGCCGGCTTCGCGCGCCTCGCTGCGGCCCTGCTCGGACAGGTCGATGTCGGCCCAGCCGGTGAAGCGGTTTTCCCGGTTCCACAGCGACTGGCCGTGGCGGATCATCACGAGCGTATGCATGGCTTCGCGCGTTGGGATAACCAGCCCATTTTAGCCAGTGTAGGGTTCAAGCGGTCGTTGTGGAAAGCGAGGAGGGAGCTCTCGACCATTGATGGCGGCCTGGGTGGCCGTTCCGGTACCCACTACCCGGACCCCCCATGGCGAACCGGAGTGCGGCGACCAGGGATCGGTCGCATGCCATTGGTCACGGTTACCTTGTGCCTATTGTCAACACCACAATAGTCAGGCACGATCGGCATCACGATCTGCCGACGCCATGCCACGCTGGCAAATCTTCATCAACGCGCACCGCGCAGGAGGCTCCCATGCGATCCGCACGCCTTTGCACTTTCATCTTCGCGACCCTCGCCCTGCCGCTCGCGCTGGCTGCGTGCGTGAGCGGCGTCAACGGTTCGGTCGATGTGCCGCCAGGCACCAGCACCTCCGATGCAAGCACCGTGAACGGCTCGGTGCACGTCGAGACCAATGCCAAGGCCGACAAGGCTTCCACCGTCAATGGTTCGATCCATCTCGCCGAGGGTGCGCAGGTGGGCGATGCCAGCACCGTGAACGGCGGCATTACCTTGGGTGAAAACGCCCGCGCCAAGAGCGTCGACACCGTCAATGGCGGCGTGACGCTGGAAAAAGGCGCGACCGTTGCGGGTGATGTCACGGCGGTCAACGGCGCCCTCAGCCTCGCCGCCGGGTCGGCGGTAAACGGTGCCCTGACCAACATCAACAGCCACATTACCATCGACGGTGCGCACGTCGGTCAAGGCGTCACCACCGTCAATGGCGACATCGACATCACCGGCAATGCCGTGGTCGATGGCGGCATCAAGGTCAAGAAGCCGAGCGACAACGGCGTGTTCAACATCCACTTCAGCGGCAACGACATCCCGACCATCACCATCGGCCCCGGCGCCACCGTGAATGGCCCGCTCACTTTCGAACGGACCGTCAAGCTCTACATCAGCGACCAGGCCCACGTCGCTGGGCCGATCACGGGCGCGACCGCGGTGAAGTTCAGTGGAGCGACGCCGCCGTCGTCGTGATGCGCTGCACGGCTTTCATCGCGCTGTTCACTCTCGCTCCTGGGGAACCGCCATGGAGGAGATCCGTTGTGGCGCGCAGCGCCGGGTGAGGATGCGAGCCTTCACGTAATGCACATCCCTGTCTGGATCCCGGATCGCGCCCGCTACGCGGGCTTGTCCGGAATGACGGGCAAGAAAAAAGAGTTGCGTGTCAGAACGGCAGCGTCAGCGAGCTGTCGCAGGCGAGGATCTGCGCGCGGAATGCATCCTGGATGCGTTTCAGTGCTTGGGCATTGTCGGCGTCGAAGCGCAGCACCAGCACCGGCGTGGTGTTGGACGCACGCACCAGTCCCCAGCCGTCGGACCAATCCGCGCGCAGGCCGTCTATGGTGGTGAGGCGCGCGCCGTCGAATTGGGCGCGTTCACGGAAGCGCGCGATGAACGGATGGTTCTGGCCTTCGGCCATCTGGACGTGCAGTTCCGGCGTCGCCACCCCTTTCGGCAGTGTCGCGAAAATCTGCTCCGGCGCACGACCTTCCGGATCGTCGGTCAGGATTTCCAGCAGGCGCGCGGCTGCGTAGACGCCGTCATCGAAGCCGTACCAGCGTTCGCGAAAGAAGAAGTGGCCGCTCATCTCGCCGGCAAGTTGCGCGCCGGTTTCCTTCATCTTGGCCTTGATCAACGAGTGCCCGGTCTTCCACATCAACGGGCTGCCGCCAGCCTTCAGGATCAGCGACTGCAGGTGACCGGTGCATTTGACGTCGTAGAGAATCGTGGCGCCCGGGTTGCGGGTGAGCACGTCCTGCGCAAACAACATCAGCACCCGGTCGGGATAGATGATTTCGCCGTCCCTGGTGACCACGCCAAGCCGGTCGCCATCGCCGTCGAAAGCCAGGCCAAGATCGGCGCCGGTCTTTTGCACCATCAGGATCAGGTCGGAAAGGTTCTTCGGCTCGGACGGATCGGGATGGTGGTTCGGGAAGGTGCCGTCCACATCGCAATACAGCGGAATCGGTTCGCAGCCGATCGCATGCACCACGCCCGGCGCGGTTTCGCCGGCAATGCCGTTGCCGCAGTCCACCACCACTTTCAACACCCGCCCGGTCTGGATGTCCGAGGCAATGCGCTCGATGTATTCGGCCTGGATGTCGTACAAGCGCACGCTGCCATGACCCTCGGCGAGACGGCCGTCGACGATGCGCCGGTACAAATCCTGGATGGCGTCTTCAGCCAGTGTCTCGCCGCCGATCACGATCTTGAATCCGTTGTAATCGGGCGGATTGTGGCTGCCAGTCACCGACACGCACGAGCCGGCGTTGAGCTGGTAAGCCGCGAAATAACTGACCGGCGTCGGCACCGCGCCAATGTCGATCACGTCCACGCCCGCCGCGCGCAGACCCTCGATCAGCGCGTCGGCGAGTTCCGGCCCCGACAACCGCCCATCGCGGCCGACCACGATGTCGGCAAGCTCCTTGTCGCGCACCGCGCTGCCTATCGCACGACCCAGCTGGCGCGCGATGCCCGCGCTCAGCGTCTTTCCGACCACACCGCGGATGTCGTAGGCGCGGAAGATCCCTTGATCCAGCGCCGCTTCGTCGTGCTGCGCGGGAGCGGCCGCCGCCGGTCCGGCCTCGGGCTTCACTACCGGCTTCGGTTCGCGCCTGGGAGCCGGCGGCGCCGCCGCGATCACATCGGACAAGGGAAGCTCTGCCGCTGCGGGGGCACCGCCGAGCCGCGCGCGCAGGCGCGGGCGCGACCACAACAGGGCAACGCCCACCAGCAACGCAACGATCGCCAGCGCGAGCGCGGCGACCAGCGAACGGGTGATCGGCAGCCATGATTCCGGGGGCGCCGAGGCCACGACGAACAGGCTGTGGGGAACGGGAATCCCGGCGTCCTCTGCCGCGGAGAGGCTGCTGTCGCCGACGCTGTACAGCACCACATCGCCGGACTTGCCCGTCTGCCGAAGTTCCATACGCCCGGCGCGGATTCCCGACATGCTCATCGCGATGCGTAA
>DASUJD010000069.1:0-4265 GCA_036279455.1 Rhodanobacteraceae bacterium | reverse complement strand
GGTTCGCTGATCCTGATCGTGGTGTGGGTGTACTACAGCGCGCTCATTCTGTTTCTGGGCGCGCAGACGACACAAACGCTTGCATGCCGCTTCGGAAGGGAAATCAGGCCCAAAGCGCACGCGCGGCGCGTGCAACGTGACAAGTGACGAGTGACGTGCGCGACGCGGGCTTGACCTTATGTCCTTCGCACAAGCCAGCATCCGGCAAGTGCCGCTTGCGTTCTGGTGTCGGCACTGCTGGTCAGCCCGCGTGGATCAGGAATCGCTGGTGGTATTCCTGCGGTGTGATGGCAAGCGTACGCAGGAATGCGCGCCGCATGCCCTGGGTGTTGCGGAAACCACAGGCGCGTGCCACTGCCTTCAGGTTCCTGCCGGAGCTTTCCATCAGCCCTCTCGCCGCATCCACCCGCAGGCGCTCGACGTAACGTGCCGGCGTGATGCCGGTTTCGCGGACGAACGCGCGCGCGAACGTGCGCGTACTCATGCAACAACGCTGGGCCAGCTCTGCCACGTCCAGCTTGCGCGCGATCTGCTGCGGCAACCACGCCTGCAATGCCTGCAGCGCCGGCGTTTCGGCTGCGCCGGCGCTGAGAAAGGTACTGAATTGCGCCTGCCCTCCCGGGCGACGCACGAAGATCACCAAACGCCTGGCCACCTCGAGCGCGACCGCCGCGCCATGGTCTTCTTCCAGCAGCGCGAGCGCGAGATCCATGCCGGCGGTGACGCCGGCCGACGTGTAAACGTTGCCATCACGAACCCAGATCGCGTCGGGATTCAACTTGATCGAAGCGTCGCGGGCAGCAAGCGCAGATGCTTCCATCCAGTGGGTGGTGGCCTGGCGTGCGTGCAGCAGACCCATTTCCGCCAGCACGAACGCGCCGGTACAAATGGCTCCCACGCGACGAGCAGTGGTCGCGACTTCGCGCAGACGCGCGAGCACGGCGCGATCGCGCAACCGCATCGCCCCGCTTCCACCGGCAATCAGCAAGGTGTCCGTATTTTTGACCGCGGCACGCCAATCGGGCTCGATCAGCAGCCCAAGTCCGCATTCGCCCCGCAAGCGTCGACGCCGCGCAGGTCCCACCACCCTCATGTCATAAGCCGGACGCTTGCCGCACAAAATCCGGTTGGCGTGACCAAAAACCGCCATCGGTCCGGCCACGTCGAGTTCCTCGACCGGTTCCGCCGCGAACACGATCAGCTTCAGCGATTTGGTTCGAGGCCCTGTTCCGGTCATTTCGGTCACACGCCGCAGTTTGGCAGAAACTGACCTCATTATGGCATAACTGCCACGTGGCACCCGGTTACCCTTGCCGCATGCAGGAGACCAGCATGAAACGTCGCGAGGTATTCAAGATGCTCTTGATGGGTGCGTGTGGAATGACGGGCGCCTTCGACGCACTGTCCGCGGTGGCATCGACGACAAGCCAGGGCGGCAGCCGGACGCAGCCTGCAGGCCTGCACGAAATAGCCGGGGTGCCCTGGCCGCATACCGATCTGACCGCGAAGGCAGTGGCCCTGGCCCGCGACGCCTGCGAGCCCTCGTTGTTCAATCACTGCGCACGGTCTTATTGCTTTGCCGCGTTGATGGCAAAGAACAAACAATGGCAGGTCGATCACGAGGTCATGCTGTTGGCGTCCATTCTGCACGACCTCGGTTTGACCAAACGCTACCAGGGACCGGATCGGTTCGAAGCACAAGGCGCCGATGCCGCGCATGCATTCCTGATTCAGAACGGCCTGGACGAGGCGCGCGCAACGGTGGTGTCCAACGCCATTCTGATGCATGCCTCCAGCTTCATCGCCGAGCGTCAGCAACGGGAGGTCGCGCTCGTCAGCATGGGCGTCGGCACGGATGTCGTGGGCGGATTCGAGATGCTGGCGCAAAGCCAGGTGGACAAGGTCGTGGAAACCTTTCCGCGGCTTCAGTTCAAGAAGGCATTTGTCGCCGATTGCACGGCCGTGGTGCGTCGCTATCCCGATGCGGCCGGGGGTTTCATGCGCGACATCGGCTTGCGCGAGATTCCGGGGTTTCACCCGCACAACATTTGCGACGCCATCGCGAAAGCACCCTTCGCGGAATGACCGGGCAGGACCGCATGGGCTTGCGCAACCCAGCGCGAGCAGCGCATCAATCCGGCCGCGGCTTCGCCCAGGATTCGTGGCTGTAAACGATGCGCCAGCCTTGCGGCAGGCGTTGCCACACATCGGTGACAACAAACGGACTGGTGGCAACTTTGCCGTTCGGCAGCATATATCGCCCGACAATCTGCAGCGTCACGATTTCGACATCCGGGCCGAGCGCCATGAACTCGGGCGCCACGCCACTCGGCGAGTACCTGCTATTGCCCTTGCCGCGGCTCCACCATTTCACTTGCGCCGCGTACAGCGCTTTCCATCCATGGATTACCCGACCGTTGATTGCAAACACAAGGCTGGGACTGTGCAGCATGGATGCCATGAAGGCACTGGCGTCGCGCGCCTTGGCGGCCTTGCCCGCCTTTGCCATCAACGGACGGATCGCCTGTTCCGCCGATGAGGCGGACGTTTGTGCGCACGCGCCGCCCGCGAACAGACCAACGCAAACCATTGCAACAACCACCAGAATCTTTTTCATGGGTCTTCTCCTCGATGCCTCGGTGATACCTGCTTGATTGCCATCTTGCTTCAGGGCTTGCATGACGCCGCATACGCCGCGACATCAATCATGTCTTTCAATGTCAGATGCGAAACTTCCGCGCGCATCGGCGTCGCGGCGGGATCGGTGCGCTTGCCTTCGCGAAACCACATCAACTCACGCACGATATAGTTCGGCATGCGGCCGGCCAGTGGCGGAACGATACCGATGCCGGGCATGGTCTGGCCTTCCAGCTTCACGCCGTGACAGCCTTCACAGGCCGGCGCCGTGCCCACGCCATGCGCCGCAATCTTCGCGCCCATCTCGATGCTTCCCGGCGGCACGTAAGCGACATATCCGGAGCGGGTATCACCCAGCATGGTGCGCTTCAGGTTCGCGGGAACAACGATGACACGGTTGCCGATCGGCTCGGTGCCCAGGCCTTCAGTCACTGCCAGGGTGAAGTTGTCCCGATGGGTTTTCGGCACGCGCGCGGCTTCGATCACACGCGTCCAGCGCGTGTAACTCAGCTTGGAGAAATATTCGGCCGCGAGTTTCAGATCGATGTCGCTGACATGGCTCAATTCCTCGTGCATGATGGGACTGTCGCGCTCACCGTCGCGGAATGCCCTCGTTTGCGCGAGGGTATAAGCCTGTGTGCTGCCCGGAATGTGCATCACCGTGCTTGCGGCAAGTTGTGGCAGCTTGGCGCGCGGCGCGCCCGGATCCTGCGACCAGACCTCGGGAAAAGCCCATGTTTCCGCCGCGCGAAACTGATCATTGCTCGAAACACTCGCGCCGGTTGCGGCAATTGCCGCAGCTGCCGTACACGCGCACAAGAATGCCGCCGCAAAGACGGGGGCCTGGACCTTCGGAGAGAACCGCATCGCACACCCCACCCACGGAAAAGGATTGACTCCCTACCCGAATCGACGTGCGCGTCATGCGCGGTCTCGATGCCCTGCAACAGTGGGCGTGCAGCGCTCGCCGCAACTCCTGCACGCTACTCTTGCGGGTCGCCCCGTACAAGTGCAGCGCCTCCGCCGCGCCTCAGGGCGCGGGTTCGAACGACCTGAAATTCCGGTACTTGAAGGCGCCGAGCGCGATGCCGATCAGCAGCCACGCGCCGCCGAACAGGAACGTCGTGCGGTCGAAGCCCGACCACACGAACGCAACGATGATCAAACCCAGCACGGGGAATATCACGTAACTGAAAATGCGCCGATAACGCTTCTGCTTGAGATAGAAATACACGAACACCGTGGCATTGAGCAGCATGAACGCCGTGAGCGCGCCGAAATTGACCAGCTTCAGGATGGATTCCTCCGGCATCAGCAGCGCCACCAGGATCGACAGCAACGCCACCAGCAGGGCAGCGTTGACGGGTGTCCTGAAGCGCGGGTGCACGCGCGACAGAAATCCGGAGCCGGGCAACATCTTGTCGCGTCCCATCGAATACAAAATTCGCGCGATCGCCAACTGCGCGGACAATGCATTGGCGATGCCGGTGGCAATGACATTGATCACTATCAACATCACGTACAACCAGGGGCCACCCACTTCGCGGCCGATGTCGAAGAAGCCAAGCTGGGCATCCAGTGATGCGTAATCCGGGTGCGCCAGCGCGGCGATGTAGGTCTCGGCGATG
>DASUJD010000068.1:0-34693 GCA_036279455.1 Rhodanobacteraceae bacterium | reverse complement strand
CTTGCCGTCTTTCCAGACGTAAAAGCCTTGTCCGTCTTTCTTGCCGCGCCTGCCGGCTTCCACTTTGTCGGCGATGCCGGAAGGAAGCTCCAGTTGCAGGAACGGCCCAAGTTCATTGCCCACCGACAGTGCGACGTCGAGGCCCACCGTATCGGCGAGCTCGATAGGCCCCATCGGCATGCCGAAGTGTTTTGCGGCGCGGTCGATCACGGGATCGGGGATGCCTTCGGCATGACAGCGCATCGCTTCCAGCAGGTACGGCATCAGGATCCGGTTGACCAGGAATCCCGGTGTGCCGCGCACGGGAAGCGGCAACTTGCCGATGGCTTTCACCCAGGCCCACGCGCGTTTTTCGATCGCGGGATCGAGCGCGTCATGCCGCACCACTTCCACCAGCGGCATTTGCGCGACCGGATTGAAGAAATGCAGACCGAGGAATCGCCGGGGTTCGACGAGCGCGCCGCGCAGTTCGTCCAGCGGAATGGATGACGTGTTGGTGGCGATCAATGCGTCGTCGGCGAGTTTCGGTTCGAGCGCACGGTACACCGCTTGCTTGGCCTCCGGGTTCTCGTAGATCGCCTCGATCGCGAGTTGCGACGAGGCGATGCCCGCGCCTTCGACGTCGGCGACGAGGCGTTTGCACGCGGGTTCGATCCGATCGGGCGTTTTCAGTTTCCTGTCGAACAATTTGCGCGCTCGCGCCAGCGCCGGTTCCACGAACTTCATCTCGCGATCCTGCAGGCTGACCTCGAAGCCGCGCAGCGCGCTCCAGGCCGCGATGTCGCCGCCCATTACGCCGGCGCCGACCACGTGCACGTGCCGGATATCGTGCGCGATGCCTCCGGCAAGGCCACGCAGGCGTTCGCGCAGGAAAAAGATGCGGATCAGGTTGTGCGCGGTGGGGGTTGCGCTGAGTTTCGCGACCGAGCGCGCTTCCAGTTTCAGGCGTTGATGGACATTGCCGCCGCCTTGCCGCCACACCTCGATCAACGCGAATGGGGCGGGGTAGTGTCTTGGCGATGCTTTCGCCGCGGCCTGTTTGCGCACGACGATGCTGAGGATCTGGCGCACGAGCCAGCAGTTGGTCAGCCGCGCCAGTGCGCGTTGTGCGAACGGGCGCGTGACGGGATGCAACGCAAGCTTGCGCGCCTCATCGAGCAATTTGTCGGGCGCGGCCAGTCGGTCGACCAGTCCCTGCGCATGTGCGCGTCCGGCCGAAGCCGCACGTCCGGTCAACATCATTGCCAATGCTTTCGGCGCGCCGATCAGGCGTGGCAAACGCGCCGTGCCGCCCCAGCCGGGATGGATGCCGAGTTGCACCTCCGGCAAGGCGATGCGGGTTTCGGGTGCGCGCGCGGCGACGCGCATCCGGCATGCCAACGCGAGTTCGGTGCCGCCGCCCATGCAGGTGCCATGGATCGCCGCGACGGTCGGCATCGGAAGTCGGGCGAGACGCTGGAACACGCGCTGGCCGTGTTCGATTTCCTCGCGCACGGTTGCTTTGCGTTCATAGTCCTCGAATTCGTGCAGGTCGGCGCCGACCGCGAAACCGGACGGCTTGCCTGAACGAATCACCACGGCGGCCGGGCGCTCGATCGCGATGCGCTCCAGCATGGCGTCCAGCTCGTCCAGGAGTGCCCGGGACAGCGCGTTCACGTGGCTGCCGGCGCGGTCCATCGTCAGCACCAGTACACCGTCTTCGCCTGCCGAAGCTTGCCAATGGCTGAATCGCAAACCGTCGAACACGTCTCGTTCCCGCTGCCAACCGGTGAGCATCATGATTGATCGGGCAGGCATTCGGGTCAACGCCGGAATAAATGGAATCACCGTGACTGAACCGAAATCGCCAGGCGGGCTTCTCAAGGACGATCTGCTCGACCGCATTCTCGCCGTGGACAGTGCGCTGGTGGCGTTGCGTTGCGAGGACGTCGACGGGCTGGTGAAGTCGTTGCGCGCGATCGCGCAGCGCACCGGCAAGGCGATTTACTGGTGGCGCGCGCGGGTCGGGTTGTGCCGACTGCCGGGGCTGCACGAAATCGTGCCGGGGATGGTGCATCTTGCCGACGTGCTGCGTTTCGTCGCAAACAGCCCGCATTTCGGCGTGTATTTCATTGTCGACAGTCCGCCGGAGTGGAGCCCTGATTTGCTGGCATTGCTGCAGCGCATCGCGAAGACCGACCCGCAGCAGCAACGTCGGCTGGTGCTTCCGGGTGCGCTTGCGGACCTGCCAGCCGCACTGCCTGCGCGCGAACTGGCGTGGAGCCGGCGCGCGGGCCCGCAGCCGCGTTTGCGGCATGGCGCGTGGGTTCGATGATGCCTGAAAGCAAGCGCCCGGTGCTGGTGATGGCATCTTCGCGTGAGGACCGCCGCGTGCTGTTCGATGCGTTGGACGGCATCGATTCCGGTGAAATCCTGAGCGCGCGCGACGCCATCCATGCACGCGCCCTGCTGCGCAACGTATCGCGACCGGCATTGGCCATCCTGGATTTCGAGCACGCGCCGACCCAGTCCCGGATGTTGTGTGCGGAACTCGCCGGCGTCCCGGTCATCGGCCTTTTCGGCGCCGGTTTCAATGCGCAGGACACAGGCAAACAGCCGGCCGGGGACAGCGGCATCAAGGCCTGGCTGCGGATGCCGGTCGACTCGACCGAGGCAGCGGTACGGATCCGTGAAGCGTTGCAAGGCGCTGCACCCGCCGCGTTGCCGGCAGCGCGCGGCGCAGTGGAAATGGCCGCCGCAGCGCCGCGGCAGCAGCAGGACGATCCGGCTGCAACCTTGCGCGCCATCGCCGATCTGATGCAGCCGGGGCGCGATGCGGTGGGCCTGCCCGGGCTGGTGCAGCGCGTGATGCAAACCTTCGGCCTGGACCTGATGGTGATCGCTGAAAAAACCAGCGCATCCGGTGAGGCGTTGAGGTTGCTCGCACGCGTGGATCGCATGTCCGCACCCGGTGCGCCCGATCCGCTGGCGCGGGAGTTCGTGCGGCCCGCGCTGGACGGCGAGGCGGTCATCCGGGTCGGCAATACCAATGCGTCGGACGATGCTTTCATGAAGGCCACGGGTTGCGCATGCCATGCGGCGTTGCCGCTGTTCGATACGCACCGCAACGTGGTCGGCGTGATGGAATGCGCCTCGCTGCGTGCCAGTGAAGTGGCGGGGCCGATGTTGCAATCGATGCTGGAGATCGTCGCGGCGCGCTTTGCAATGCTGCTGGAATTGCGCGCCGAGCACCAGCGAGGACGCAGTCGCGCGTTGCTGGACGGGCTCACCGGGTTGCCCAACCGGATGCTGTTCAATGATCGGCTGGAATCCACCCTGCACGATGCACGTCGCACCGGTGAGGTGTTCGCGGTACTGTTCGTGGACCTCGATGGTTTCAAGGACATCAACGATTCGCTGGGCCATGCCATCGGCGATCGGGTGCTGGCGGCAAGTGCGCGGCGTCTGCGCGAAGCGGTGCGTGCATCGGACACGGTGGCGCGTTACGCCGGCGACGAATTCACGCTGATCGTCCGCCACCTCAACGACCGTGCCGGCATCAGGCACGTAGCGGCCAAACTGCTGCAGGGCATGCAGGGGGCGTTGACGCTCGAAGACGGTTCCGAATTGCAAGTCACCGCGTCGATAGGCGTCAGCGTTTATCCCGACGACGCGGCCGATGCCGAAGGACTGATCAAGCACGCGGACATGGCGATGTACAGCGCCAAGGGCCGGGGTCGCAACAACGTGCAGGCATTCGGCAACGTACCCGAAGACGCGCACCGGCAACGACTGGAGATGGAGTCGCGCCTGCGCAAGGCCGAAGCCAACGGCGAACTGTCGGTCCACTACCAGCCGCAGATCGAGCTTGGGTCGGAGGACATCATCGGCGTCGAGGCATTGGTGCGCTGGAAACACCCGACACTCGGGATGTTGAGTCCCGCGTTTTTCGTGCCGTTGGCGGAGGAGACCGGGCTGATCATTTCGATCGGAGAATGGGTGTTGCGGCGTGCGTGCACCGACGTGGCCGTATGGCAGCGCAGCTGCGGCAAGCCGCTGCGATTGGCAGTGAACCTTTCGGCACTGCAGTGGATGCAGCCGAACCTGGTGGCAATGATCGAGTCGGCGTGTCGCGATGCCAGGTTGGAACCATCCATGCTGGACCTGGAGACATCCGAAAGCGTGCTGCAGAATCCGGGCACGGAACTTGCCACGGTACTGCGTACGCTCCGGCGAATCGGCTGTCGCGTGGTGATCGGCGATGCCGGCGCCGGACAAATCGCATCGGGCCAAGCCGCGCACTTGCCGGTGGATTCGGTCAAGGTCGACCACAGCTTCGTTCGCAACATCGGGAGCGACCCGGACGATGAAGCGGTGGTGGCTTCCATCCTTGGTGTAGCGCGCGGGCAGGGACGTCGGACGATCGCCGCGGGCGTCGAAACCGAACCTCAACTGGAATTCCTGCGCGGACGCGGATGCGAGGTCGCCCAGGGCTATCTGTTCTGCCGCCCGCTCGCCGCCGGCGCCTTCACCGACCTGCTCGCCGCGCGGCACGTCGAGCCGACGGGCGACCATTCCCACGCTCTCTTGAGAGCGACAGGCGCCACGGACAACGTGGTGCCGTTGAGCTCCGATCGCCAGCACGGCGCCGCCGGCTGAAACCGCCCATTTGGCGGATGTGCGGCATGCGCGCTAGGCTTGATCCGCGGGCCAACCGGCCCAACCATGGTGAAGATGCTTGCGGGTCAGGGATTGCGGGATGGCAAACACGGGTGAACTTTCGAGCCAGCGAGGCGGTCAGACAGGCGTGCATATCGCCTCGGGCGCAGTAGGGAGTGCCGCCCGGATGGGCGATATGGAAACCGATCGCGCCCTCGTGGCGCGGGTGCGCAAAGGCGACAACAAGGCGTTCGACCTGCTGGTCCGCAAGTACCAGCACAAGATCATCGGGCTGGTGTCGCGTTACGTGCACGATTGGAGCGAGTGCGAGGACGTTGCGCAGGAAGCCTTCATTCGCGCCTACCGAGCAATCGGCGCCTTCCGTGGAGACAGCGCTTTCTATACCTGGATGTACAAGATCGCCGTGAATACCGCCAAGAACCACTTGGTCGCCCAGGGCCGCCGCCCGCCTGCCGAGGACATCGACGCGGATACCGCGGTGCAGTTCGATGCCGGTGCCCGGCTGCGCGACGAGGCCACTCCGGAACACGAACTGGCCCGCCACGAAATTGAACAAACCGTGTTTGCCACGGTCGAACAGCTGCCGGAAGAACTGCGCAACGCGATCACCCTGCGCGAGGTGGATGGCCTTTCCTACGAAGAGATCGCCGAGCGCATGGGTTGCCCGATAGGCACCGTGCGATCGCGCATCTTCCGGGCCCGCGAGGCCATCGACGAAAAATTGCGACCGCTGCTTTCCAATGAAGATGCCTGAGTCACGACCCTGCACAGTGTTGCCCTCTGAATCGGGGGAGCGGCGGGACCGTGCAAGGGTCCAGCGGATGTGTGGAGACATGATTTTCCATTGCGGAATCCGTGCCGGCAACGGATTGCCGAGTGCCCGGCCCAGCGTTCAAGTGAGGTAAGTTGCGATGGATCCGACCAGTCACGAATACCTTTCCGCCCTGATGGACGGTGAACTGGATGCCGAGCCGACCCGATTCCTGTTGCGCCGCCTCGACCATGACCCCGACCTCGAGGCGACGTGGTCACGCTGGCACCTGATTCGCGCATGCCTGGCGTCCGACTCGGCGCGGATGTCGGCGCAGAAGATCGACAACGATTTCACGTCGCGCGTCGCCGCGGCATTGCATGAAGCCGGCGAACCGCGAATGCAGCCACGGCACTGGGCGCGTTACGTGGGCGGCGGTGCGATTGCCGCCGGCGTGGCCGTTGCCGCCCTGATGTTGAATACCCCGAATCCCCGAAACGGCACGCAGGATCCGGTCGCCCAGACGCGCCCGGCGCCTGTCGCTGCCGTGCCGACTTCACTTGCCGAGGCCACGCCTGTGGCCAACCCGGTTGCGCCTCCGACCTGGCTGCTGTCGCGTCGGCCGACGGTGTTGTCCGCGCAACCCGCTTCCGCCGATATCGTGTATGGCACCGGCCTGATGCAGCCCGATTACCTCAGACGCGCCACCTATGCGCGTGATGCGGCGATGCCTTTCGCATCGCCGTTCCAGAATGGGCGATCCGACCTGCCGTTCTCGATCGTGGTGGTGCCGCAGCCTCCCTCATCCGGTGTGCCCGCGAAACCACACTGAAACGGTGGATTGCCTGTCTGGCGTATATGACGGTTGAGCCGTTGCAAGAGCCTCGCCGCGATACCCGGCTTTCACGTTCTGCGCATCGTGATCGGCATGGATTGCTGCGCAAACGGTGACCGCGCCCGAATGTTTTCATGAATTCAAATCCAGTCAAGGAGAAGATCATGTTGAAAAGAGCGAGGCGGATGGCCGCCGTATTCGTTCTGTTGTGTTTTTCCGGCGCCGGCGCGGCGCTGGCGGCGCCGCCCACCGCGGCATTGCCGGATTTCACCAGCATCGTGCAGAAATACGGCCCGGCGGTGGTGAACGTGGTGGCGCGCTACAAGCACGCCAGCGAGATGGGCAGCGACCACCCGGGTGAGCGGCAGACCCGGCAGCAACAACAGATTCCGGAGATTCTGCGGCACTTCTTCGGCATGCCGATGGGTCCGCAGTTCCAGCGTCCGGATCGTGGCGGGGAGTCGCTGGGCTCGGGCTTCATCATTTCGTCCGACGGTTACATCCTTACCAATAATCACGTGGTCGCGAATGCCGATTCGGTGAAGGTGCACCTGTCGAACCACCACAGCTACACCGCCAAGGTGGTGGGCACCGACAAGATTTACGACATCGCACTGCTCAAGATCGATGCGGCCGGCCTGCCGACCGTGCAGATCGGCAATTCGAATGATCTGAAACCCGGGCAGTGGGTGGTGGCGATCGGCTCGCCCTACGGGCTCGACCATTCGGTCAGCGCCGGCATCATCAGCTATGTTGGCCGCAGCCTCGGCAATGATCAGGCAGACGTGCCGTTCATCCAGACCGACGTGCCGATAAACCGCGGCAACTCCGGTGGCCCGCTGTTCAACCTCGCCGGGCAGGTGGTCGGGATCAACTCCCAGATTTTCTCGACCGACGGCGGCGCGATGGGCCTGTCCTTCTCGATCCCGATCGACATCGCGATGAATGCGGCGCACCAGCTCAAGACCAAGGGTTACGTCAGCCGCGGGATGATTGGTATCCAGATGCAGCCCGTTACCGCAGGAATCGCCAAGGCCAAGGGTCTCAAGGAGCCGCAAGGCGCCTTGGTCGCACAGGTGCAGCCCGACGGCCCCGCCGCGAAGGCCGGCCTTGAGATCGGCGACGTGATCACTGCGTTCGATGGTCACAAGATTTACGACATTTCGGAACTGCCGCCCATTGTTGCAATGACCAAACCCGGCACTGACGCCAGCGTGGCCATCATTCGGGACCGCAAGCCGATGACCGTCAAGCTCAAGGTCGGCACCATGCCGCGCAATGGCTTGAACCCCGAAATCATCGGAAATGCGCCCGCTGCAAGCAGTGGCCGCAGCCTGCTGGGCCTGACGGTGCAAGACATCACGCCCGGCATCCGCCAGCAGCTCGGCTACAACGGCAAAGGCGGTGTGGTGATCACCGACGTTGAGGGCCCTGCCGCGCATGCGGGTCTGTCCCCGGGCGACGTGATCCTGCGTGTGGGCAACAAGCCGGTGAACAACGTCACCGGGTTTCGTCGCGACACCGCCAATGTCAAACGCGGCAGTACGGTGCTCGTGCTCGTAAACCGTGGTGGCCAGAACCAGTTCGTGGCCATCAGCGTGCCGGAGAAGTAAATTTTCGGGCCCGGAACCCGGGACCCGGAAGAGCGAAAACCGCGGCCCCCTTCGCGCTTTCGAAGGGGGCGCTGCATTTGCCCGCAAACGCAGCGGGTGCGGGCAGTATCATGATTGCATCGGCGATTCGAGCGGCATGTCGCATGAAACTGCATTCGATCAACGGCAACACGCAGGGACTCGACGGCGGCGCGATATTTGCCCGGCACGTCCTTGTGCCTCGCCCTTCGCCGTGCCCGGAGCCGCCTGCGGGATCCGGATTCGCTCCCGGCGAATCACGTGGCAACGCGCTGGAGTTTTGGGCATGAAGCTTTGGTCTCTTGAGGGAAATACCCAGCGATTGGACGGTGGGGCAATGTTTGGTAATGCCCCCAAGGCGATGTGGTCGAAGTGGATTCCGGCCGACGATCAGAACCGCATCCCGCTGGCCTGTCGGGCTCTGCTCGCGACCGATCTGGATGGTCGCAACGTGTTGTTCGAGACCGGCATCGGCGCCTTCTTCGAACCCAGGTTGCGCGCGCGCTATGGCGTGGTCGAGGATCGCCATGTGCTGCTGGAATCGCTCAAGGCAGCAGGTCTGGGCCACGAGGACATCGACGTCGTGGTGCTGTCGCACCTGCACTTCGACCACGTCGGCGGCTTGCTCGCGGCATGGGAAGAGGCTGCGCCGATTCGCTTGTTGTTCCCCAATGCGAAGTTCCTGGTCAGCGCGGGACACTGGGCGCGTGCGTTGCATCCGCATGCGCGCGATCGTGCATCGTTCATTCCCGGGGTGCCGGAGTTGCTGGAACAAAGCGGCCGGCTGGAAAAAGTGGATGGCGGGTATTCGCGCTCGCTCGGCAAGACCGTGCGCTTCCACTACTCGCAAGGCCACACGCCCGGACTGATGTTGTCCGAAATCGTGGGTCCGCACGGCAACGATGGCGTGGTGTATTGCGCCGACCTGATTCCCGGTCGTCCGTGGGTGCACCTGCCGGTGACGATGGGCTATGACCGCGCGCCGGAGCTGCTGATCGATGAGAAGCGAGGTTTTCTCGATGACAAGTTGCGGCGTGGCGTCAGGTTGTTCTTCACCCACGATCATGCGGTCGCAATGGCCAGCCCGCAGCGCGACGAACGCGGCCGTTACGGAGTTTCCGGTGAACAGGAACATTTTTCGGGCATCGCGCTGTAAGCTCGCCGCGTGAACCGCCTTCCCGCCTGGTTCGACAATCCTTCGCGCAACAAGACATTGTCGGGCGCAATATTGCTGCTGCTCGGCCTGCTGCTGCTCGGCTTCACCGAACATGCCGACCGTTTGCGCGCGATGGGCGAGGATGCTCTGGGTGGTTTCGTCCTGAGCGGCCGCGCGGCGACGCCAGGCCCTGCGGCCGATGGCAAGCTGGTGCTCGCGGTTGGCGCACCCGAAGTACGGAAGCCGGCACGCGATGGACAATTCGCAGTCGCGGTCAACGCGCCCGCGCTGGTGCGCAAGGTGGAAATGTTCCAGTGGAATGAAACCGATTTCGGCGGCCGACGCGGTTACGACCTGGACTGGTTCGACCATCCGATCGACTCGTCGAGCTTCAACGATTCGGCCGGTCATGCCAATCCCGGCGCGTTTCCGATCGGCGCGGCACGCTTCGATTCGCCCGATGTCATGGTCGCCGGTTTCAAATTTGCGCCGGCGCTGGTACGCAAGATCGACGGCATGCAGCCGTTCACGCCGGATCTTTCCCGGTTGCCATCCAACATGGCGGCGACCTTTCAGGCGCACGCCGGGGTGCTGGAGACCAGTGTGAATCCTGCGCGTCCGCGGGTGGGTGATCTTCGCATCAGCTGGATGCGCATCGCGCCATCGCAGCTGACGGTGTTTGCGCGCGACGAGGGCGGAACCCTGGTGCCCGCAAGCGACCCGGCAGGCGACCCGATCGCCCAGGTAATGGTGGGAAAACTTTCGCTCACCGACGTGTTGACCGATGCTCCACAGCCACCGCGTTTCAAGTGGGCACGGCGCGTGCTGGCTGTGCTGCTGGCCTGGGCCGGCGTTGCCATGTTGTTGCCCGCGTTCCGCCGGCGTGATCGGGTCTTGGCCTTGGCGATCGCGGTGGTGCCGCTGGCGGCCATTGCGCTCGCATACTGGTGGGACGTGCGCATGCCCGTTGCGATCGCGATGGTCTTCGTCGCATTGGCGGGTGCGCTGGTGGCCGCCTGGCGTTGGCGCGGGAAAGCGGTGGTGTAGGAGCGAGCGTGCTCGCGACCGGTTGCCTGCGCACAGGCTCCTACATGGTCGCCTGGGGGTGGTCGAGAAACCATAGCCCCGCAAAAAGTTTCGGGTCGATCGAATAGCCCTTTCCCGACATCGCGCGCAACCAGGCACCGGCTTCGTTGCGCAGCACCTCGTGTACCACGATGCTCTCGGTTGCATCGCCACCGCCGGGGCCTGTCTTGCGCAAGTCCAGCGCTCGCACGAAATGCATCATTTCGGTACTCATGCCCGCTGACGAGGGTCCCGAATGCAGCGCCACTACCCGTGCGCAGGTCCAGCCGGTTTCTTCTTCCAGTTCGCGCCGCGCCGCGGCAGCGACGCTGTCGTCGTCCGCATGGCCCGCGTCGCCGATCAGACCGGCCGGCATCTCGATCGTGAATTGGCGGATCGGCACCCGATACTGTTCGACGAACAACACGCAGTCGTCCGGTGTCACCGCGACGACGATCACCGCGCCTTGCGGGTTGTTGCGTTCGACGTACTCCCACCGCCCGCGCTGCTTCAGCGTGAGCCAACGGCCGGCGTGCAGGACTTCGACGGGAGCGTCCGGGTCGGCAAGCTTGCGCTTCACGCCATCTGCGCCACTTTCAGAAGTTGACGCGCACGCGTGCGCGTGAGCGGTCCGATCTTCAGGCGTTCGCACAATGCGTCGAGCGCGGCGGTGTCCGCCGCGCGACGCAGCAACCCGTCGGGGCTGGCGGGCACTGGTGCGTCGAAGGCGATACGGGCGAGGCGTTGCGAAAGCCGTGCGCCGTCGGCGTGTTCCCGCAATTTCGCTGCCAGCGATGCGGCGCCACGCAAGCGCAGGAACGGCACCTCGTCCACCCGTGCCAACAGGGTTTCCAGGTCGCCAAAGTGCGCGAGCAGTGCCGCCGCGCCCTTGGCGCCGATACCGCGCACGCCCGGGATGTTGTCGGTGGCATCGCCGGTCAGCGCCAGATAATCGACCACCTGCCTGGCCTCGACGCCGAGCCGCGCCGGCACGCCCGCGGCGCCCCAGCGCTGGCCACGCGCGTAATCCCACTGCTCGGTGTCGTGGTCCAGCAACTGTCCGAAATCCTTGTCGGCGGAAACGATCACCGTTCGCAGGCCGTGCCCGCGCATCACTGCCTGCACGCTGCCGATCAGATCGTCCGCTTCGTAGGCGGCGTCGGCCAGCACGGTGAAACCGAAAGCGGCCGCAAGTTCGCGGCAATACTCGAACTGGCGTTTCAGTTCCGGCGGCGCCGGCTCGCGGTTAGCCTTGTAGGCGGGGTAGATCGTGTTGCGGAAAGAGCTGGTGAGCGCGATGTCGAACGCGGCGACCGCATGCGTTGCCTGCGTGCGCTCGACAAAGTCAAGCAGGAAACGTGCGAACCCGTGCACGGCGTTGACGGGTGCGCCCTCGCTGTCGAAAAACACATCCGGCATCGAGTGCCAGGCGCGAAACACGTACATGCTGGCGTCGATCAGATACAGCGTTTTGACCGGCGCCACGGTCGGCGCGGAAACAGGCACTGCAATGGGCGTCGTGGGGGTCATCCTTGCCACGCACCCAGCACCTGATCGACATCCGGGCGATTGCGTTCGGGCGGTTCCATGCCGCGGTTGCCGATATGGATGTAGGCGATCGCACGCTCGCCGTCGGCAAGTCCCAGCAGCTTCGCCGCATCGCGGTCGTAGCAGGACCAGCCGGTCAGCCATTGCGCGCCGAAGCCTGCTGCCTGCGCGGCCAGCAGCAGGTTGAAGCCGAGGCAGCCCGCAGACAGCAATTGTTCCTGTGCCGGAATCTTCGGATGCGCATCGTCGATGCGCGCGATCAACGCCAATACCGTGGGCGAGTTCGCAAAGCGCTCGCGGTCCTTGGCGAGTTTTGCGGCGGGCACGCCCGGATCGACGCGGACGTGCAGCGCCGCCAGCGCCTCGCCGTAGCGCAAACCCGCATCGCCGGTGAACGCGATCAGCCGCCACGGTGTCAGCTTGCCGTGGTCGGGTACCCGGATCGCGGCGGCGACGATTTCGCGCAGCTCCTGCCGTGTCGGGCCGGGCGCCTGCAATTGCGCGGCCGGCACCGAGCGGCGGTTGCGGAGGAAATCGAGGGCGGCGTCGTTGCGCATCGGGGGCAGTTTAGCAGCCGGTTCGTTTCGCCCGCCGCGGGCATCGGCTACGATGCACGGATTCGAGCAGGAGATGACCATGCCGATCACCATTGCCGCCTTGCGCGAAACCGCTGCAGGGGAACGCCGCGTCGCGGTGACGCCGGAAACCGCGAAAAAGTACGCGGCGCGCGGGATACGGGTGTTGCTGGAGCGTGGCGCGGGCAATGCGGCCGGGTTCCCCGATGCGGGCTATGCGGACGTCGAATTCGGCGACGCGGATGCGGTGGCGAAGCAAGCCGACGTGTTGCTGTGCGTGCAACCGCCTGCCGAGGGGAGCATCGGTGCAATGAGGGACGGCGCCGGACTGATCGGGCAATTGCGACCGCACAACGCGGCCGGGCGGCTGGCCGGCTACGCGCAACACAAGCTCACCGCGTTCTCGCTGGAGCTGCTGCCGCGCACCACCCGCGCGCAGGCGATGGACGTGTTGTCCTCGCAGGCAGCGGTCGCGGGCTACCGTGCGATGCTGGTCGCGGCCGAAGCCGCGCCGAAGTTCTTCCCGATGCTGACCACCGCGGCCGGCACCTTGCGGCCATCCAAAGTATTGGTGATCGGCGCGGGCGTGGCCGGCCTGCAGGCCATCGCGACCGCGCGCCGGTTGGGCGCGATGGTGGAAGGTTTCGACGTGCGTCCGGAAACCCGCGAACAGATCGAGTCGCTGGGCGCGAAATTCCTGGACCTCGGCGTCAATGCCGCGGGACAGGGCGGCTACGCACGCGAACTGACGGCCGAGGAACGTGCTGAGCAGCAGGCCAAGCTTGCCGAGCACGTGAAAACCGTGGACGTGATCGTGACCACCGCCGCGGTGCCGGGGAGGCCGTCGCCGAAGATCCTTCCCATTGCGATGGTCGATGGCATGAAGGCCAGTGCGGTGATCGTCGATCTTGCCGCCGAAGGCGGCGGCAACTGCGAAGCGACGCAACCGGGTGAGCGCGTCGAGCGCAACGGCGTGACCATCATCGGTCCATTGAACCTGCCATCAGGAGCGCCGCTGCACGCCTCGGAAATGTACGCGCGCAACCTCATGCACTTCAGCGAGCTGGTGATCGTGGACAGCGCGTGGAAACCCGACTTCGAGGACGAACTGGTCGCCAAGACCTGCGTCGCGCGCGATGGCGAGGTCTGGTTCGGCAAGCAGTAGCTGCGTGCTGGTGCGGTATACCTTTTCCCCCTTCCGCAGGAGGGGCGAAGCGAAGTGAACGCGTGCAGCGCGGGAGAGGGACTTTTGCCGTTCCCGGCGTGGCGGGTCGGTCTCGACGCGCAACGTCATTCCCGCCGCGCGTTGCGCATCCAGCCCATTGTCATCGGAGGTCGTGAAAGGGTTGCAGGCTCAGTGTCCGCGTGAAGCCGGTGGCTGAGCTGCGGGGGCGGAATGTTCGGCCGCCCAATGTTGACGTTGCTGCGGAGTCATCTTGCGCCAGCGTTCCCGCAGTGCGCGTCGTTGCGCGGGCGGCAGGGATTGGAATTTGCGGAACGCCGCACGAACCTTCGCGCGCTCCCCTGGCGCGAGGTTTTGGAACGCGCGCGCGTTTTCGCGCAATTGGTGGCGCTGCGCCGGCGTCATCGCGGCCCAACGCGCAAGGCGCTTGCGGATTTGTTGCTGGTGTTCCGGCGGCAGCCCGGCCCAGCGCAGCGCATGCTTGGCGAGGCGATGCTGGCGGTGCGGGCCCAGTTCATTCCATTGTGCTCGCAGCGGCGCGAGTACACGCTGCTGCCCGCCGGAAAGGCTCGACCATCCCAGCGCCGATTCATGCGCATTGGCACCCGCTGGTGCAAGCTGCGCTGCATCCTGCATCGCGGTCGCCGGACTTGTCCGGGCGATCGCCGCGCATGACGCGACGAGCAGGCATACTGCAACCCAAACTGCCGCCGGCGTTGAAACGCGCATGCTCAACGTGCGCCTCCGTTGCGAGCCGAAGCGACGGCCGGTTGCGAGGCCAGCCAGCGATAGAAATCGAGATCCTGCACCATTTCCGTCTGGCTGCTGCCGAGCTCGGGCGTGAGGTCTTCGCTTTCTGCCTGTTGACCGGAAACAATGGGTGCGGACGATGCGACGATGTTTGCGGTGGGTGCGACCCGCGCGGCAGGACGCATCCACAGAACCCCAGCCACCAGCGCGCAACACGCGACGGTGCCCGCCAGCGGTGCCCATATGCGCACCCGGGAACGTGCCGCGCCGGCATTCATTGCCTTGCGACGGGCCAGCCCGAGACGCAATGTGTGGTACGAATCGGTGTTCTCGCAGGCGCTCCTGAAGATGGCCCGTGCATGAGATTCGACCTCATGATCGCCCCGCAAGCCATTGATTGAATTTTCATGAATCGTGTTCATCTCCAGTCCTCGAGTTGTCTGCGCAGCGCATCCAGAGCCCGCGAAAGATGGGTTTTGACGCTGCCGTCGCTGCATCCCATTGCTTTGGCCGTGTCCGCGACATCCAGCCCTTCCAGCACCCGCAGCATGAACGCCTGTTGCTGGCGGCGCGGCAACGCGCGAATCGCCGCAGACATCGCAGCAAACGCCTGACGCGAGGCCAACGCGCGCGCCGGGTCGGGGCCCATATCCGGCGCTTCCCATGCCGGCAGCTCCTCGCCTTCGTTGCCGGTTGCGCGCCCGCTCCATACAAGGATCCGGTTGCGCACCGTGCGCCGGCGCTGCAAGTCGGTGATGCGCCGTCGCAGGATGCCCCAGAACAACGGCGGCCATTCCTCGGCCGGCTTGCCGGAGTAGTGCTTGACCAGGCGCAGCATCGCGTCCTGCACGGCGTCCAGGGCCTCGTCGGGATCGCGCAGCGCGATTTCCGCAATGCGCCAGGCGCGCCGTTCGACCGATGCCAGAAATGCCTCGATGGTCGAGGCCACCGGCCGTGCGACGTCCACCGCAGCCGCTGCCGACCCCGCATCGAGCGCGGTTACATTCATGGCAACCCCTTTTTCGGGGATCGATTCGGCATCCGTGGTCTCGCGCATCCGGACTTGTCCTTGATAACGCGTCAGCGGGGTTCGGGTTGACGTTCCATGCGGGACCGCGCTTGCCGCTATGATGGCCGGGTCTGCGGGAGGGAAACATGATGACCGGTTTTGTTGCACTGTACATCTTCGTGCTGGCGGCGTTCACCGGCTACGAAATCATCAGTCGGGTTCCGGTCATCCTGCACACGCCGCTTATGTCGGGGTCGAACTTCGTGCACGGCATCGTGCTGGTGGGTGCGATGGTGGCCCTGGGGCACGCGCACGGCGCGGTCGAAATCGCGATCGGCGTGATCGCGGTGCTGCTGGCCGCGGGCAACGTGGCCGGCGGCTACGTGGTCACCGAACGGATGCTGGAGATGTTCAAGACGTCCAAGCCGGACAACAAGGCCGTGAAGTGAAGCCCCTCCATCGTGCGAAAGCCGAGGACAGGATGTCCGAGTCCCGGACAGCACATGGATGTGCGTTGATCCGGGACCCATTTCCCGGAGAAACGCGATGACTCTTCCCGCCTGGATGCCCACCATCGTCGATGCGATTTATTTCATCGCCGCCGTCCTTTTCATCCTGGGCCTGAAGCGAATGAGCTCGCCGCGCACCGCGCGCGCGGGCATCGTATGGGCGGGCGCGGGCATGGCCGCCGCGATCATCGTGACGTTCTTCCTGCCGGGTATGCACAACCTCGGGTGGATGATTGCGGCGATCGTGGCAGGCGTGGTGATTTCGTGGATCGTCGGCCGGCGCGTGCCGATGACGGCAATGCCGCAGATGGTCGCTCTGTTCAACGGCATGGGCGGCGGCGCGGCGTCGGCGATCGGTGCGGTGGAACTGATCAAGTTCAACGCGGCGCTGATGCTGGTGCCGGATACCTCGCCGATCCAGCCCGAGGCATGGGTGAACGCGGCCGTCCACCTCAGCCCGGTCGAGCTGGTGCTGGCTTTCGTGGGCGTGCTGATCGGCGCGGTTTCGCTGACGGGCTCGCTGATCGCGTTCGCCAAGTTGCAGGGCTGGATGGATCGTCGTTTCGTGTTTCCGTTGCAGCGCTGGGTGAATCTGGCGATGTTCGTCGTAGCGGTGGTGTGCGGCATCATCGCGCTGATCGCAGGCATCGAAGGTCATGCGTTCGCGTGGGGCCTGCTTGCCGCATTCATCGTGTTGTCACTGGTGTTCGGCATCGCGATGACGCTGCCGATCGGCGGCGCCGACATGCCGGTGGTGATCTCGATGTACAACGCCTTTACCGGCCTCGCGGTGGCGTTCGAGGGTTTCGTGCTGCAGAACGAAGCCATGATCATCGCCGGCATGGTGGTCGGCGCGGCTGGCACGCTGCTGACCCAGTTGATGGCGAAGGCCATGAATCGCTCGCTCGGCAACGTGCTGTTCGGGAATTTCGGCGCGGGTGGTGGCGGTGAGGCACAGGAAATCTCGGGTGCGCTGAAGCCGATCGATGCCAACGACGCTGCGGTGATGATGGCCTACGCCGAGCGCGTCGCGATCGTGCCGGGCTACGGCATGGCGGTCGCGCAGGCGCAGCACAAGATATGGGAGTTCGCCAGACTTCTGATCGAGCGCGGCGTCAAGGTAAAGTTCGCGATCCATCCGGTCGCCGGCCGCATGCCGGGGCACATGAATGTGCTGCTCGCGGAAGCCGGTGTGCCGTACGACCTGATCGAGGACATGGACGACATCAATCCGGAATTTCCCAACACCGACGTGGCGCTGGTGATCGGCGCCAACGACGTGGTGAATCCGGTCGCGCGCACCGACAAGTCCTCGCCGATCTACGGCATGCCGATCCTCGACGTGTCCAGGGCGAAGAACGTGATCGTGATCAAACGCGGTCGCGGCAAGGGCTTCGCAGGCATCGAGAATGCCTTGTTCTATGCCGACAACACCCGGATGCTGTACGGCGACGGGCAGGCCATGGCCGGCGAACTGGTGGCGGGTCTCAAGACCCTGGATGTCTGAGGGACGAAGCGCCGCGAAGAGTCGAAGAAGCGATGGACAAGCGCCGCGAGAGAAGCGGCTGTTGTGAAAAGTCAGGCCATGGATGGCGGTTCTGGTGCCCGGTAGCCGAAAGTGTCTTGTTCCTGGTCGGTGATTGGCGATGCAGCGATCAGGGACGATCGCGAGAAGATGCCAGCCAGGTCGCGAGGATCGCCGCGGCGACGGCCGCCGCCGCGTAGACCAGGATCGACGCCGCATTCAAGCCGAGTTCGGCGACTTGCAGCGTCAATTCGATGCCGCCGGCGCGGAACGCCTGGCCGAACGGGAACCCCGTGGAAGCCGCAATGCGCGCGATCGCTACCAGACATTCTGCATAAAATCCCGCCAGCAGTACCGCGAGCGCTGCCACCGGGGCCGCCCAGCGCACAATGATGCAGCCGCAAAGTCTCAGCACCAGGGCCAGCGGCAGCGCGAGCACCAGCACAGGCCAGCATGGCCGGATGCCGACCACGATCGCGGCAAACGCCGAGACCGCGCCGGTCGCGAGTGTGCACATCAGCCAGCCGAAGGCGGAAGTCAATCCACTGAACATGCGTGCGAGCGTCGCGCTATGTGCACCCGCGGCGGCGTGCAGATGGCTGGTTGACTCGTTCATGCGCACTCGGTCGGAAGGGTATACGCGATGATAGACCAGTCGCGAGTGTTGCAGTGGATCGTGTGCCCGGGGCTTGCGTGCAGCCGCCCTGACCTCCATCAACAAGCAGCGGGGTAGCGTGTTGCTATCCTGACTCTTGCGCGACCCGTACGCGCGGCAGACCATCGGCCCTGAAAAACCATGTCCGGATTCAGCAGCTCCAGCGAACCTTTCACCCTGCAACGCGATTGTCATGCGGTACACGTGCCTTACGGCGACGTGGTCAATCTGCCCGCCGGGCAAGCCGGCTACATCACCCAGGCGATGGGCGGCAGTTTCACGGTGTACGTGGAAGGCGGCCTGTTCCGCGTCGACGGCAAGGATGCCGACGCGCTCGGGAAACCTCAGCCGGAAGCGCTGTCGGTGCCCGAGAACGCCAATGACGAAGACATCGAGCGGGTGGTGTGGGAACAGCTGCGCAGCGTATTCGACCCGGAGATTCCGATCAACGTGGTCGACCTGGGGCTGGTTTACGACCTCGGCCTGGAACATCTCGACGACGGCCAGCGCAAGGTCTATGTCAAGCTGACATTGACCGCGCCGGGTTGCGGCATGGGCGACATCCTGGTCGAAGATGCGCGCGCCAAGCTGGAAATGATCCCGACCATCGCCGAGGCGCAGATCGATCTGGTGTTCGATCCGCCGTGGAACCAGTCGATGATGTCGGATGAGGCAAAGCTGCAAACCGGCATGATGTAGGGACACTCCGAACAACCTGCCACCCGCCACGTCCATGTGGCTCGCCCTTCGGGCCACCGCAGCCGCACCGGGCTTGATCCGGGCGTTCAAATTGGCAGCCCTGCCAATTTGGTCGCCATGGTTCCTCAGAAGAGCGTCCCGGGTCGGTATTGACCGAACCAGAGTCGTTTGCCATGCTTGGTGGATGCGGAGGCTGAGCGATGCGAGTGCGCAAGTACACGGTGTTGTTCGGGTTGTTTGTTGCATGCCTGGTATTCGACGCCTGGATTTATGGCTCGCTCGCGGGCATACCGGAAACAGGGCCGGAGCTTGCGTCGGCGGCGCACGCGCACTCTCCGCTGCTGCATGCGTACATTGTGCTGGGTAGCCCGCTCGCCGCGCATACCGGTGCATCCGGACAATACGTGTCCTCCGCGGCATTCGGCGCCGCGTTTCCAGCGATGCGGGAGTCTCCGGCTGCGGCGGACAGCTTGCTTTTCAGCCAGTCGCACGGCCCCTTGCGCGGAATTCTGGTGCTGCTGTTCTGGGCCGCACCGGCGCTGTTGGTGCTGACCCTGGCCGCGTGGGCATTGCGCAGCCGGCCAACGCACTTGATGGGGCGTGCGCGGTAAGCGGACGGCCCGTCAGGGCGTTTCCTCGAAGCGGTTGGCCGCGCGGTTCTTGCGCACGTGTGCGGGGTCCCAGATGCGGCCGTTCATCGCGATCCACACGCCATCGCCCAGGCTCTGCAGCGCGCCGACGGCACAGCCGATGTTGAACACCGCATCGGAATCCTGGAAACGCGACGGATTCAGTGCGCCGGTCAGTACGATGGTCTTCCCGGCGAGTCCCGCGAGCGCGAGCGCCGTCTCGACCATGGTGTCGGTGCCATGGGTGATCAGGACGTGCCGATGCGACAGCCGTTCCACGGTGGCACGGATGGCCGTGCGGTCGGCATCGGTCAGCTCGAGGCTGTCCTTGCGCAGCACCGGCACCACATCGAATTTGAACTCGACCCCCAGATGGGCAAATATCTCGCCGATCTGGGGCGTGCCCACCTGATAGTCGGATTTGGCATCGAAATAGACCTTGTCGATGGTGCCGCCGGTGGTAATCACGGTCAGGTGCTGCATTGTGGCGGATTTCCGGAAGCTCGCAGGAACTCGGGATTATCGCAGCCTGTCAAACCGGCGTCACCGGATTGCGGGCAAACCGGCCGCGCTGCATGCGCAGGCCGGCAAGCCATGGCATAATCCGCTGTCTTTTGGGCAGATGTGCCGCCAAGCGGCCGCCCCCACAACCGAGAGTCCCACATGTTGCCAACCTTGTTCGCCGCCGCCGCGGCGCCCGCAGCGCGGGCGCCCGGACCGAATCCGATGTACGAATTCGGTTTCATCATCCTGTTGTTCATCGTGTTCTATTTTCTGCTGATCCGACCGCAGCAGAAGCGCGCCAAGGAGCAGCGCAAGATGATTTCGCAACTCGCCAAGGGCGACGAGGTGGTAGCCGCCGGCATCCTGGGCAGGGTGGAGAATGTCGGGGAACATTTCCTTACCCTGGAAGTGGCCGACGATGTGCATATCCGCGTGCAGAAGGGTGCAGTGTCCACCGTGCTGCCGAAAGGCACGCTCAAATCTTCCACCTGAGCATGCCCCCCGGCGTGCCTTGCTTCGCGCATTTTCTTTCTGATCCATGAGCGATTTTCCCCGCTGGAGATACTGGGTGGTCGGCATCGCGATGGTGCTCGGCATTCTTTACGCCGCGCCCAATGCGTTTCGTCCGCAGCCTGCCGTGCAGATCGTGGCCAACCGCGATGCAAAGGTCGACGCGACCTTGCAGAAGCAGGTCGTGGCCGATCTCGCCAAGGCCAGGATTCCGTATCAGGACATTGCCATCGAAAAGAACGGCATGCTGGTGCGTTTCGCCAACACCCAGGTGCAGCTGCAAGGCTCCGATATCCTGCGCTTTGCGCTCGGCGACAACTACACGGTCGCCTTGAATCTGGCTACCACGGTGCCGCACTGGCTCCAGTCCATCGGCGCGCACGCGATGCCGCTGGGCCTCGACCTGCAGGGCGGCGTGCACTTTCTGTTTTCTGTCGACCAGGACGCAGTGCTGAAGAAACAGCAGCAGCGTTATCTGGACGACATCCGCTCCATCCTGCGCCAGAAACGGATCCCACATGATGCCGTATCGCTGAGCGGCGATGATGTGCGGGCGGTGTTCAAAACGTCGGACGATCGCGATCAGGCTTTCGGCGAGATCCGCGACCAGGCGCCCGACCTGGACCTCGCGGAAAGTCGCACGCCGGGCGGCGGTTATGCGCTGACCGCGACGATCAAGCCGAGCATCCTGCAGAAGCTCGCCGAGACCGCGATTACCCAGAACGTCACCACGATGCGCAACCGCGTCAATGCATTGGGCGTGTCCGAACCCCTGATCCAGAAGCAGGGCGAGAACCGCATCATCGTGGACCTTCCCGGCGTCCAGGACTCGGCCGAAGCCAAGCGGGCGCTGGGTGCGGTCGCGACCCTGGAATACCACGCCGACGATCCGAGCGTGAATCCGATCGAGGCGGAGCGCACCGGCAACGTGCCGCCCGATGATCGTCTCTACCACATGAAGGACGGTCGCCCCGTGGTGCTGAAGAAGCGGGTGCTCGTGAGCGGCGACGAGCTGGTGGATGCCTCGCCGGGCTACGACCAGCAAACCGGCCAGCCCGACGTCAACGTCACGCTGAATTCGACGGGCGCGCGCAAGATGCTCGACTTCACCACCGAGAACGTCGGCAAGAACATGGGCATCGTGTACATCGAGACCACGCCGGTTGTGAAGATGGTGGACGGCAAGGAGGTCCACACCAGCAAGACCACCGAGACGGTGATCAACAACGCGGTGATCAATGGGGTATTCGGCAAGAAGTTCATGACCACCGGCCTGACCCAGCAGGAGGCGCAGACGCTGTCGCTGCTGTTGCGTTCGGGTTCGCTGGCCGCGCCCATGAATATCGTCCAGCAGTACGTGGTCGGCCCCAGCCTTGGCCAGGACAACATCCGCAAGGGCGATCGCGCGATCGTTCTGGGGCTGGCGATAGTGTTGCTTGCGGCGGCGATCTACTACCGCCTGTTCGGGATCGTTGCGGACATCGCGCTGGTGTTCAATCTGTTTTTGCTGGTTGCGGTGATGTCCATCGTCGGCGTGACGCTCACGATGCCGGGCATCGCGGGCATCATCCTGGCGCTGGGCATGGCGATCGATGCGAACGTGCTGATCTGCGAGCGCATCCGCGAGGAGCTGCGCAACGGATCGACGCCGCTCGCGTCGATCCGCACCGGCTACGAAAAATCCTTTTCGGTCATCGTGGACGCGCACGTCACCCACCTGATCGCGGCCATCGCGCTGATCACGGTGGGCGCGGGCGCGATTCGGGGCTTTGGCGTGACCTTGTGCATCGGCATCCTGATCTCGCTGTTCACCTCGATCACCATGACCCACGCGATCACCGCGTTGATCCACGGGCGCCGCAAGAAGTTCAAGACGCTTTGGGTATGAGTTTTCCTTCTCCCTGCCGGGTGAAGGATTCAAGACGAGAAATCCGGATTCCATGGAAATCTTCCGCCACGATCTGAACATCAACTTCCTCGGGATGCGCAAGGTCAGCATCGTCATCTCGGCGATCTGCCTGATCGTGTCGGTGTGGGCGATCGCCGTGCGGGGCCTCAACTACGGCCTCGATTTCACCGGCGGCGTCCTGATGCAGGTGGAATACACGCAGCCGGTGGACGTCGGCAACGTGCGTGCGACCTTGGCGAAAGCCGGCTTCGAGCGTGCGATGGTGCAGAGCGTGGGTGGTACGCGTGAGTTCACGGTCCGTCTGCAGCCACCCAGGCAGACGGGCAAGCAGAAACTGAGCCCCGACCAGGTCGCCAGTGAGTTGTCGAAGCGGGTGCTGGGCGCGCTCGCGGCCGGACATCCGGACGTGAAGCTTGCCCAGGCGCCCGATTTCGTCGGTCCCGAGGTCGGGGCCCAACTGAAGCAAAGCGGCATCTACGCGGTGCTTGTGGTGATCGCCGGGATCATGATTTACCTTGGCATGCGCTTTGAAAAGCGCTTCGCGATCGCGGCGCTTGCCAGCGAGGTCCACGATACCGTGATTACCGTGGGCATCATCGCGTTGGTGCAACGCGAGTTCGACATGACCGTGCTGGCGTCGATACTGGCCGTGGTCGGCTACTCGATCAACGACAAGGTGGTGGTGTTCGACCGGGTGCGTGAGCTGTTCCGCCTGACACGCAAGTCGAAAACCCAGGACATCCTCAACCGCGCGATCAACAACACGCTGTCGCGTACCATCATCACCTCGGGCTTTACCGCGCTCGCGATGGCGTCACTGGGAATTTTCGGCGGCGCGGTCGTGCACGGCTTCGCCATCACCATGCTGATCGGAATCCTGGTCGGGACCTTGTCATCGATCTTCTTCGCCAGCCCGCTGTTGTTGTGGCTGGGTGTATCCAAGAAGGACCTGATGCCGGTGACCAGGGAAAATCCGGAGTTGGCGCGGCGGCCCTAGCCGCGGGTCAAGTGTCGGACCACTGGCGCAGCAGGTTGTGGTACACGCCGAGTTGCTTGATCGCATCGCCGTCTGCGTCGCTCGCGGATAATTGCCGGATCGCGGCATCGAGTTGTACCAGCATGCGGCGTTGCGCTTCGTCGCGCACCAGGCTCTGGATCCAGAAAAACGCCGCGATACGCGCGCAGGCTGACAGCACTTCGCGGCCCAGTTCCATCCGCAACGGCGAGGTGTCCGAAAGCTGCCGGTTGTGCTTGACCTGCACGCCCTGCGAACCCACGGTTTCGCGGCCGTCGATCCATTCGGCACCATCGAGCTTCGCGCGCATGCGCGCGACGGCCGCGGGTTCCGGCACCTTTTCGATGTGCAGCAGCGTGGGGTACCGGCAACCTTCGTGTCGTACTGCAAGTGCTACAAGTGCACGCCAAAGCGCCTCAGTATCCAGGCCATGGCGAAATAAAACCCGACGGTAACCAGGCAGGACGCGCCCATCGCGGACCAGAATGTCACGCCGCTCTTGAGAAGAGCAGGAAGAACAAGGAACAGCGGCAACGACGCCAATACCAGCCAAAAAATGCCGTGTGAAAGAGATATGACGGTCTGGGTGTTTCCAGTGCTGCGGTAAAGCCAGATGAACGCCAGCAGCGAAGTGAGTGGCAGGGATGCAAGCACAGCTCCCCAGAAAGAGCTGCGCCTTGCCAATTCAGAAACAGCTATGACAACGACGACCGTGACGAGCACGTTGATTGCATACAGCAGCATGATTTGTGACGCCCAGGGAGAGGTTGGCGGTCAGTAATGTCAGAAATGGATGTTCAAAGTCAACAGTGCCGGACGTGGCGTGGCGGGGCCGTGACGTTGATGGTGGCCAGCTGAGGTGGCGTTGTGCTGGAAGGGGGAGAAGAGGGCGTACCTGTGGCAACCGACGACAGGCTCAATGCCATGCCGGTCATGAGGGTGGAAAGAGCAAGCGGATGTTGGCTGCGGCGCTTGGGTGCGAGTTTGCGGTGCTTGATGCCGGACATGGAAACTCGGGCCTTGTTCGTGTGTTGCGCGCCCCCCGTGGGGCGGATGCGGGCCTGCCCATGGGTTCGCGCATGAACGAGAGGAACACAGATACTGGAGTAAATGCGAATGATACGCAATAATGATATGAACAAATCCAGCTCGGCGATGGTCCGGACACCACGGAGGCCGTGCCGCACGCGGAAACGCCGCGCATCCACGCGGCGTCGGGAACCGAAACATTGCGGGGCAGGCTGTCCCGCGCTCAGATTTGTCGCGTCGCGCGGAAGGCGGACCCGCTGCGTGGTGCAACGGGTCCGCCCTTAGCGATCACCAGATCTTCACCGGGTTCTTGCGCATCATCTTGGCGCCGGGCTTGCACTGGAACGCCTTGCCGAACTGCGGCATGTCGCTGGCCGAGGCGAAAGCGCGGATCTTCCCTGGCGCGTGAGGGTCGGTGTTCAACAGCAATTCCGCGGTCTTGTCGCGGCTGCTGCCTTCCCAGATACGCGCCGAGCTCAGGAAGAAACGCTGATTCTGGGTCATGCCGTCGATCTTCTGGTCGGCTTCCTGGGGATTGGCCTTGAGCGCGGTTTGCAAGGCGGTGTAGGCGATGTTGAGGCCGCCCAGGTCGCCGATGTCCTCGCCGAGCGTGAGCTTGCCCTTGACGTGCAGATCCGGCTTGCCGGGAATCGGTGCATACCCGTCGTACTGCTTGACCAGCGCGGCGGTGCGTTGGTCGAACTTGTTCTTGTCCTGCCTGGTCCACCAATCGACGCGATTGCCGTGGCCGTCGAACTGGCTGCCCTGGTCATCGAATCCGTGGCTGGATTCGTGGCCGATCACGAGCCCGATGCCGCCGTAGTTCACGGCATCATCGCCCTTGGCGTAGAAGAACGGCGGTTGCAGGATCGCGGCCGGGAAGTTGATGGTGTTGGTGGAAGGCGAGTAGTAGGCATTGACCGTCTGCGGGGTCATGCCCCATTCCTTGCGGTCGGTCTTCTTGCCGATCTTGTCGATGTTGTAGTGGTAGTTGTACTTGCGGGCGGCTGACAAGTTGACATACCAATGGCCGGGCTGGATGGAAAGGCCCGTCCAGTCGCGCCACTCGCCCTTGTCCGGATAACCGATCTTGGGCAGGAACAGCGACCACTTTTCGAGTGCCTTCTTCTTGGTCGCCGCGCTCATCCAGTCGAGGTTTTCGATGTGTTCCTTCAGCGCATTGCGTACGTTGGTGACCAGCTGTTCCGCGCGCGCCTTGGATTCCGGCGGGAAGTACTTGGCGACGTACAACTGGCCAAGGCCCATGCCCATCGACCTGTTGACCGCACCCGCCACGCGTTTCCAGCGCGTCTGCTGCTCGGGCTGGCCGCGCAGGGTCTTGCCATAGAAGTCGAAATCGTTGTCCTGGAATGCCTGACTGAGCTCTGGTGAGGCATTGCTGATCAGGTGGAATTTCAAGTAGGACTGCCACTGCGAAACCGGCGCGTGCGCCAGCAGCTTGTCGAATTCCGCCGCGAACTTCGGCTGCGACAGCGAGAAGCCCTTGCCGACGTCCACGCCTTGCGACTTGAAGAACTTCTCCCAACTGAAATGCGGGGTGACCTTGTCGGCTTGTGCGACCGTCACAAAGTGGTATTGGTTGTCGAGGTTGCGCCTTTCGATTGGTGACAGCGAGGCTTTGGCGAGTTCGGTTTCGAACTTCAGGACGTCGTCCGCCTGCTTCTGGGCATCGGCTGGCGGCGTGCCGACCAGTTCCAGCGATTTGGCGATGTACTTGACGTACGCGTCGCGGATGTCCTTGTAGTTCGGCGACAGGTAATAGGCGCGGGTCGGCAGCCCAAGGCCGCCTTGTGTCACGAAACCGATCTGTCGGGTTGCGTCCTTGAAGTCGGCGCTCGAACGGAAACGGAAAACGTAGCTGTTGCCATTGTCGAAGCTGGTGTCGAGGAAGCCGACGATATCGGACGGGGTCTTCAGTGCATCGATCGTGGCCAATTCAGGCTTGATGGGGTCGTAGCCCAGCTTGTTGATGGTGTCGGTGTCCATGCCGGCGGCATACAAGTTGCCGAGTTTCTGTTGCAGATCGCTGCCGCTGTGGTTCGCGGCATCGTTGGCGGCGGTTTCCAGCAGCGCCTTCTGCTGCTGCAGGCTCTTTTCGTGCAGCATGCCGAACGAGCCCCAGCGGGTCTGGTCCGAAGGAATCGGGTTGGACTTGTTCCACTTCGCATTCACGTAGCCGACGAAGTCGTCGCAGGGGTTGTACTGGTCGTCAAGGACGAATGTGATCGGCTGGTCCGGAAGGATCGCGACGGTCGAGCCAGGTGCGGGAGCGCTCTCGGCGGATGCGGGCGCCGGTGCCGCAGATACCGCCGATGCGGTCGCGGAAGTGTTCTGGTTCTGGGTGTTGTTGCTGCAACCGGCAACGGCCAGTGCCGCGCCGATGGCCAGCGCGATCGGGGTCAGCAGATGTTTGTGCATGGATTCGTCCTTCGAAGTGGCGAAACGGACCTTGGCACGCCGTGCGCGTACCGGAGGGAACCCCGATTGTGCCAGCATCCGCGCAACGTGACACATCACCCTGCCGAAAGTCATGCCGGTGCGTCAGGCCGGCGCGTTGCGAGGCAACGCGGCGCGTGCGAGTTCGGTGTAGGTCGCGGCGGGCTGCGTCAAGACGCTTCGCATCAACGCGACAGCGTCGAAAGTCACTGGCGTAGATGGACGGGGGAGCGTGCCGAAAGCGCAACCGGGACGCAATCGCGCCAAGGTGACGTGTGCGCGGAAATCTCGCGGTTCCGGTGCGAAGCCGGCCTTGCGCGCATGCGCTTCGCAGTCGCATGCAAGTTTCGACAATGCGGTGTCCGCTTCCAGCTCCAGGACCAGCAGGCGCGGCCTTGCACGGTTGGGCCAGATGCCGTAACGGTGGGGGTAGAGCGCGCGCAGCGCGGGCGTCAGCGTTGGCAGCATGTGCTTGAGGTATTCGATTTGCGGGCTGCCGGACGTGCCCAGAAACCTCAAAGTCAGATGCAGTGCGGCCGGTTCGGTCCAGCGCACGCCATGCAACGATCCGGCGATGCTGCGTTCCAGGGTTTCGCGGCAGCGATGCAATGCCTGCCGACTTGCCGTGTCGGGCAGCAACGCCATGAAGCAACGCGGGACGGCTGTCGCGTCGGTCGACGCGTCCGTGCTCACGACTCTATTCGTCCGAGGGATGCGACCCGGCCCGAAACTGCGGATCCGATGTCAGGCAGCTGCTCGGGACCGACCGCTCCGCCGGAGACGATGAACGCCATCGCCTGATCCATGGACCAGTCGGTTGCAATCAGGCGCTCGGTCGGCACCAGTTCGAGGTAACCGCCGGTCGGGTTCGGCGTGGTCGGCACGTATACGGCCGCGATCTCGCGGCCGCCCGCGTCGATGAATGTACGGGTGACGAAACCGATCGATTTCAACTCGGGTGAAGGAAAGTCGATCAGCACCACGCGCTGGGTACCGCCCGGCTTGTTGCGCATCAGGGTCATCAGTTTCTTGACGCCGCCGTAGATGGTATGCACCAGCGGAAGACGTTCGAGCAGCTTGTCGACCGTGCCGAGGATGCGCCGCCCCAGCACCCGCGTCGACAGCCAGCCGAGCAGGTACAGCGCCAGCACCGTGAAGATGAAGGCCAGGATCGAAACGACCCAGTCGCGATGCAGCGCTTGAGCCGCGCCCGGTGCGCCCAATCCGATGAGGCTGATGATGCCGTTCACCAGCGGTGCGCCCACGCCGGCGAGCAGGGTGAACACGAACTTGAACACCACCCAGGTAATCCACACCGGGATGAAGGCCAGCAGGCCCGTGATCAGATATCGCTTTATGTGGAGAGCGGGTGCGGACACTCAGGCAACTCCCTGGATTCCGCGATTGTATGCGATGAAGCGGCGCGGGCAACGATGATCTGTGATTTTTTCCGGCGGTCGGCGAACCATGGTGTGAATCAGCGGGGAATCGAAATACATGGCCGGGCCAATCAACGATGTTTCGAGGCGCTCCTGTGCAAGCACCGGAAAATCGCGTTGAAGGTTGCGCGCGTCTGCGCCGGATTGCGTCAGTTGGGCTGACTTGCCGATTTCGAGCGGCAATGAAAAGCCGGCGCGATTTGCATCGCGCCGGCTCCGAAGATCCGCAACGACAGGCGCGAGGCTACTGATCGTTGCCCTGGTTGTCCGTCGATTCGATGAACTTCGCGACGTTGTCGTGCATCTGCTTGAGCGATGGGACGTGCACGTAGACCATGTGGCCGGAGGGGTAGAACGCGTAGCTGATGTTCTTCTGCAGCGACTCCGGGATCGGCAAGTGGTGCATTTCGTAGATCGCGGTATAGAACGGGGTGGCGAGATCGTAGAAACCGCCGTTCAGCAGGACCTTGAGGTTCGGGTTGTACTTCATCGCGGAAGCCAGGTCGCCCATCACGTTGAGGGTTCCCGACCGCGAGTAGCGCGAGCCTGGCGCGCGATGCTTCATGCTCCAGTCGAAGTCGCCGGCGCCGTACACGTCGGGACGGTACTTCATGTCCTGACCGAACTTCAGATCCTTGCGGACGTATTCATTGAATGCGGAGACGTAGGCCGCACTGATCGCCGCGGATTGGGGATCGTAGAAGGATTCCTTGCTCATCGGATCCATTTCCGGGCCGGAGAAACGCGTGTCCAGCCGGCCAGTGGCGGTATCGGTGTCGAGCTGCAACTCGTGTTCGAACATGCCGCCGCTGACCCTCAAATTTGCCCTCAACAGGTACGCCACGGGCAGGCCGGTGAAGTCGTGCAGCTTCTCGGCGATGGCTTGCTTCTTCGCCTTGCCGAGCATCGAGCCGGCGAGAAGTGCCTGCTTGTAATCGGTCTTGGTGAACTGGATGACCTGTTGCAGCAACGGCTCTAGTTTGCCGTTGTCGTACTTCGGCAGCTTCTGGTGATACCACGCGGTTGCGGCGTAGGTTGGCAGCGCCAGCACGTACGGCAGGTCGATGCCTGGATTGCCGTCAGGGCCGTCGATGCTGAGCGAGAAATTGAAGATTTGCGACAGCAGGATGACACCGTTCAGATCGATGTTGTCCTGCTCTTCCAGAACACCTGACAACACCGCCGAGCGGGTGGTGCCGTAGCTTTCACCGAACAGGTACTTGGGTGAATTCCAGCGTCCGTACCTGGTGATGAACTTGGTGATGAAGCGCGAAAATGCGTCGGCGTCGCCATCCACGCCCCAGATCTCCTTGGCCAACTGCTTGCGGTCCTTGGCTCGTGCCGCATCGTCCTTGCCTTGCGGCAGCAGGCGCCCGAAGCCGGTGCCGGGCATGTCGATGAACACCAGGTCGCTGGCATCCAGCAGACTGTAGTCGTTGTTGACCAGCTGGTAGGGCGCCGCCGGCGTGTGCGTGTGATCGTTGGTGGCCACCCGCTTCGGGCCCCACGCGCCCATGTGCAACCACATGGTCGAGGAACCGGGACCGCCGTTGTAGATGAAGGTGATCGGGCGCTTCGAAGGGTCCGCGCCTTGCTTGAAATAGGCGAAATAGCTCATCGCCACTTCGGGCGTGGATTCCTTGGAACCGGTGCCGTCGACGACCAGCGTGCCGGCGACAGCTTCGTAGTTGATCGACTTGCCTTCCACCGTGACGGTGCCATGGGTCGTCGACGACAACGGCTTCATCAACTTCTGGACCAGGCTTTCGGATGGCTTGTTGTCGTGGCTGGCGCTGCTCTGGGCCGAGCTGCTGGAACTGGCGGGTGGCGCGGCGAAGGCCGGTACGCTGCACAACAGCAACGATGCGAGGGCGACGGCTGGGCGATTGGCTTTCATGGATGATCCCCGACTGGTGGAAAGTGGTCGGGCATTTCCATGCGCCCGGAACACTCAAGTATGCGCTTCCATGGCGCAAGGTTCATACGCCACAAGTCATGCTCCGGGTGGCACCGAGGCAGCGTCGTCGCGGCGTTTTCGGGGCTCTGGTGTTGAGAAACGCCCTGTCGGCGCGGGCCGTGGAGGGCCCGTCCCGGACCAAGCACCTCAAGTGCTTGATCCGGGGGAGTCGAGTCCGGGCGCGTGGCGGACCCGGCGCGTCGAAAAAGTCATTCCCCTAGTTGCCGGCAACGGGACGTGGCGCCGGATGCGCGCTGTCGATCACACGCATGACGCGAAAGCCGATGTTGGTGTAACCGACATCGGAGTCGGCGGTGCCGCGGCGCGCGAGCGGCGTTTGATGGCTGCTGCCGTCGCGCCAGGACAGCCCGCGGAACGCGCGCTCTCCCGCGCTGCCGCCGGACATCCACTCGCTGACGTTCCCGTACATGTCGTAGGCGCCCACGCCGCTTGCCGCGTAATGGCCGACCGGCGCCGTCTGCGCGGCGCCGTCGCTGCACGAAAAGCGGTCATTGTCCAGAAAGCTGTGGCGGCTGGAGTCATCTACGTTGCCGAGTTGACACGGGTCTTCCTTCGGCATGCCGCGCGCCGCGCGCTGCCATTCTTCATTGCTGGGCAAACGGTAGGTTTCGCCGGTGGTTTTCGACAGCCACGCAGCATACGCGACAGCGTCCTTCCAACTCACGCATACGGCGGGGTAATCGGCGCCTTGCGTGAAACCCGGCGTCTCCCAGGTCAGGTGATGCAGACGCGAGAACGGATTGTAGGCTTCGAGGCAGCGCGACGCAGGGCGGTGCGTCGCCCGAACGAACGCAGCGTAATCGGCGCGTGTCACTTCGACCCGCTCGATGGCGAAAGCCGGCGCCCGGCCGGAAGCCGGTACGTACACGAGCACCGGACCTCGGTGGTCGCGTAGATGATCTCCCGCCGATGGCTTGGCTGCCATCCGTTCCGCCACGGCGAAACTGAAACCGGCAGGGTAGGTTGCCGGAAGTGCGTCCGCCAGCGGCTTCAATGTTGCGAGGCGTTGCGTGTCGCGCGAGTGCGCTGCCGTGAAGACGGCTTTGCCCACGTCCTTCGCGAGATCGTTCCGTTGTGTACGCCAACCGTGGTTTGCCACGGGCCCCGCGTGTGTCGCCAGCAGGTCACTGTGCTTCAACAGGGTTTCAGCTTGCGTCAGCTTGCCGTCGTGCCATGCCTGGCCGAGCTTGTGGCGGATCTTGGCCAGCATGGCGTCGACGCCGGCAGTGGCGGTCGCATTGCCAGGCTCGAGCGTGAGCACGGTGAGGTAGCCCTGTGCCGCATTGCGACCTGGCGGCGAGAACCAATGCCCTTTTGCGCGCAATCTGCCAGCCTGGGCAAGCAGTACCTGAACCCGCATCGCGAGCGGCGACACGCTGACCGCACTCGCCGGTATCGCCGCAGGTGGCTGCGGTGCGGCGCTTGCAGCCACGGCGTTCGGCGGAATCGTCATGGGTGCGCTTCCGGTTTGCGGGGCGGGCGGCGGGCGGCGATTCCACGTTGCCCATCCGGCAAAGGCCAAGGCCGCCACCACCAGTGCCGCGACCGCGACCGCCCAAACGTGCATGCGCCGGCGCGGCTTGGTTCGAACGACCCCGGTACGTCTCTTGCGTCCATCACCCTTGCGTCCATCACCCTTGCGTCCGTCGACCTTGTGTCCATCGATCGCGGAAAGTGCATCGGCCATGGCTTGTGCACTCTGGAAACGCTGCTCCGGCGCCTTTGCCAAGGCCTTGTCGATCCACGGCTGCCAGCCTCCGACCATCGGCGGCAGTCTTGGAACGGCTTGTTCGATGTGTGCAACGGCGGTCGCCACCGCATCGTCGCCTTCGAACGGCAGCGAACCCGTGAGCAGTTGGTACGCCACCACGCCGACGCTGTACAGATCCGAACGCTGCCCGGGAGGATTGCCACGCGCCTGTTCGGGGCTCACGTAACTGCTCGCGTCCGAGTGCGGCAGGCCGAGTTCTGCGGCACAACGCGCCATGCCGAAATCAGCCAGATGTGGATGGGCGTGCTCGTCGAACAGTACGTTGGACGGCTTGATGCCACCGTGCACGATTCCGCGCCGGTGTGCATGGCCCAATGCATCCAGCAGCACACGCAGCAGCGCCGCGACCTTCAGCGGCCGGGACCTGAGCGTGTGCGGCGAAAGCTGGATGGGCAGCAGGAACGGCATCGAATGGAACAATCGTTCGCCCTGGGTGCGCCCGATCTGGTGGATGTCGACGATGTTCGGATGCGAGAGCCGCGCGTTGATCCGCAGCGACTGCTCGAAGCGGGCAATGGCCTCCGGATCCGTCGTGTTCAGCAGCTTCACCGCCACCTGCCGTTCGAGCGATCGCTGCATGGCCAGGTAAACCGTTGCCACCCCGCTGCGCCCGATCGGGCGGACCAGCCGGTAACCCGGCACTTCGATTCGGTCGGTGGTGGTGTCGTTCATGGGCGGAAGGGGGCCAATCCCTCGGCTGCCGTTCGCATCGCTCGCAAGTATGGCAGCTGACTACGGCCACGAGCGCCCGTATCGTGCCCTTGTTCAGGTTCCGGCTCGGCGCGAGATTCGGCTTGGCAACTGAAATGGACGCAACAAGACGGAATCAGTCTTCGCCCGCGTGGCGGTTTTCCAGATGGAACCGGTGCATCAATCGATGCATGAACGGTGCCAGCAGCAGGCCTGCCACGCCCACCAGCAACAGGCCGCTGTACAGGGCGTACAGGGCTGCGAACAACTTGCCGGCCGCATGCTGCATCGTGGTTACCGGGCCCATGCCGCCCAGAATCATCGAAGCGTTGAGGAAGGCATCAAGCCAGTCCATGCCTTCGGTCAGGCGATAGCCCAGCATGCCGATGACCAGCGAGACCGCGATCACCATGCCGCATGTCGCCAGCGTGCGGCCGACCCTTTTCAGCAGAAACGCCCGCCAGGGAAGCAACGGTTCGCCACGACGTTCGTACTTGAGCAAGTGGGCAAACATGCGGTTTTTCCACCTCCGGTTGCAGGTTCGATCGAATCTGAAGCTGGCCGAATGCAACAAGGGCCTGTCAACGCTATACATGGCGTTGACAGGTCCTGGATCAGAACAGCAGCGACGACATCCTGCGTCGCATGGAGGCGACAAGCGCTGCATCATCGACGATCCGGAATGTATCCAGCAGCCGTCTGCGCGCGAGCCCGTCGTTCCAGTTGCGGTCGGCGGCGAGAATGGCGAGCCAGTGCTGCATTGCATCGCCTGCGTTGCCGCCCAGCAATTGGCGCACCCCGAGACCATCGTGGGCCGCGAAGTCGCGCGGATCGCGCTCGACGCGCGCCAGCAATTCCGCTGCGGGTGGAATCCCGGCCAGCGAGTGTTGCATGTCAAGCAGCGCGGCAAGCGCCTGGGCGCGATCGTCCTCCACCAGATCGACGGGCAGGGCATCCAGCGTCGCTTGCGCATCCGCCGTATTGCCCAGACGTGCACGTGCGAGCGCAAGGTCGAGCTTCACCGATGCATTGTCCGGAGCAGCAGCGAGCGCGTTCTGCAGGCGCGCGACTGCGGCCTGGGGAGTCTCGGCGGGCGCGCCGTCGACGACCTCGGCTTCAGCGCCCGGCGCCTGGATGCGGCTAGCCGGCTCGACCTGGTGCCGCTTCAGGAATTCGCGCACCTGTGATTCCGGCAGTGCGCCAGTGAACGCGTCCACGATCTGGCCGTTCTGGATCAACACCACGGTCGGAATGCTGCGCACCCCGAACATCCCCGCGAGTTGCTGTTCCTTGTCGCAGTCGACCTTGGCCAGCTTGAATGCGCCCGCGTATTCACCGGCCAGCTTTTCCAGGATCGGGCCGAGCGTCTTGCACGGCCCGCACCACGTCGCCCAGAAATCCACCAGCACCGGTGTCTGCAGCGACCCCTGCAACACGTCGGATTCGAAGTTCGCTTCCCCCGCCTCGAACACGAAGTTGTCGGCGGGCGCGGCGCCATCGGGTTTGGGTTTGAAGTTCATGAACGCTCCTGCTTGGCCCTGGCCCTCAACAAAACCATTCGTCGTTCCGGGGCCGCGCGCAGCGCGGAACCCTGAATTCATTTTGATCTGGTCCAAAAACAAAATGGATTCCCGCTTGCGCGGGAATGACGACCAAAAAGGCGTAAGGCCTCTCTTAACTGGAGGTGTTCCCCTCACATTCCAAGGCTGGACTTCAGGTCCGCATCGGTCGGCTCGCCGTGCTGCTTGTACACCGTACCGGCCTTCATCACGAAATCCATCTTCTTCATCAGGCCGATGTTGTCGAGCGGATTGCCGGGAACCGCCACCACGTCGGCGTACTTGCCGGCAGTGATGCTGCCGAAATCGTCTGAATGCTTCAGCAACGTCGCGGCGTGCGTGGTCGCGGCCTGGAGCGCGTACATCGGCGGAATGCCCGCCTGCACCATGTACACGAATTCCTGCGCGTTCTCGCCATGCGGATACACGCCCGCGTCGGTGCCGAACGCGATCTTGACGCCCGCCTTGTACGCCTTGCCCGCGGTGGCCATGATCTTCGGTCCCACTTCCAGTGCCTTGCGTGCGACCTGCGGCGGATACCAGCCTTCCTTCGCCTTGCCCATCACGTATTCGCCGGCAATGATCGTGGGCACGTACCAGGTGCCGTGCTGCTTCATCAACTTCATGTCCTCGTCGTTCATGAAGGTGCCGTG
>DASUJD010000067.1:0-25566 GCA_036279455.1 Rhodanobacteraceae bacterium | reverse complement strand
TGCCGACCATCTTCAGGCTGTCGAGCGGAAAGGCTTCCAGCGGCTCGCGTGGGCGGTTCTGGTCCGGATGCGGGCCGGCAAGATCTTGCGAGCCGGCCTGCGGAGGCGCCGGCTCGAACGGATCGCGCTTGTCCTGATCCTGGTAAATGTACGTCTCGAATGTCTTGACGACCGGCAATGCGGGCAACGGCGCGCCCTTGCGCGCCTTGACCTGCGCGACCCACGTGTGCAGGTCGCCCTGGCCGCTGCAAGCCGCGAGCCCGAGCATCATGGCAAGCGTCGTGATGACGATGGCGATACGGGTGGGTCGCATGGTCACTTCCCTCCCTTCTTGGCCGCCGGTTTGTTGCCATTCGCCTCTTCATCGCCGAGGTAGCGGTAAGTCTCTACCGTGCCCTCCAGCACCAGTTTGCCGGCGACCGGGGGCGCGTCCTTGCCGCCATCGGATTTGGCGGGCTTCAGCGAAACGTTGTGCATGGTGAGGATCACCACGCGCGGCAGCGACGCCACGCCACTGATGAAGGTACCGAACTGGTGATAGGTGCCCTGCATCTTCAGCGCGATCGGCTTGACCGCGTAGAACTGTTCCGCGACCTCCGGCTTTGGCTTGAACACCTCTGCTTCGATGCCTGCGGCCTGAGCGGTCTGCGAGATGTTGACCAGCAACCCCGGCATCTCGGTCTTGCTCGGCAGCTCACGCAGCATCTGGCTCAGCATTTCATTCATCTGCGCAAGCTGTGCCTTCAACGCATCCAGGTTTACCACCTTGGCCTGCTTGGTTTCGAACTCGTTCTTGAGCTTGACTTCCTGCTGCTGTCCGGAAGTCAGGCTGTCCTGCTGGTTGCTGATGTAGAAGTACCAGCCGAGCAACAGGATCACGATGATCACGATGGCGATGAAAAAGCCCTTGATCGATTTTGGCCATCCGCCAATGTTGTTGCGATCGAGGTTGCGCAGTTCGTCGAAAAATTTCATGACTTCGCCCCTCCCTTGGCCGCGGATGCGTCGGAGGCCTTCGTTGCAGGCGTCTTCGTGTCGGACGCGGCAGGCGGTGCCTTCGATGTCATGGCCGGGGACGCCATCGAAGTCATGGCCGGCGCCGAAGCAGGCGCCTTGGCCGACGCAATCCCGGTTGACGCATCCTGCGCCGTCGCAGACCCGGATGCAGCGGCGACGGCCGCCGCGGGAGCCGAAGCCGGAGCGGAAGTGGAAGCTGGCGCGGGCGCGGCACTCGATGAACCCGTGGCGGGGGTGCCTTTGGCATCGGATTTCGGCATGCCCAGCGTCACCACCAATTCGAATTCATAGGGCGTATTGGAGTCGGCGTGGACGTTCTCGGTCTTGACCAGTTGTGCCGGCCCCATCCACGGCGAGGCCTCGATGTTCTTCATGTATTGGGCAACCGTCGCGTTGGACTGTGCGACGCCATCCAGCGTGAGGGTTTCGGTGTTCTGGTTTTCGACTTCCTTCAGTCCCGTGAGGCGCGCGCCGGCCGGAATGGTATCGACGATCTGATCGAACAAATGCACCATCTGGGAACGACTGGATTGCAGCTGCTCCACGATCTTCTTGCGTGAAAGCAGCCGGTCCTTGACCTTTCGCAGATTCTTGATCTCGGTGATCTTGGCATCGAGCTGGTGGATCTGGCTCGTGAGGTAGGCGTTGCGGCTGTCCTGGTTGTTGATGCGCAGGCTCATCCAGAAGCCCCACAACAACACCAGCACGATCGCAGCGACCGCCGCGATGACCAGATGGCTGAAGAACTCGCGCTTGCGGCGCTCTCGCCGCTCTGCGCGCCATGGCAATAGATTGATCTTGGCCATCAGTCGACGCCCCCCAAAGCTGGCCCGGCGGCGATCGTCTGCGCGCGACGTTCACTGCGCTCCGCACGCCATGGCAGAAGGTTGATCCTGGCCATCAGTCGAAGCTCCTCAGGGCGAGCCCTGCGGCGATCATCAGTGCCGGCGCATCCTGCGCCAGGGTCTGGGCCTGCAGGCGGGATGACAGCGACATGCTGGCCAGTGGATTGGCCACCACGCAAGGCACCCCAAGCTGTTCGACTACCATGTCGGAGACACCGGGAATGGACGCGCAGCCACCGGCCAGCACCACCTGATCGACCTTGCCGAACTCGCTGCCGGCGAAGAAAAACTGCAACAGGCGGCTGACCTGTTGCACCATCGCTTCCTTGAAGGGTTCCAGCACCTCGATCTCGTAGGACTCCGGCAGACCGCCCTGACGCTTGGCCAGGCCAGCCTCCTCGTAGGACATCCCGTAGCGGCGCATCACTTCGTCGGTGAGCTGCTTGCCGCCGAACACCTGTTCGCGCGAATAGATCGTGCGCTGATTCTTGAGTACCGAAAGCGTGATCATGGTGGCGCCGACGTCGACCAGCGCCACCAGCGAGTCGCGCGGCACCGACAACTGGTCGGCGATCAACCGGAACGCGTTCTCCATGGCGAACACTTCGACATCGATCACCTTGGCGGTGAGCCCGCCGAGGTCGAGCGCCGCGACCCGCATGTCCACGTTTTCGGTGCGCGAGGCAGCCAGCAGGATCTGCTGCATCTCGGGGTTGTCCTTCACCTGTCCGATCGGCTCGAAATCCAGGCTGACTTCCTCGATCGGGTAAGGGATGTACTGATTGGCCTCGACCTGCACCTGACCTTCGAGATCATCCTCGGACAAGTCCGCGGGCATCGGGATCACCTTGGTGATGACCGCGGAACCTGCAACCGCCGCCGCGGCGAATTTGGTGCGCGTGCCCGAGCGTTGCATGGCGCGCCGGATCGCGTCGCCGACGGCTTCGACCTCGACAATGTTCTTCTCGACCACGGCGTTGGGAGGCAGTGGCTCGACCGCGTAATGCTCGACGCGATAACGGGAGCCGGCATGGTTCAATTGCAACAACTTGACTGCCGTCGAACTGATGTCGACGCCAATCAGCGGCGCAGAATTGGTTGTCAGTATTCCCACTGGAATTCCCCTTCCCCGTGCCCGCTTGCGCACCAAGGCTTGCGCGAGTGCATTAGATACGAAAGTTAACGGAATATCAATAACCTTGCAAAGTATCCACAAGCCTATGATGTTTGGGTACTTTCAGCATGAAATCATGGCTGTTCCGCAACCAATTCTGTCAGACTTGCGTCACAAATCCGCAAGCTCTCGTCCATGCCCCGGCAACTTCGGACCTGCATCCGGATTTGACGCAGTGGCACCATCTGGCGCATCGCGCCGGCACGCGTGCGGCGACGACGCCCCGAACTGGCTGGAATGCGCCGCGCGAAATCCGGTCCGGTCAATCACCACGGAACCCGCATCCGGAACGAGCCTCTATACTTTCGAACTCGCTGTATCCAGATGCTGCCAATGCCCAGACATCACGCGTCGCCCACCAGCGGAGCCCGGCCCCGAAACCGCATGAGAATTTTCAAACGACTGGCGCTGATCGCGGTGATCGGCGTTGCCTGTCTGATCGTGCTGGGCGTCATCGCAGGCGGCATCACTTACTGGCTGTTCGAACCCAGGGTGCCATCGGTCGCCTCGCTGAAGAATGTGCAGATGCAGGTGCCACTGCGCATCCTCTCCGCGGACGGCAAGCTGATCGCCGAGTTCGGCGAGGCCCGACGCAATCCCGTGCAGATCCAGCAGGTGCCCCGGAACCTGAGCAATGCGGTGCTGGCAGCGGAAGACGCCGATTTCTACCATCATTCCGCGATCGATGTGACTTCGATTTTCCGGGCCGCGCTTGCGGTCGTATTGCACCACGGCGAGAAGGTGCAGGGTGCGTCGACGATCACCCAGCAGGTGGCGCGCAAATTCTTCCTGAGCCCGCAGAAAACCTACAGCCGCAAGATCACCGAGATCCTCACCGCGTTCCGGATCGAGCACGAGTTGACGAAGGATCAGATTCTGCAGCTGTACCTCAACAAGATGTTTCTTGGCCACCGCTCCTACGGCGTGGCCGCTGCAGCACGCTACTACTACGGGAAACAGGTCGACCAGCTGACGCTGGCCGAATGCGCGGCGATCGCTTCGAGCTTCCAGTTGCCTTCGCTGGTCAATCCCATCGACCACGAGGATCGCCTGATCGCGCGCCGCAACTGGGTGCTGGGCCAGATGCTCTCGCACCACTTCATCGACAAGGCCGACTACCAGCAGGCCGTTGCCGCGCCGGACGATGCGGCGCCGCACGAACCCCCGATCCAGGTCGTCGCACCCTACCTCGCGGCCATGGTGCACCAGCAGGCCCTGCAAAAACTCGGCAACAAGGCCGAGACCGACGGCTACGTGATCCGCACCACCATCGACAGCCACCTGCAGGCGCTGGCCAATCACGCACTACGCAGCAGGCTCGAGGATTACGACCACCGCCATGGATACCGCGGGCCAGAAGGGCACGTCGAGTTGCCGCAACCCGCAACAAGCGCGGCACTGGAACACGCGCTGTCGAACTACGACGACATCAGCGAGTTGCTTCCGGGCATCGTCACCAGCGTCGATCGAAGAGCGGCGCGGGCGTACGTACAGGGCGGCCAGGCGATCACGCTTCCCGTCGCGGACATGAAATGGGCGCTCGGCTATGCCCGCAAGGCGAAAACCGGTGGCGAGGGCGCGGCATCGATCCTGCGGCCCGGGGACGTGATCCGGGTACGCGAAGTCCAGGACTCCGACACGAAATCCGCGGCGCCGGACGAACACTCGAAAACCAGCGTTGCGGACGCGCATCACTGGGAGCTGGAACAGATTCCCGCAGCCCAGGCCGCGATGGTGGCGCTGTCGCCGAACGACGGCGCGGTGAAAGCGCTGATCGGCGGCTTCAATTTCCAGTTGAGCAAATTCAACCGCGCGGTGCAGACGGCGCGCCAGCCGGGCTCCAGCTTCAAGCCCTTCATCTATTCCGCCGCGTTCAGCCGCGGCTACACCCCTGCGTCGATCTTCAACGACGCGCCGATCGTGCTGCCTGATCCGTCCACGCCGGGCGGGTTGTGGACCCCGCAGAACGACGACGGGAAATTCCGCGGTCCGATGCGATTGCGCGAGGCCCTCGCACAATCGGTGAACCTGGTCGCGATCCGGTTGCTGAACGCAATCGGCGTGCGTTACGCACGCGAGTACGCCACGCGTTTCGGTTTTCCGCTGGATGCCGTGCCCGACAATCTGACGATGGCACTTGGCACCGCGGCGGTGTCGCCGATGGCAATGGCCCGAGGCTATGCCGTGTTTGCCAACGGCGGGTTCCTGATCACCCCCTACTACGTTGCCGAAATCGACAACCGTGACGGCAAGGCCATCTACAAGGCCGACCCGGTGCAGGCCTGCCGCACGTGCGAAGCGCGATTGCTTGACGAAGGCAAGACAACCGCGGCGCCGGCGCAGCCCGATGCGGCGGCCGGTGACCCCGGCGCACTCGCCGACACCGCCAACGCAATGACCCGGGGCGAATCGAACAAGCCGCTGCTGGCACCGCGCGTGATCGATCCACGCAATGACTTCCTGATGACATCGATGATGCACAGCGTGATCCGGAACGGCACCGGCTTCGCCGCCAAACAACTCGGCCGCAGTGACCTTGCCGGCAAAACCGGCACCTCGAGTGATTACCATGATGGCTGGTTCTGCGGGTTCAACGGTGACCTTCTGGCCACGGTGTGGGTGGGCTTCGACGATTACCGCTCGCTCGGCCACAGGGAATTCGGCGCAGAAACTGCGCTGCCCATCTGGATGGCATTCATGGACCCCGCTTTGCAAGGCAAGCCCGAGAACAGCCTGCCGATGCCGCCGGGAATCGTCACCGCGACCATCGATCGCACCACCGGCCTGCCCGCGCCGCCCGGCGATGCCAACAGCATGAGCGAAATGTTCACGATCGAAGATCTCGACCGTTTGCGTGCCAAGGCGAAAGCGCAGCAGAACAAGGCGCCTGCGTACGACATATTTTAAGAGCAGGGATAGGGACGGGCATCAAGGTCTCACCCCCTTCCGAAGAAAGGGGCGGAGCGAAGCGAACGCGCGCGCAGCGCGACGCCGCACGGCGCGTGGGGATGTCGTCACCTGATATCCGTCCCAGCGCACGCCGAAAAGCCATCCCCCTCGGTCCCCCTTCCTCTGGAAGGGGAAAGACAAGCAAGCCTTTGCTTTTCTCCCCCGCTTTTTGCGACACTCGTGGCCGACGCGGCAACCGGGAGCGAACAATGCACAAGACCGCTGGTTTCCACCACATCCATAGCGAACGGCGCAGCCATCAGTTGCGTCGTCGCGTCGCGCTCGAGGCGGCGCGGCTGATCTCGGAACACGGCATCCACGATTACCGGATGGCCAAACGCAAGGCCGCCCAGCATATCGGCATCTACGACGAGAGCTGTCTGCCCCGCAACCGCGAGATCGAGGAGGCCCTGCGCGAACACCAACGCCTGTTTCGTTCGGACCAGCAACTGCGCGCACTACGCATCCGCCGTGAAACTGCCCGCGACGCCATGCGCTATTTCGTGCGTTTCGAACCGCGCCTGGTCGGTGCGGTACTCGAGGGCACTGCGGATACGCACACGCCGGTGAGCCTGCATGTATTCGATGACTCGCCGGAAAACGTGGCCGGCTTCCTGCGCGATCGCGGCATCTCGTTCGAAACCAGTGCCCGCACGCTCAGGCTCGACCGCGAACGCAGCGCCGAATTTCCCGTGTTGCTGTTCGACGCCAATGGCGTGGCCATGGACATCACCGTGTTGCCCCGGGACGCATTGCGCCAGGCCCCGCTGGGTCGCGACGAGCGCCCGCAGCAACGTGCGCCACTGGCCGCCGTGGAAATGATGCTCGCCGAAACCGCCTAATAATCTGCTGGCCCGTCGAGTCACGTAGGGCGGACATCGTCCGCCGTGACACCGCGCGAATCCCATTGGCGGGCATTGCCCGCCCTACACGGTCAGCGCTTGTCCAGCGTCACGTAGTCGCGCGGACCGGCTCCGATATACACCTGACGCGGCCGGCCGATCCGGCCACCGGGCATCTCGTGCTGTTCGACCCACTGGGCCACCCAACCGGCGGTGCGCGCAATCGCGAACATCACCGTGAACATGTTGACGGGAATCTTGAGCGCCTTGTAAATGATGCCCGAATAGAAATCCACGTTCGGATACAGTTTGTGCGATATGAAGTAGTCGTCCTTGAGCGCGACCTCTTCGAGCTTCAAGGCGATGTCGAGCAACGGGTCGTTGACGCCGAGTTCATCCAGCACCCGATGCGCCATCTCGCGGATGATCCTGGCGCGCGGATCGAAGTTCTTGTACACGCGATGGCCGAAGCCCATCAGGCGGAAACCTGAATCCTTGTCCTTGGCGCGCGCGACCGCCTTGCCGACATTCCCGGCATTGCCGATCCCGGTCAGCATCTTCAACACAGCCTCGTTGGCGCCGCCGTGGGCGGGGCCCCAGAGCGCCGTGATTCCGGCCGCCACCGAGGCGTACAGATTGGCGCCGGTGGAACCCACCAGCCGCACCGTGGATGTGCTGGCGTTCTGTTCGTGGTCAGCGTGCAGGATGAACAACAGATCAAGCGCCTTGGCCACGACAGGACTCAGCTCCAGCGGCTCGCTCGGCACCTCGAACATCATGTGCAGAAAGCGATCGACGTATTCGAGGTTGTTGCGCGGATAGCGGATCGGCCAACCAATCGAATAACGGTACGCGGCTGACGCGAGGGTCGGCATCTTGGCAATCAGGCGAATCGCCGCCAGCTTGCGCTGGGCCGGATCCTCCGGATCGGCAGCGTCGTGATAGAACGCCGACAGCGATGCGACCGATGCCGCCAGCATCGCCATCGGGTGCGCGTCGTAGTGAAAACCGTTGAGGAAGTTCTTCAGGGACTCGTGCATCATCGTGTGATGCGTCACCTGATCATCGAACGCATGCATCTGTTCCGGGCTCGGCAACTCGCCTTCCAGCAACAGGTAGGCCACCTCGAGGAAGCGCGATTTTTCGGCAAGCTGCTCGATCGGATAGCCGCGATACAGCAGCACGCCCTTTTCGCCGTCGATGAAGGTGATGGCGCTCTTGCACGCAGCAGTCGCGGCAAAACCCGGGTCGAAAGTGAAGTGCCCGGTTTCGCTGTACAACTGGGAAATGTCGATGCAACTGGCGCCCTGGCTGCCCTCCACCAGCGGCAGGGATACGGAACGATCAGCGACACTCAGGGTGACATTCTTGTTGGACACGGGCGGACTCCTGCGGTGCGTTGCGACGCTCGAAACATCGCTCGATAACCGGTCGATTATCGCACGAAGCGCGCGCGCACGCAGGTGTTGCCATCGTCAACGGACAACAAAAACGCCTTTCGCGCGCATGCGCGAAAGGCGTCGGGAAACGGATCCCGTGCCATCGGCCATTCATGGCTGCACGGAATGGGGGATTTGCAATCATGCATCCGGGATCAACGCACGGCCAGCCTCGGCAAGCGGTCCGGCCCACGGCTTCCTGGCTGCGGCGTTCGCAATTGCGCGAAATGCGATTACTCGCCCGCGTGCTGCCGGGGATGACGGCATTCCCGGATCAAGTCCGGACAGGCCCTGTCGTCATTTCTTTCCGCCCGCGTAGCGCCGCTTGAACTTGTCGATGCGACCGCCCGAATCCATCACCTTCTGCTTGCCGGTGTAGAAAGGGTGCGAGGCCGAGGAAATATCGACCTTGATCACGGGATATTCTTTGCCGTCCTCCCACTTGATGTTTTCCTCGCTTGTCATCGTCGAACGCGTCAGAAACGCGAAATCGGACGCTGCGTCCTGGAAAACCACCGGGTGGTAGTCGGGGTGGATGTCGGCTTTCATGGGAATCGATCGGAAGTGGAACGCTCAAGGCAAGGGCGGAATTGTAACCCGGGCGCCGTGGATCGGGCAACCAGCATCCCGGGTCGCCATCAAGTCCGATGGATGGCAGCGAGCCGTCCGGCCAGGACCCCACGTGCACCGGCGCCGGTCACGCGCCGCGAGCGTGGTCAATACGACGGCGTGCCAGCCCGGCTTACGCAGCTACCTGAAGGCTCAGCACATTCCGCAAGGGCTCCAGCTCCGCGCCGCCGTCGCTTTCGCCTGAAAAGGCGACGTAGCCATCGGGCCTGACCAGCAGGATGCCGGTGTGTCCGGTCAACCTCAATTCGAGCAATCCTGCGAAGCTGTCGGCGAACCCCCGGACGGCTTGCACCACCGGCTGTGCAGCATTCCTGTCGAGCAGGAGCAGATAGCGGCTGCAGATGCCCGAGCCGCCCCGCATCGAATCTTCGATGTAGCGCTTGCCGCTGCCCTCGACGATCGGACTTCCGTGATAGGCGATGCCGAGTTCCGAAAGCCGTTGCACCAACGCATGCTGGAATGGCGCCAGTCGCGAAACGATCGGGATCACCGCATCGCGCAACGCCTCGGCCAACCGGTTCGGCGTCCCCATCGCCCGGGTCAGATGATCCGTGGTCTCGATGACGCTCTTGATCACCGGAACGCGTTCTTCACTGTAACTGTCCAGCAAGCCGTCGTTGGCATGGCCTCGCAGGGCAAGATCGAGCTTCCAGACCAGGTTCCATGCGTCCTGCAAGCCGGTATTCATGCCCTGGCCGCCAAACGGGCTGTGGATGTGGGCGGCGTCGCCAGCCACAAACATGCGCGCCTCGCGCAATCGCGAAACATGCCGATGATGGATGTGGAAGCAGCTGCTCCAATGCAGCGCGAGCGCTTCGATTCCGGCGGGCGCGCGCTCGGCCAGAAGCGCGCGCACCAGATCCAGCGAAGGTGCATCGCCCCCGGATTCGCGGATCATCGCGACGATGCGGCGACGCGTCGCGCTCATCGGGAAAATCGCCAACGGTCCGTCGCTGTTGGGGCACAGTTGCATCTCGTCGGCTGGAAATGCCTCGTTGGTTTCGATGTCGGCCAGCATGAAGCTGGCGCGGTATTCCCCGCCCTCGAATTGAAGCTTCAACAATTCCCGCACCTTGCTGTGCGCGCCGTCGCAACCCACCACGAATCTTGCGGTGATCATCTGCCGCTCACCACGCCGGTCCACCGTCGCGTCCACACGATCCTCGTGCTGAACCGCGCCGACGAATGAAGTTTGATATTCCACCGCGCCGCCCCTGCGGGCGAGAGCCTGCACGAGCAGTCGCTCGGTTACGTCCTGCGGCACCATCGCTATGAACGGATATGCGCTGTTTTCCGGCGTGAACGGCATTCGGGCCAAGGTACGTTCGCGCGTTGTCAGCCGGATCGCGGTGACGCGATTGGCCACATCGAGAAACGGAGCCACGAGTCCGGCCATGTCGAAGATTTCCAGCGTACGCGGAAAGATCGCGAGCGCCTTGGAGTGCTCCGACTGTGACGCATGGACTTCCACCAGCCGCCAGCGCAAGCCACGGCGCGCGCACTCATTGGCGAGAAACAGGCCGACCGGGCCGGCCCCCACGATCAGCACATCGGTATCCGCAACGGCATACGGCATCGCTTTTACTCCGGTGAGAAATCGTGCGCTTGTTTCAAGCTAGCCTGGGCACACTCAAGCCTCCGCGAAGCGTGCCGCAGCGCCGATCCAGCGCGCCATGATCCGCTGCGCCAGTGCGGGATGCGCCCGCAGCATCGCCGTGCCGACCCGCTGCACTGCAGGCATCAGGGTGGCATCGCGCACGATGTCGGCAATCCGGAAACCCATCTCGCCGGTCTGGCGGGTACCCAGCAATTCGCCGGGGCCGCGCAGGCGCAGATCCTTTTCCGCGATCACGAAACCGTCGTTGGTCTCGCGCAGGGTCTCCAGCCGTTGTTTCGCCAGCCCGGACAAAGGCGACTGGTACAGCAGCACGCATGATGACGCCAGGTCGCCGCGGCCGACCCTGCCGCGCAACTGGTGCAATTGCGCAAGGCCCAGCCGCTCTGCATTCTCGATCACCATCAGGCTGGCGTTGGGCACGTCCACGCCGACCTCGATCACGGTGGTCGCAACCAGCAGGGCCATGCGCCCGTCCTTGAACGTGTCCATGGCCACCTGTTTCACCGATGGCTTCATGCGCCCGTGCACCAGCCCCACGACAAGCTGCGGAAGCGCCTTGCACAACTGCGCGTACGCCACTTCGGCGGCCTGTGCCTGCAACAGGTCGCTGTCTTCGATCAACGTGCACACCCAATACGCCTGGCGCCCTTCCGCACAGGCTGCGCGGATGCGCTCGATGACTTCCTCGCGGCGGGTGTTGGCGATCACGACCGTGCGTACGGGCGTGCGCCCCGGCGGCAATTCGTCGAGGTTGGACACATCAAGGTCGGCATAGGCACACATCGCAAGCGTGCGCGGAATCGGGGTCGCCGTCAGCACCAGTTGATGTGGCGCCTCGCCGCCCGCAGTGCCTTTGTCGCGCAACGCCATCCGCTGCTGCACGCCGAACCGATGTTGTTCGTCCACGATCACCAGCCCGAGCCGCGCGAATTCGACGCCTTCCTGCATCAGTGCATGTGTGCCGACGACAATCGGCGCGCCAGCCGCAAGCTGCGCCAGCGCCTGCGCACGCGCGCGCCCCGTCACCTTGCCGGCCAGCCATGCCACTTCGATGTCGAGCGGTTCGAACCATTCACGAAAGCTGCGCAGGTGTTGCTCGGCCAGCAACTCGGTCGGCGCCATCAATGCAGTCTGCCGGCCGTTCGCGATCGCACGCAGCGCTGCCAGCGCGGCAACGACTGTCTTGCCGGAACCGACATCGCCCTGCACAAGTCTGAGCATCGGCACGCGTTTGTCCAGGTCGCGCCCGATGTCCCGGGTGACGCGTTGCTGTGCGTGCGTCAACGTGAACGGCAATCCAGCGAGGAATCGCCGTTGCAAATCCGGATCGACCGGCAGCGCCGGAGCGCGATGCTTGCGAACCTTCGCACGCAGCCGCTTCAGGCTCAGGCGATGGGCGAGCAATTCCTCGAACGCGAGCCGCTGCTGTGCGGGATGTCGACCTGCAAGCAAAGCCCGGACATCGGCGTCCGGCGTCGGCCGATGCACACCCAGCAGCGCATCGCGCAGCGGCATCAAGCCCAGGGGTTGCAGCAAATCCCGCGGAATCAATTCCAATGCCGTTTCATCGGGAAGACGCGCCAGCGCCTTGTCGATCACCCCGCGCAGTCGCTGCTGGCCCAGACCCTCGGTGACAGGATAAATCGGCGTCAGCGTTGCTTCGACCGCAACCTCGCCGTGCAGGATTCGATACTGTGGATGCACCATTTCGAGGCCGTGCTTGCCGTGGCGGATCGCGCCGTAACAACGCAACCGGACACCGGGTGCCAATTGCTGCACCTGCTGGCGGCGAAAATGAAAGAACCGCAGCACCAGGGTTTCATGTGATGCATCGGTCATTGCAACCCGCAACTGCGGGCGATACCGGAACCCCGTTTCAACCGCCTCGACCTTGCCCTCCACCTGCGCCGATTCGCCCGCCACGAGATCGCGAATCGACGTGATGCGGGTGCGGTCCTCGTAGCGCAGCGGCAGATGAAACCATAGATCCTGGACCCGCTCGAGGCCGAACTTGCGCAATGTTTCGGCCAGCGCCGGACCCACGCCGGGCAAGGTCGTGACCGGCGCAAGGCCGGGATCGGCATGAGGGACGGTGCGGGTTCCGGCGGACGAGATCACCCGTGAAGGTTAGCCGATGACGTGCGTTCTGGCGGGAGCAGGGTCAGCCGGACGTCACCGCGATCACGTCGATCTCGACCGCGGCGCCCTTTGGCAGCGCGGCCACCCCGATGGTCGAACGCGCGGGATACGGCTCACGGAAATAGCGCTTCATCACGTCATTGACCGCAGCGAAGTTGCCGAGGTCGGGCATGTAGATCGCGACCCGCACCACGTCATCGAAAGTGGCCCCACCCGCAGCCAGCACGGCTTGCAGATTTTCGAATACTCGGGTGGCCTGCGCGTCGATGTCGCCGGCCACCATCTCGCCGGTCGCGGGGTCCAGCGCAACCTGACCCGAAAGGTACAGCGTGCTGCCTGCGCGCACGGCTTGCGAATAGGGGCCGATGGCCTTGGGTGCGGAATCGGAATGAACGGGGGTACGTGGCATGGCAAGGTCGCTATTGGATTCGAGTAACTCAGTGTAACGGCGAGTTGGGGCTGGGACCGGGGGAAGGCAGTCGCCGTCGACACGACGTTTTTCGAAGCGCTCCCGCTACCCACCCCGCGCCCCCGCTTCTGTCACAACGGATACCGGTAAACCCCGTTCACGACCTTGGTGTTGCGAATCCGCCGGATCACGTCGGCAAGGTGTTTTCTGTGCTTCACCTCGATCGCGAAAATCAGGGTGGCAGCCTGCACCGCGCGCTCGATGTACTTGACGTCGTCGATGTTGGACTCGGCCTCTGCAATCGCGGCCGAGACGGTGGCGAGCACGCCAGGGCGGTTGACGACTTCCACACGCAGTTCGACGCGGTAATCGCCCTGCACTTCGTTGTCCCAACCGATCTCGACGCGACGTTCCGGCAGTTTGGCGAGTTCGACCACGTTGGGACATTCCACGCGATGCACCACGATGCCCCTGCCCGGCGACAGGTAACCGACGATGTCATCGCCCGGCACCGGGTGGCAGCAATTGCCGAAACTCAGGATGCCACGCTCGCCGCCGCTTATCCGGATTTTTTCGGCACGGCGCCGGGTGGCGCCGATCACCGAACCGCCCATCGCGGTCAATCTCCCTGCAACCTGATCGGGCATGCGATTGCCCAACGCGATGTCCGAGAGCAGGTCCTCCAGCCGGCGCAGGTTGTGTTCGGCGAGAAACCGGTCCAGCACCTCCGGCAGCACCGCATCGAGGCTGGATCCCCTGGTATCCAGCGCGCTCTCGAGCATGCGGTGTCCGAAATCGATGGCGTCTTCGTGTTGCAGGCGTTTCAGATACTGGCGGATCGCGGCGCGCGCCTTGCCGGTCACCGCAAAATCCAGCCATTGCGGGTTGGGTGCCGCCGACGGCGCGGTGATGACTTCCACGGTCTGCCCCGACACCGGCTGCGAGCGCAGCGACGCAAGCTTTCCATCGACCCGCGCCGCCACCGCGTGCATGCCGACATCGGTGTGCACGGCGAAGGCCAGATCCAGCGCGGTGGCGTTCTTCGGCAGCGACTGGATGTCTCCGGCCGGGGTGAACAGGTACACCTCGTCGGGAAACAGGTCGACCTTGACGTTCTCTATGAATTCCAGCGACGAAGGCGTCGAGGCCTGGCTGTCGGCGAGACCGGACACCCAGGCGCGCGCACGCGACTGCGCACTGTTGGCGGGCGCAGCGTCGGTCTTGTACGTCCAGTGCGCCGCCACGCCGCGTTCGGCAACGGTATTCATGTCCTCGGTACGGATCTGGATCTCGATCGGCGCGCCGAATGGCCCGAACAACACCGTGTGCAGCGACTGGTAACCGTTGGTCTTGGGAATCGCGATGAAATCCTTGAACCGCCCCTCCACCGGCTTGAACAGCGAATGCGCCGAACCCAGCGCCTGATAGCAGTGCGCAACCGTGTCGGTCACCAGACGGAATCCATACACGTCCATCAACTGTTCGAAGGTCTTGTGCTCGCTGCGCATCTTCGACCAGATGCTGTAGGGCGCCTTGATGCGGCTGATGATGCGCACCGGAATGCCATCGCTGGCCAGGCGCTCGGTCAATGCGTGCTCGATCCTGACCATCGACTCGCGGCGGTTTCCCACGGTGCGTTTGATGCGCGAGGCGATGATCTTGTAGCGGTCGGGGTACAGGCTGCGAAAGCCGAGATCCTGCAGTTCGGCGCGGATCGCATTCATGCCCAGGCGCGCAGCGATCGGCGCATAGATTTCCAGCGTCTCGCGCGCGATCCGGCGGCGCGCGTCCGGCGCCATCGCCGACAACGTCCGCATGTTGTGCAGGCGGTCGGCCAGCTTGATCAGGATCACGCGCAGGTCGCGTGCCATCGCCAGCAGCATCTTGCGGAAGCTTTCCGCGTCGGCTTCGAGGCGGCTGGCGAAATCGACGCGCTCCAGTTTGGTGACGCCATCGACCAGTTCGGTCACGGTGCTGCCGAAGCTGGTCTCCAGCTGCACGCGGGTGAGACCGGTATCCTCCAGCGTGTCGTGCAGGATCGCCGCAATGATCGTCTCGGCGTCGAGCCGCAAACCAGCCAGGATCGTGGCCACCGCGAGCGGATGGGTGATGTACGGCTCACCGCTCTTCCTGCGCTGACGCGCGTGTGCACGCGCACCCACCGTGTAGGCTCCGCGCACCCGTTCGATCTGCTCCGGCGAGAGATAGGTCGCGAGCTGGGCGGCGAGCGTGTCGATGTCGCCCGGTTCGGCCACCGGCTGCAGCGTCTGGGCAACTTCTGGTTTCGATTTGCGCTTGCGCATGTTTGCAAGCTAGACATGCGCCGCGTGCGAGTCAATATCGAGCGGACACGATGTCGGCGGGATCGTCATGGGCGACGCAGGGTTTGCGCCGCCTGCACGCAGGTTCCTGCAAAGCCTCGTTGCAGGAGCCTGCGTGCAGGCGACCCACGGCTCTGCCGCGTCCGGAATGACGACTGGTTTGTTCCAGGCTGCACCGGAACGGTGCAGCAAAAAACCACCCGCGGGTCAGGCTTCGTCGAGGCCCTTGGACATGTCTTCGTCCACTTCCGCGGCGGCCCACTCCATGGCCTCCCGGTCGCGGCGTTCGCGTTCGACGCGGTCGATCTCGTCGATGGTCGGCATGTCGATGGTATGGTCGGCGATTTCACGCAGAGCCAGCACCGTCGGCTTGTCGTTCTCCGGGTTGATGGTCGGTTCGACGCCGTTTTCAAGCTGACGCGCGCGACGCGTGGCCATCAGGACCAGTTCGAAACGGTTGTCGACTACCCTGAGGCAGTCTTCCACTGTGATGCGTGCCATGTACGGCTCCGATTGTATCGCAAACCTCCAGATTGTAACAGCACGGCAGGATTTGTCGACGGGCTGCGCGCATCCACCTGAACGGCTGCCACCCCGAAATTGCCCATTCCGACAATTTCTGGACCGATGCGTTCTAGAATTGCACCGTTGCAACACGAACCCACAGGCCACATAGACGACGAATGCCAAGCACACGCCGTTTCCGAATCGCGCACAGCATCATCGTCGCGGCCATGGCTTGCGTTCTTGCGGCCTGCGCGGTCGCCCCGCCGCGCACCGATGATCCGCTGCAACATTTCAATCGCAAGATGTTCGCGTTCAACCGTTTCGCGGACAAGGTGGCAATTCGTCCTGCAGCCAAGGCCTACGTCAAGATCACCGGCCCGAAGGAACGCGTGCTGATCGGCAACTTTTTCGCCAACCTGCGTACCCCGATCACCATCATCAACGAAGTTTTGCAGGGCCGGCCGCTGCCGGCGTTGCAGTCCACCGCGCGTTTTCTCGTCAACACCACCGCCGGCGTGCTCGGCATCTTCGACCCGGCAAGCCACATGCAGTTGCCCGCGCACCCCACCGATTTCGGGGTAACGCTGGCGCAATGGGGCGCGCCCGAAGGGCCGTATCTGGTGCTGCCGTTCATCGGCCCGACCACGCTGCGCGATGTGTGGCGGCTCCCGGTGGACACTTACTTCGACCCGATGGGCTGGTATGCGCGCGAGCACGATCTCAAATGGCAGGCACAATACCTTCCGTCGCTCATCTACCTCGTGAGCTTGCGCGCAGGCGCGTTGCCGCTGGATCCGGTGCTGGATTCATCCTACGACCCATACGCATTCCTGCGCGACGCCTACCGACAGAACCGTCTGTACAAGATCTATTACGGCAACCCGCCACTGTCTGCGATCGAGGAGTTGCAGGGCACCGGCCCCGGTGAAGAGAACGACCAGGATTTCGACCAGTTGCTGCGGCAACAGAAGGCGTACGAAAAATCACACGGCGTCAACGACGCGCCTGCCTCGTCAGCGTCGTCGCAGCCGCCCGCATCGGCGGCCAGCGTGGGCGTTCCGGCCAGCGCGACCTCGACCGGTACCGCAATCCCGGCACCGGTTCGTCAAAACCCCGCACAGCCGGCGCCGGCAGTTTCGAGCGGCTGAAGCCGGTCAGCCCGTCGCAACGGGCGTGTCGAGCAAATCCACGACGTCACATACCGCCGCCAGCGAGCGCAACCCCTCCGGCCAATGCACAACGCGCAGCCGCCGGCCCGCCCGGTTGGCGAAGGCAGCCAGCGCCAGTACGCAAGCCAGCCCGGCGCTGTCGGCGCGAACCAGACCGCCCAGATCGAGCCGTGTCTGCCGACCTGCAGTCAACGCCCGGCCGCCTTCGCCAAACGCGCGAGCCGCGGTTGTGAAAGTCAGGGCGCCGACAAGTGCCAGCGTGTCGCGATCGGGCTGATCGAGCGTGAGGGCATCGACGGAGTCCGGCACATCGCGCATGGCGTCAGTGTCCGCCGTCCTGCCGTTGCATCTGGTCGACGGCACTCGCGCCCTCGGTTTGCAGACGCTTGATCAGGCCTTCAATGCCCTCCTGGCGGATTTCGGCATCGACCTGGTTGCGGTAATTGGTGATGTAGGAAATGCCTTCGATGATCACGTCGTAGGCTTTCCACTCGCCGGATGCCGTCTTGCGGAATGCGTAATCCACCGAGAGGCTCTTGCCGTTGGCAAGTGCAACCCGGGTACGCACGATGGTGCGGCGCTGATCGAGCGGCCCCTGCGCCGGCAAGACTTTCACCGATCCGCGCGTGTAGGCGAGCAGCCCTTCGGCGTAGCGATGGGTCAACGCGCCGTAGAACGCACGCGCAAACGCGACGCGCTGGGCCGGCGTGGCCTCGCGCGCGTGCCGGCCCAGCACCAGCAGCGAAGCGTAATCCATGTCGAAATGCGGCAACACGACCTTGTCGACAATCTTGATCACCTGCTCGGGGTGCTCGCGCAATTCGGCCTGGTGCCCCTGGATGGCAGTGGCCAGCTGACCGGCGATCGACTGCACGATCTGTTGCGGCGTCTGCCCGGCGGCCGCGAAGGCGGGCGCGGCAAACGACCCAGCCAGCAATGCTGCCGCCATCAACAGCGCGAAACGTTTCAGCATGTCCATCTCCTCGGTTCTCGCGACCTGCCGCAAGACAAAGTTGTCGTCAAGGCTTGCCGGACGCCGGCGGCGCGCTCGACGTGGATGTCGCGCCCGAATTGCCGGATTTCAAGCCGCCGTTGCCCAGGAACTTGCCGATCAGGTTTTCGATGCTCATCGCGGATTGCGTGAGCACCATCTCGTCGCCGTTTTTCAGGAACGTCGGAGAACCGCCCGGTTCGATGCCAACGTACTGGTCGCCCAGTAAACCGCTGGTGAATATCACCGCCGAGGAGTCGTCGGGAATGTCCTCGTATTTCCTGCTGATCGACATCATCACCAGCGCGTCCATCCGTCGCGGTTCCAGCTGGATGGATTGCACGTCGCCGATGCGCACGCCTGCAATCTTGACCGGCGCGCGCTCCTTCAGCTGCCCGATGTTCTGGAATCGTGCCTTGATGACGTAGCTGTCGCCATGGCGGACGTTGGCCACCGAGGTCGTCTGCGTCGCCAGGTACGCCAACGCGGCGAAACCGAGCAGGATGAACAATCCCGTCCCGATTGCGTAAGAAGGTCTTGGGTTCATGCAATCACCAATGCTGGGTGCGGATCAGGTCATGAAAGTCGTCATCACGAAGTCGAACGCCAGGATCACGATCGACGAAAACACCACCGTGCGGGTGGTCGAATAGGCCACGCCCTCGCTGGTGGGAGGTGCGGTGTAACCCTGGAATACCGCGATCAGGCTGACCACGCCGCCGAACACGATGCTCTTGTACAACCCGTCGAGAATGTCACGCTGCAGCGACACCGCCGAGGTCATGTTGCCCCAGAAAGTGCCGTTGTCGAGACCGAGCCACGTGACGCCGATCAGGTGGCCGCCGAAGATGCCCATGGCATTGAACACGCACGCCAGCATCGGCATCGCGATCACCCCCGCCAGGAAACGCGGCGAGGCGACGTAGGCCAGCGGATCGACCGCCATCATCGATATCGCATCCAGCTGATCGGTGGCACGCATCAATCCGATTTCCGCAGTGACTGCGGTGCCGGCGCGACCGGCCACCAGCAACGCCGTCACCACCGGCCCCAGCTCGCGGAACAATGAAAGCGCCACGACGGTTCCGAGCGCCGCGGTGCCGCCGAAGATCGACAGCGTGTAGTAAAGCTGCAGCGCCAGCACCATGCCCACGAACAGCCCGCAGGTCATCACGATCACCAGGCTCATCGCACCCACGAACCAGATCTGCCGGCACAGCTCGCGCCAGTAACGCAAGCTCTTCGGCAGCGCGCCCAGCACCGCGACAAAAAACAGTCCGCACTCGCCGAGTGAGATGATGCCCTGCAACAGCCAGTGACGCCGCAAGCCGGTGTTCACCGATGCGCTCCCGCAAGGCCCAGCTGGGTCGCATAATCCGGCGCCGGGTAATGGAATGGCACCGGACCATCCGCCTCGCCGCCGAAAAACTGCCGCGTCCACGGTGAATCCTGGTGTTCGAGTTCGTCCGGCGCGCCCTGCGCGACCAGCTTGCCGTTGGCGATCAGGTACACGCGATCAGCCACCTGCCGGATCGCGGCCAACTCATGCGCGACCAGGATCGAAGTGATCCCGAGTGTCTTGTTGAGCGTACGGATCAGGCGCAATACCTGATTCAGCGCGATAGGGTCCAGCCCCACGAACGGTTCATCGTAAAGGATCAACATCGGGTCGAACACGATCGCGCGCGCCAACGCCACCCGTCGCGCCATGCCGCCTGAAAGCTCACTCGGCATCAAACCGGCTGCGCCGCGCAGGCCGACCGCCTGCAACTTGGTCAGCACAATGTTGCGCAACAGCTCTTCCGGCAGCTGCGCATGCTGGCGCAACGGAAACGCGACGTTCTCGAACACGCTGAAGTCGGTCAGCAGCGCCGAGTTCTGGAACAGGAAACCAATGCGTTCACGCAGTGAAAACAGTGCGCGCCGCGACAGTTGCGTCACCTCCGTGCCATCCACCCGCACGCTGCCTTTATCCGGACGCAATTGTCCGGTCAGGTGCCTGAGCAACGTGGTCTTGCCGGTGCCGGACGGACCCATGATCGCGGTGACGCTACCGCGCGACACGTCCAGGTCGAGCCCGTCGAAAATCATTTTCGCGCCGATGCGTGTACGCAGCCCGCGCACCTGCACAAGGGCGTCAGCGGGCGATTCGTGATTGACGACAGCGGCGTTCATCGCAAGCCGGGAATTCCATTCACAAGATTGCTAGATTAGCGGAGCGAAGTTGCATCAAGCCAGCAGCTGCGCGATCAGTTCCGCATGGCGATTACCGGGCAGCGGCCGTCCCGTGTGCGCGGCATGCACGATGGCCCGCAGTTGCGCGACGGCATCTTCAAAGCGATCATTCACCACGATGCAATCGAATTCGTCGGCGTGGGCAATTTCCTCGCGCGAGGCTACAAGCCGCTTCTCGATGGTGGCTTCGCTGTCGGTGGCGCGCGCGCGCAGGCGGCGCTCCAGTTCCGCGCGCGAAGGCGGCAGGATGAAGACCGACACGCATTCCGGCATGGCCCGCCGCACCTGCGCTGCACCCTGCCAGTCGATTTCCAGCAGCACGTCATGCCCGGTCGCCAGGATTGGCGCCGCCGCGCCGCGCGAGGTGCCGTAGCAGTTGCCGAACACTTCGGCGTGTTCCAGAAACTCGCCGCGTGCAACCATGCGCTCAAATGTCGCGCGATCGACAAAGTGATACTGCACGCCATCCGTGTCACCCGGACGGGGCCTGCGCGTGGTGTGTGAAATCGACAACACGATGCCCGGTTCGCGCTCCAGCAACGCGTTCACCAGCGTGGATTTGCCCGCGCCCGAAGGCGCCGCGACGATGAACAGGGTTCCGCAAACAGACTTGCCATCACTCATGCGGCGCGGTCCCCCCGCAGGGTCGCCGACTCGCAACACGGCCCCGCACGTTGAAAGGAATGGCAGGTGCGATGAAGACGGTCGTCATCGCGAAAGTATAGCCAATGCGCACAAGCTGCTCGTTGCCTGCGGAGCCCGATGATTCGCAGCTGCCGATGTCACCCCCGCGACGCGCTGCAGCAGCTCAATAGAAGCCCTTGCGCAGCTGCACCCAGAACCGCGTTCCGCTGTCGACGCCATTCAGCAGGTCCGGTGCCGCACCGATGGGCCTGGATGCCGTGACGTCGACGAACCACTCGCGCGGCGTCGCCCAGTGCAGGCCAATGCCGGCACCGCTGGCGCGACCGCTGTTCACGCCGCCGGCAAAGGAGTCCTTGTAGACCTCGACACGACCGGTATCTGCAAACAGCGTGGCCTGCCAGCGCCCCGGCGTGCGCGGCAGATGGAAATCATGGCGAAATTCGGCGGTCAGAAGATCGCCTTGTGAACCCGACAGCGCGCCAGCGTCATAGCCGCGCACCGTGTCCGGTCCACCCAGGAAGAACTGCGCCGACGTGTCCAGGTTCTTGCTGGCCCACTGGCGACTGTAGCCGACGTAGATGGCGTTGACGGGATCGAGTTGCTGCAGGCGCGACGCCGACACCACGTAACGGGAATATTCCCCTGCGGTACGCGCCGTCAGTTGGTCGATGACTTCGGCGAGCATGTCGGTGAAGTCGACCTTGCCGCGCGAGGCGCCGAGGCGGAAATTGGTGATGCCGTGGGCATCGCGCTGGTCGCCCGCCAGCGTCGCTGACCATACGTCGAGATCGCGATCGTTGTGCAGCAGCGCTGCCTCGATGTCGTCCTTCAATAACTTGCGATCGAACTCGATCTGGCCATACAGATTGCCGGCGGTGCTGCGGATGAACGGATGGGCCAGCGTCAAGCTGCCGACGAGCGCCGAACCGTGCGCGTCGAGTGCTTCCAATCCGTTGCGCAGGTGGTAATGCAGGGTCGACACGCCGGCGCGCAGCGTGGTGCCCTGTCCGTCGAGCAGCATCCGGTAGCCGCCCTGGAAATAACTCATGCCACCGCCCGAACTGGCCGCATCGACCTGCAGCAAGTCGCCGCGATGCAGCAGACCGTTGACGTCGAAGCTGCCGCTGATACGGGCGCGGCCGGTATAGCGGTTGCCGAAATCGTCGGCGCCAATGGTGCCGGTGTAACGCGGCGCCGCGGCCACGTCGACCACCAGGTCCGAGGTGCCGGGCTGATCGCCCGGGCGCACCACCGAGCTGGTGGTCGCGCCGGGAACGTCGGACAGCAACAGCAGACTGCGTTCCAACGGACGATTCGCGACCGGCTGCCCCGGCTGCAGCGGCGCCAGCACCTTGCGCAACGTCTTGTCCGAGACACTGCTGTGGTTCTGCAGCACGACCTTTCCGTAGCGCGCCTCGACCACGTCGATCTCCACCACGCCGTCGCGCAGCGTCTGCGCCGGCACGTAGGCGCGGGCGAGCGGATAGCCGGCCGCGTGGTAGGCAGCGCTGATGCGGTCGGCCAGGCCTTGCAATTGGCCCAACGTCAGCCGGCGTCCCTCGCTGCCGGACACCAGCGCATGCAGGACCCGGGTGGACAGCAGCGTATTACCGGTAATCCGGATGCGCTTGACGAGAAAGGCTTGCGTATCCTGCGCGTGCGCGTGTCGCGTGCGCAGCATCCGCAGATCGAGGTCGGAGCGCGGCGCCGTCTCCGGCTGCCGTGGCACCTGCTGCAGCAACTGGCCGGCGTTCGGCAACTGCGATGGCGGTGGCACGGCTTGCTGGGCGTGCACGGTACCGGCCAGGGCCAGCGAGACCGTGACGGCGAACAGACCCCGGTGCAGGAGGTGGGATGACTTCATGTTGTACGTTCCGTTCGAATGCTGGATGGAAGACGGTCAGCGGATGTGCCCGGCCCTTCAGGGCTTGCTCCGGGCGGGCATACGCACGCCACCATCGACCACATTCAGCGCCATGCCGGAAGTGAAATCCCGGCGGATGCGGTGGCGCTCGATCGGCCGATGCAGCATCTTGCGGTTGCCGGTGAAGGGACCCTCGCGATGCTGGATGGCCAAACCGTAAGGCGTGGTGACGGTGGCCGGCTGAATCGGACCCTGCAAGTAGGCAAGCACGCCGTTGTCGACACCGAACGCAGAAAGTTGGGCGCCGGTAATGCTGGCGGTCGTCGTGACGACCGGATCGACCAGCACGTAGTTGCCCGCATCGGCACCGGTTAGGCGGATGCCCGTCACCGTCACCGTCTTGTCGTCGTCGACGTTGCTGTCCGAGAAGTTGGCCGCTTCGTGGCTGAAGCCGACCTCGTCGCCCGATACCACGCCCTCGCCTGCCAGCGTTACCGTGTCGGTGGTATTGCCGTCGAACATCTTGTCCGTGCCGGTTGCGGTCACCGTGACGGGGCGCCGGCTGATGTCGGCCACCAGGTTTCCCGGTTGCTGCAGCACGTAATTGCCGGAGTCCTTGCCGCCGATCGTCATCGCCGTGGTCACCGCCTTGTCGGTGCCCGCGTTCGCATCGGCGAACAAGCCCGACGCGGCGTTCCCGAGGGTGACATCGTCGTTGCCGAGCAGCCCTGCAAGGGTCGCCCCGGAAAGCGTGTCGACGCGGCTTCCGTCGTAGCTGCGATCGGTGGCTTTTGTGCCAGTCACCGCCAGCGTCGCCGGCGTAATCGTGACCCAGTCGCTGCCGCCGACCAGGGTGTAGTTGGAGGCCAAAGTCGTGCCATTGCCGGCCAAGGTGAAACCAGCCGTGGAAGCGAATGGCTTGTGCGTGCCGACATTCTTGTCGGTGAGGCTGCCGGCACCCGACAGCGTCAGGCGCTCACCATTGACGCCTTCCAGCACGCCGTTGTCGCCGAACAGGCTGGCGTCCGCACCGGCCGTGCTGTCGTAGACGCGCGTGCCAGACAGGTTCAGCACGAATGGCGTGATGTCGGCCGTGGCGGTGGCCGTAGTGTTGATGGTGTAGTTGCCGGCGTCGGTGCCGGTCTTGTCAATGCCGCTGACGGTCACGGTCTTGCCGGTCGCGGCGTTGGCATCGGCGAAGGTCGCCGTGCCGTAGCCGAAGTTCACCGCGTCGCCAGTGAGCACCCCGGTGCTGCCCAGCGTCGCAATGCCAGCCGTGCCGGCGTCATAGACCTTGTCCTGCACGATGGCCGAGACGGTGATCGCCTTCGGTGTGATGGTCAACGTATCAGTGCCGCCCACCAGTGTGTAGTTGCTTGCCAGACCGCCATTGCTACCGTCACCAAGAATCAGACTGCCCAAATCGGTAAAAATCTTGGCGTTGCCGACGTTCTTGTCGCCGACGTGACCTCCACCGCTCAGGTTGAGCGTCTGACCAGCAATACCGGCCAGTACACCGCCGGTGCCAAACAAGCTGGCGTCCGCATCAGTCGTCCCGTCGTAGATGCGCGTGCCGGCAAGGTTCAGCACCACGGGGGCGATGTCGGCCGTGGTGGTGGCCGTGGTGTTGATGGTGTAGTTGCCGGCGTCGGTGCCGGTCTTGGCGATGCCGCTGACGGTCACGGTCTTGCCGTTCGCCGCGTTGGCATCGGCGAAGGTCGCGCCGGCCGACGTGAAGTTCACCGTGTCGCCCGCAATCACGCCGCTGCTGCCCAGCGAGGTGAGCGTCGCACCCGTCGTGGTGTCGTAGATTTTGTCCGCTGCCGTGGCAGCGACCGTGATCGCCAGTGGATCGACATCCGCCACCAGACCCGTCGGTTGCGTGAAGCTGTAATTGCCGATGTCGCCGCCGCTGATGGTCATGGCCGTGGTGATGGCCTTGCCGGTGCCGGCATTCTTGTCGGCGAACAGGCCCTGGGTGGCGCTGCCCAGCATCACGTCGTCGCCGGAAACCAGATTCGACAGGATCGAGCCAGTGAGGGCGACGAACTTGGTGCCGTCGTAGTCACGGCTGACCGGCGTGGTGGTAACCGTCAGCGAGCGCCGCGTGATGGTCAACGTGTCGCTGCCGCCGACCAACGTATAGTTGCCGGCCAGACCGCTGCCATCGCTCAGCACCAGGCTGCCCAGGCTCGCGAAAGCCTTGGTGGTGCCGACGTTCTTGTCCGCCATTTGGCCCGTACCGCTCAACTGGATCGTTTCACCGGCCACGCCGGCCAGCACGCCACTGGTGCCGAACAGGTTGGCGTCCGCGTCGGTGGTGCCGTCGTAGACGCGCGTGCCGGAAAGATTCAGCACGAATGGCGTGATGTTGGCGGTGGTGGTGGCCGTTGTATTGATGATGTAGTTGCCGGCGTCGGCGCCGCCCTTGCCGATGCCGGTGACCGTCACGGTCTTGCCAGTCGCCGCGTTGGCATCGGCGAAGGTCGCGGTGCCGTGATCGAACGCGACCATATCGCCGCTCAACACGCCGGTGCTGCCCAGCGAGGTAAGGGTCGCGCCCGTGGTGGCGTCGTAGACCTTGTTCGCAGCCGCGGCGGTGACGGTGATCGACTTGGGAGTGATGGTCAATGTGTCGCTGCCGCCAACCAACGTATAGTTGCTGGCCAGGCCGCCATTGCCGCCGTCGCCCAGCACCAGACTGCCCAGGCTCGAGAAAGCCTTGGTCCCGGCGTTCTTGTCGGTGAGCGTGCCGCTACCGCTCAGGTCGAG
>DASUJD010000066.1:0-9152 GCA_036279455.1 Rhodanobacteraceae bacterium | reverse complement strand
CCAAGATCCGCGCGTTCCGTCCGCCGGAGCCTTACAAGGGCAAGGGCGTGCGTTACGCCGGCGAGCGCATCACGCTGAAAGAAGCGAAAAAGGCCTGATCATGATCGACAAGAAAACATCGCGTCTGCGCCGCGCCAAGTCTGCGCGCGCGCACATCCGCAAGCTGGCGGTGCCGCGTTTGAGCGTCCATCGCAGCGGCCAGCACATCTACGCGCAGGTGATCGCCGCCGATGGCGAGACCGTGTTGGCCGCCGCTTCGACCATCCAGAAGGCCGTCAAGGATGGCCTGAAGGGCACAAAGAACAAGTCCGCCGCTGCGGCGGTGGGCAAGGCTGTCGCCGAAAAGGCACGCGCCGCGGGCGTCGAGTCGGTTGCATTCGACCGCTCGGGATTCAGGTATCACGGGCGTGTTGCGGCCCTGGCCGATGCCGCGCGTGAGGCAGGTTTGAAATTCTGAAGCATGGGATGGGGGACGGGTAGTGGGGGCGCATTGATCGAACGTTTTGCCAGTACGCCCCCGCTACCCATCCCCAATCCCCGTTTTTTATACAACAACTCCAAGCGGCTTGATGCCGCAAGCAAATGCCCGCATTTCGCGGGCGCAAGGTGAAACACATGGCAAGAGACGATCGCGACAATTCCGATGGGATGCTGGAGAAACTCATCGCCGTCAACCGCGTGGCCAAAACGGTCAAGGGCGGTCGGCAGATGAGCTTCACCGCGCTGACCGTGGTGGGCGATGGCGCCGGCAGGGTCGGCTTCGGATACGGCAAGGCACGTGAAGTGCCGGTGGCGATCTCGAAGGCGATGGAGCGTGCGCGCCGCAACATGGTCACGGTGGGCCTGAACAACGGCACCATCTGGTACGCCGTCAAAGCCAACCATGGCGCGGCCCGCGTGTTCATGCAGCCGGCGTCGGAAGGTACCGGCGTGATCGCCGGCGGTGCGATGCGCGCGGTGCTGGAAGTGGTCGGGGTGAAGGACGTGCTGGCCAAGGCAGTCGGTTCGCGCAATCCGATCAACCTGGTGCGCGCCACCATCAAGGGTCTGCAGTCGGTCGCGAGTCCGCAATACATTGCGGCCAAGCGTGGCAAGAAGGTCGAGGAGCTGGGTCATGGCGGCTAAGAAGTCCACCACCACCGGCACCGTGAAAGTGCGTCTCGTGGGCGGCCTGCGAGGCGTGCAGTCTCGACACCGTCTCAGTGTGAAGGCGCTGGGCCTGAACCGCACCGGCGACGTGCGCGAATTGAAAGACAGCCCGCAGGTGCGCGGTCTGATCAACACCGTGAATTACCTGGTTCGCGTTGAAGACTAATAAGCGGACAGCGGGGATTGCAGCTGGCGAAATGGCTGCTTCTCCCGAGTCCGGGGTCCCGGGTCCCGAGCCCTGTATTGGAGTTTCGCCATGCGTCTGAATACATTGAAACCCGCCAAGGGTGCCCGCAAGCAGGGCCGCCGCGTCGCGCGTGGCATCGGTTCCGGCCTCGGCAAGACCGCGGGCCGTGGCCACAAGGGCCAGCACGCGCGCGCGGGCAACACCCACACCATCGGTTTCGAAGGTGGCCAGATGCCGCTGCAGCGTCGCCTGCCCAAGGTCGGTTTCCATTCGAAAATGCAGGTCCAGGCGCAGCAGGTTTTCCTGTACCAGATCGCGGGGCTGAAGAAGGATGCGATCGATGTGGCGGCGCTGCGCGAAGCCGGACTGATCGACGACCGCGCCAAACGCGTCAAGATCGTGAAGAAAGGCGAGATCGGGCGTGCCGTGAAAGTCAGCGGCATCCAGGCGACCGCAGGCGCCAAGGCAGCGATTGAAGCTGCCGGCGGCAGCGTTGATTGAGATTTCCCGTAGGAGCGGGCCATGCCCGCGACCGATCGCGGGCATGGCCCGCTCCTACACACGCTTCAGATGAATCATCGAGACAAGTAATCGTGGCAGGTCCCCAATCCAACAATCCGCTGGCCCAGTTCGGCAAGATGACCGAGCTGCGCCAACGCCTGCTGTTCCTGGTCGGCGCGTTGATCGTGTTCCGGCTGGGCTCGTTCATTCCCGTTCCCGGTGTCAATCCGGAAGCGATGACCCGGATGATCCAACAAGGCGGCGGCCTGCTGAACATGTTCAACATGTTCTCGGGCGGCGCGCTGGCGCGCTTCTCGCTGTTTGCGCTGGGCGTGATCCCTTACATCTCGGCATCGATCGTGGTGCAGATGATGGGCTCGGTGCTGCCGAGCTGGCAGCAGCTGAAAAAGGAAGGTCAGTCCGGCCAGCGCATCATGACCAAATATACCCGCTGGGGCACGGTCGGCCTGTCGGCCTTCCAAGCCTTCGGCGTGGCGATGGCGCTGCAGAAACAGGGCCTGTCGGGCGGTGTCCCGATCGTCTACGACCCCGGCTTCGGCTTCATCTTCGCTTCGGTGATCGGGCTCACGGCCGGCAGCATGTTCCTGATGTGGCTGGGCGAGCAGATGACCGAGCGCGGCATCGGCAACGGCATCTCGCTGATCATCTTCGCGGGCATTGTCGCGGGCCTGCCACAGGCGCTCACCCAGACCTTCACGATGGCGAGCAACGGAACATTGTCGCCGATCAAGGTGCTGCTGGTGGTGGTGATCGTGCTGGCGGTGACCGCGTTCTGCGTATTCATGGAAAGCGCGCAGCGCCGCATCACGGTCAATTACGCGCGTCGGCAAGGCGGCGCCAAGGCATACCAGAACCAGAGTTCGCACCTGCCGCTGAAGATCAACATGTCGGGCGTGATTCCGCCGATCTTTGCGTCGTCGCTGATCCTGTTCCCGGCCACGGCTTCGAGCTGGTTTTCCAATGCCAGCCACATGCACTGGCTGCAACGGCTGACCACCGCGCTGACGCCGGGCGAGCCGCCTTACATGATCCTGTATGCCGCGATGATCATTGTTTTCGCGTTCTTCTACACCGCGATCGTGTTCAATTCGCAGGAGACCGCGGACAACTTGAAGCGTTCCGGCGCGTTGATCCCGGGCATGCGTCCGGGCAAAGCGACCGCCGACTACATCGACGCCGTGCTGACCCGCCTGACCGGCGCCGGCGCGGTGTATCTGGCTGCGGTGTGCCTGATTCCGACGTTCATGCAGACCGAGTGGAACGTGCCGTTCTATTTCGGCGGTACCTCGCTGCTGATCGTGGTGGTGGTCGCCATGGATTTCCGGGCGCAGGTATCCGCTCACCTGGTCTCGCACCAGTACGAAAGTTTGCTGAAGAAGGCCAATCTGCGACGGGGTTGAGCGGCATACCGATGAAGCGGGGGTCAGCCGGGTGGAAATCCGGCCGGGTTTCACCGGGTGGCACCCCGGCTTCCCTTGACAGCAGTTTTCAGGCTATAATTAACAGTTTGCCGAATCAGTAATGTATTCAGGGTGGAGTACCCACAGCATGGCACGTATCGCGGGCGTCAATCTGCCGGTCAACAAGCACATCCGGATCGGTCTGCAGAGCATCTACGGCATAGGTCGTGCCCGTTCGCGCAAGATTTGCGCAGCGGCAGGTGTTGACCCGTCCACACCCGTCAAGTCGCTGTCCGACATCGAGGTCGAGAACCTGCGCCGCGAAGTGGCGAAGGTCACGGTGGAGGGCGATTTGCGCCGCGAGGTCGGCATCAGCATCAAGCGGCTGATGGACCTCGGAACCTATCGTGGCTTGCGCCATCGTCGCGGTCTGCCTGCACGCGGCCAGCGCACCCGCACCAACGCGCGTACACGCAAGGGTCCGCGTCGCGCCATCAGGAAGTAATGCCACGCGCGCCGTGATGGGTGCGCATCGTTGCACAGAAACATCTCAACCGGACAATCCATGGACAAACCATCTGCCAAACCGAAGAAGAAAACCAAGCGCATCGTCGTTGATGGCGTTGCGCACGTCCAGGCATCTTTCAACAACACCATCGTCACCATCACCGACAGCCAGGGCAATGCGCTGTCGTGGGCGACCGCCGGTGGGGCGGGTTTCCGCGGTTCGCGCAAATCCACGCCGTTCGCTGCTCAGGTGGCGGCGGAAAAGGCCGGGCGCGTGGCGCTGGACTACGGCGTGAAGTCGCTGGAAGTGCGCATCAAGGGTCCCGGTCCGGGGCGCGAATCGGCGGTGCGTTCGTTGAATGCGCTCGGTTACAAGGTCACCAACATCGTCGATGTCACCCCGATTCCGCATAACGGTTGCCGTCCGCCCAAGAAGCGGAGGGTTTGATTGTTGCGATCGTCGCTGATCGCTTGAGTCAAAAACGGCCTTTGAAGCCACCATCCATGGCCACGAGCTCCCTGGCCTGACTTTTCGGAAATACTATGGCACGTTACCGTGGTCCCACCTGCAAGCTTGCCCGTCGTGAAGGATACGATCTTTCGCTGAAGAGCCCGGCGCGCGCGATCGACTCCAAATGCAAATTCGACAACAAGCCTGGCCAGCATGGTGTCGGTACGCGGCGCTCGCGCCCTTCCGACTACGCGGTGCAGTTGCGCGAGAAGCAGAAGGTCAAGCGCATGTATGGCGTGCTCGAACGCCAGTTCGGCAACTATTACAAGAAGGCCACCCAGCTCAAGGGCAACACCGGCGAAAACCTGTTGCGCATGCTGGAAGCACGTCTCGACAATGTCGTGTATCGCATGGGTTTCGCCGTTACCCGTGCGCAAGCACGCCAGCTGGTGTCGCACAAGGCGATCCTGGTCAACGGCAAGAAGACAAACGTGCCGTCGCTGGCGATTCGCCCCGGTGACGAGGTCAAGCTTACCGAGCGCGCGCAAAAACAGTTGCGGGTGCAGGAGGCCTTGAAGGTTTCCGAAAGCATGGATCTACGCCCAGGCTGGATCGAGGTCGATGCCAGGAACGTGGCGGGCGTGTTCAAGGCCATGCCGGATCGTGCCGACCTGCCCACTGACATCAACGAAGCGCTGATCGTCGAGTTGTATTCGAAGTAATACGTCGCATCCGGCGCGGCGCGGCCTCGCGGTCGTTGCCTGCGCCAGCGACGCAAGCCGGACGGCGGGGCCGTTCCGGCGTTGAACCATCGGAGCCCGAATCCTGCGCGGCTCCACCTGTGATCTTCCGGAGTAGCCCATGGCAGTCTCTTCCACCCAGGTCTTGCGTCCGCGTGGTCTCAAAGTCGAGCCCGTCGGACCCAATCACGCGCGCGTCGTCGTCGAGCCGCTGGAACGCGGCTACGGGCACACGCTCGGCAATGCACTGCGGCGCGTTCTGCTGTCGTCCATTTCGGGCGCCGCGATCGTCGAGGCCGAAATCGAAGGCGTGCTGCACGAATACACCACGCTGGAAGGTTTGCAGGAAGACGTGATCGACGTGCTGTTGAACCTGAAGGGCGTCGCGATTCGCCTGAACGGCGCCGACGAAGCCAACCTCTCCCTTTCCAAGAAGGGCAAGAGCGTGGTGACCGCGGGCGACATCACCACCGATCATACGGTGGAAATCGTCAACCCCGAGCACGTGATCTGCCACTTGACCAAGGACGTTGCGCTGAACATGCGCCTGAAGGCGCGTCGCGGCATCGGTTACCAGCCGGCGGTCAGCCGCGTGAATCCGGACGAAGAAGCACGTCCGATCGGCCGGCTGCAGATCGATGCCTCGTTCTGCCCGGTGCGCCGCGTTGCCTACTCGGTGGATGCTGCGCGCGTCGAGCAGCGCACCAACCTCGACAAGCTGGTGCTCGATGTCGAGACCAACGGCACCGTTGCGGTCGACGAGGCCGTGCGCCAGGCTGCGCAGACGCTGCACGAGCAGTTGTCGGTGTTCGGCGATTTCAAGAGCCGCGACGCGATCGAGTCCGAGCAGGACAAGACCGGTATTCCGCCGCTGCTGCTGCGTCCGATCGACGATCTGGAGCTCACGGTGCGATCGGCCAACTGCCTCAAGGCAGAGAGCATCTACTACATCGGTGACCTGGTGCAGAAGACCGAGGTCGAGCTGCTGAAGACCCCGAACCTCGGCAAGAAGTCCCTGACCGAGATCAAGGACGTGCTTGGCGCCAAGGGCCTTGCGCTCGGCACCAAGCTCGAAAACTGGCCGCCGGCGGGGATTTCGTCAGGCATGCAGCTGGGATGAGGCATCGAGCTTTTCCCTTCTCCCTTCGGGGAGAGCTGCCGTCCATGGCCAGGAGCTCCGTGGTGGCGCGAAGCGCCGGATGAGGGTCCGGTATCGCGCGCGATGAAGGTCGCCTCCGCATCGGCGGAAGTGGCAAGTGCGTACCCTCACCCGCCCCTGTCGGGGCACCCTCTCCCGGAGGGAGAGGGAGTAACAAGGCTCGCTTCGACGGGGCTTGTTTTCAACTCAAAAGCGGGCAACCGCGGAACTCCGGACACAAGCGCCGGATTTCCATAACGATAAAGAGAGACTCACCATGCGCCACCTCAAATCCGGACGCAAATTCAACCGGACCAGCGCCCACCGCGAGGCCATGTACAAGAACATGGCCGCCTCGCTGATCAAGCACGAGCTGATCCGCACCACCCTGCCCAAGGCCAAGGATTTGCGCCGCGTCGCCGAGCCGCTGATCACGCTGGCCAAGGTCGATGGCGTGGCCAACCGCCGCCTGGCGTTTGCGCGGCTGCGTGACAAGCAGGCGGTCGGCAAACTGTTCGTGGAACTCGGTCCGCGTTACCGCGAACGCAAGGGCGGCTACCTGCGTATCATCAAGTGCGGCTTCCGCGATGGCGACAACGCGCCGATGGCCTACGTCGAACTGGTTGATCGACCCAGGGTCGAGGCCGCAGCCGAGGACTGATCCCGCCGATCCTTTGCCTCTTTGATGCCTTTCACACCCCGGCCGGCGCGCCGGGGTTTCTTTTTTGATGCGCCGCGCATGACACGCGGCCGTGAAGACGCTACCGTGATGCGTCCGACTGTTGCCGTACCGACCATGAACCCACTGCGCTGGTCCTTCCGCGTCGCTTTCCTGTTTGGCCTGCTGATCTGCCTTGGCCTGCTCGGGTATGCGCTGTACTCGGAACAATACCTCGGATTGATGCCGTGCAATCTGTGTGTGCTGCAGCGGGCGGCATTCATCTGGATGGCGTTATGGTTCCTGATCGGCGGGTTGCATGGGCCGCGCGGCGGCGGCCGTTGGGCCTACGTCGCATTGGTGCTGATCGGCGCCGCGTTCGGCGTTGCCATCGCTGCTCGGCAGCTGTGGTTGCAATCGCTACCCGCCGACCAGGTGCCGGTCTGCGGCGCCGGGTTCGACACGTTGCTGACGATGGTCAAGGCGGGTTCGCTGCCCTTTGCCCGGTTCGTGAAGTTGATGTTCAGTGGCTCCGGAGACTGCGCGCAGGTGCCCTGGCGGTTTCTCGGGTTGTCGATGGCGGGCTGGGCGCTGATCTGGTACATCCTGCTGGGCATTTGGGCATTGCTGCCGCGCCCGCGTCGCAATAAATTCGAAGGTGCGCGTCCGCTGCGCGCAATGAGGAGTTGAACATGGCTGGTACTGAACCTGGTTCACGCGCGCCATTGCGCCCGGTGCGGGAATCGCAGCCATGGAAAGCCGATAGCTGGCAGGCGCATCCTGCGGCGCAGATGCCGCAATACGATGATCCCGCCGAACTGCAAGCGGCACTCGACCGGCTCGGGCATTTGCCGCCGCTGGTGACTTCGTGGGAAGTTCTTGCGCTCAGGCAATTTCTGGCGGATGCGCAAGACGGCAAGCGTTTCCTGCTGCAGGGTGGTGATTGCGCAGAGACTTTCGCCGACTGCAACAACGAGGTGATCGCCAATCGTCTGAAGGTGTTGCTGCAGATGAGCCTGGTGCTGGTGCACGGCCTGCGCAAACCGGTGCTGCGCGTGGGCCGTTTCGCGGGCCAGTATGCCAAGCCGCGCTCGTCCGACACCGAGACCATTGATGACGTGACCCTGCCGGTGTACCGCGGTGATCTGGTCAACGGCCCGGAATTCACGCCCGCGGCGCGCCGTGCCGATCCCGCACGCATGCTGGAGGGCCACGCGCGTTCGGCGATGACCATGAACTTCGTGCGCGCGTTGATCGACGGCGGTTTTGCGGATCTGCACCATCCCGAATACTGGAACCTCGCGTGGGTCGAGCGCTCGCCGCTGGCGGCCGACTACCGCCGCATGGTCGATGGCATCTCCGGCGCCATGCACTTCATGGAAACCCTGACCGGCCCGATCGCAAGCTTTCATCGCGCCGATTTCTACACCTCGCACGAGGCGCTGCTGCTGCCTTACGAACAGGCTTTGACCCGCCAGGTGCCGCGCCAGTGGGGCTGGTTCGATTTGTCCACGCATTTTCCGTGGATCGGCATGCGCACCGCGGCGCTGGATGGCGCGCACGTGGAGTTCTGCCGCGGCATCCGCAACCCGATTGCGATCAAGGTCGGGCCGGCGATGCACGAGGACCAATTGCGGCAGTTGGTCGATATCTTGAATCCCGACGATGAGCCGGGGCGGCTCACGCTGGTCCATCGCATGGGCGCGGGCGGCATCGCGCAACATCTGCCGCGCCTGATCGAAGTGGTGAAGGCAACCGGCCGACGCGTGCTGTGGGTGTGCGATCCGATGCACGGCAACACCGAGAAACTCGGCAACGGCGTCAAGACCCGGCGCTTCGCGAACATCCGCAGCGAGCTGGAGCAGGCTTTCGATATCCATGCAACCGCAGGTACCCGTTTGGGCGGCGTGCATCTGGAACTGACCGGAGAGGATGTCACCGAATGCATGGGCGGCGCACGCGATCTCTCCGAGGCCGATCTTGGCCGCGCCTACAAGTCCACCGTCGATCCGCGACTCAATTACGAACAGTCGCTGGAGTTGGCAATGCTGATCGTGCGCAAATCTGGCCGCGTACAATAAGGGTTGTGCGCCGCATCAAATAAGATGCATGTACACGACGAAGCCCGATTTCGTCGCGACTTGGTCGTAAAGGCGCATCGCGGCGGCATTGGTCTCATGGGTTTGCCAGTACACGCGTTTCACCCCGGCCTCGCGGGCGTGGGCGTACACCGCTTCGATCAGAGCCCGCCCTGCGCCCTGGCCACGCGCGGCTTCGGCGGTGAACAGATCCTGCAGATAACAGGTCGGACCGAGCATCGTGGTGCTGCGGTGGAACAGGTAATGGGCGAGGCCCAGCAATTCGCCGGCGTGTTCTGCGACCAGTGCATGCACGGGTTCG
>DASUJD010000065.1:0-42767 GCA_036279455.1 Rhodanobacteraceae bacterium | reverse complement strand
CCCCCGATGCTGCGCATTCGCGCTGCGCGCGCGTTCGCTGTCACTCCGCCCTTCCCGCGGAAGGAGGCGTGCATCCCCCCGCCACTTCGTGGCGACCCCCTTCCTGTGGAAGGGGGTGAAAAACGCTGCACGTCCATCGGCGCTCTCCCCTCCCCCTTCTTGCGAACAGGGTGACGGATCGCGCGCTTCTCCTCCCCCTTCCGAAGGAAGGGGGATCGAGGGGGATGCGCTTTTGTCGCTTGCAACCTATCCATCGATCAACCGCAACAAATACTGCCCGTAACCGGTTTTCGCCAGCGGGGCCGCCAGTTCGCGCACGCGCGCATCGTCGATCCAGCCGTGCTGGTACGCGATTTCCTCGGGGCAGCACACTTTCAGGCCCTGACGGTTTTCGACCGTGGCGATGTAGTTGCCTGCGTCCATCATCGACTCGTGGGTGCCGGTGTCGAGCCACGCGTAACCGCGGCCAAGTTGTTCCAGCATCAGCGAACCGTCGTCGAGGTAGCAGCGATTCAAGTCGGTGATTTCCAGTTCGCCGCGCGGCGAGGGTTTCAGCTGCGCCGCGTAGTCGCATACGCGCCCGTCGTAGAAATACAAGCCCGTCACCGCGTAACTGGATTTCGGCTTGGCCGGTTTTTCTTCCAGTCCCACCACGCGCCCCGTCTTGTCGAACTCCGCCACGCCGTAGCGTTCCGGATCACGCACCAGGTAACCGAACACCGTGGCGCCGTGGTCGCGGGTCGAGGCGCGCTTGAGCAAATCGGTGAAGCCGTGCCCGAAGAAAATGTTGTCGCCCAACACCAGCGCGCACGGATCGCCCGCGATGAATTCGCGACCGATCAGGAACGCCTGCGCCAAACCATCCGGCGACGGCTGCACCGCGTAGCTGATCTCGATGCCCCACTGCGAACCGTCGCCCAACAGGTGATGGAACAAGGGCTGCTCGTGCGGCGTGTTGATCACCAGCACCTCGCGGATGCCGGCCAGCATCAGCACGCTGAGCGGGTAATAGATCATCGGCTTGTCGTACACCGGCAGCAGCTGCTTGCTGATCGCCTGCGTGACGGGATACAGCCGCGTGCCGGAACCGCCGGCGAGGATGATGCCTTTTTTTGTCGTCACTCTACGTTCCTTTGCTTTTCCCCTCTCCCTCCGGGAGAGGGTGCCCCGAAGGGGCGGGTGAGGGTTCGGTCCCGCACAACCAACAAAATCTCGCGCAAGACCGCATCGATTTCCGTCAGGACCTGATTGTCCCAGAAGCGCAGTACCTGCATGCCCTGCCGTTCCAGGCTGGCGCTGCGCACCGCATCCACCCCAGATCCATGTTGTGAACCATCCAACTCGACGACCAGCCTTGCTTCCGCACAATAAAAATCGACGATGTAGGGCGGGACCGGATGCTGACGGCGAAACTTCAGCCCGTCGAGACGGCTGCCACGCAGCCGATACCACAAGGCATGCTCCGCATCGGTCATCTTTTCGCGTAATGTCCTCGCGGCATTTCGCGGGCGGGTAGGCAGTGGTGGATTGGTGCGCCTCGATATCACCGTACCCTCACCCCCAACCCCTCTCCCGGAGGGAGAGGGGAGCAAGACTCGGCGCCTCTACCGGGGGATAGAGGTTCAACATCCCTCCCCCAGCCGCTCCATCCGGTAACTTCCGTCCAGCACGCGTTGCACCCACGGTTGGTTGTCGAGGTACCAGTCCACGGTGTGGGCGATGCCGGTTTCGAAATCGACTGACGGCTTCCAGCCGAGTTCGCGCTGCAACTTCGACGAATCGATCGCGTAGCGGCGATCATGTCCCGGGCGATCTTTCACGAACTCGATCAGCGACTCGCGCTTGCGCCTATCGGCCAATGGGTGCTTCGCATCCAGCAACGCGCAGATGGTTTTCACGACGTGGATGTTCTCGCGCTCGGAATCGCCGCCCACGTTATAGGTTTCGCCGATCCTGCCAGATTCCAGCACGCGGCGGATCGCGCTGCAGTGGTCCAGCACGAACAACCAGTCGCGGATGTTCCTGCCGTCGCCGTACACCGGCAGCGCTTCGCCCTTGAGTGCGCGCGCGATGATCAGCGGAATCAACTTCTCGGGAAACTGGTATGGCCCGTAATTGTTCGAGCAGTTCGTCGTCAGCACCGGCAAGCCGTAGGTATGGTGGAACGCGCGCACCAGATGGTCGCTCGACGCCTTGGATGCCGAGTACGGCGAGTTCGGCGCATACGGCGTTTCTTCCGTGAACTTGCCGGTTTCACCCAGCGATCCATACACCTCGTCGGTCGAGACGTGCAGGAAACGGAACGCGTCCTTCGCCGCGCCCTCCAGCGACTTCCAGTAATCGCGCGCCGCTTCCAGCAGCGCCAGCGTGCCGACCACGTTGGTTTCGATGAAGGCGGCGGGCCCGTCGATGGATCGATCGACGTGCGATTCGGCCGCGAAGTTCACCACCGCATCGGGCCGGTGTTCCGCCAGCAACCTCGCCACCAGCGCGCGCTCACCGATGTCGCCCTGCACGAACACATGGCGCGGATTGCCTTCCAGCGGCTTCAACGTATCGACGTTGCCGGCGTAGGTCAGCTTGTCCAGATTGACCACGGTCAGGCCGTCGGCCACCGCCTGCAGCACGAAATTGCCGCCGATGAACCCGGCGCCGCCGGTGACCAGAAGAGTCGTCATCCTTGCCTCGATGCATCACGAAAGCTGCGCATTTTGCCATACGCGGGTACGTTGCGCCCTTGGAAAGCGACGCTCGCGGCAAGGACGACATTCGTCCAAACCGTTGCCATGCTTGGCTTGGCACACAACCTGCAGGGTACCGCGCGGAGCATCTTTCTGGTCAGGAACGGGGGCTCCCAACGGTCGCGCCCTCGGGCGCGGCCGTTTTTTGTTTCCCGCGCGCAGGATTTTCCCCGACGAACACACGTTTCGCGAATGTCCTGCGAAACACGGTACCTCGAGAGAAAGAAAGAACGACGAAAGCTTCCGGGTGACGCACCACGTCACCTGCCGCACGACGTCAACAAACGTGAAATCGCCGGTGTAAAGAAATGTGAACGGGTTCCCAAGCCCAAGGGATCGTGACCGGGTAGATTTTCCGGCGGGGGCGCGGCGATGGGGATTGGCACGAAAGCTGCTTCATTCCATCCGAGCTTCTGGCTCACTGGCCCGCTGGCCAGGGGAGTTTCACAGCAGGGGCTTGCACTTTGGGGCATCCCAACCAGTTGACCAGTCACCACAAGCAGTGAGGAATCCAACCATGAAATCGATGCAGAAAGGCTTCACCCTGATCGAACTGATGATCGTGGTCGCGATCATCGCGATCCTGGCCGCGATCGCCATCCCGGCCTACCAGAACTACCTGATTCGTTCGCAGGTGTCCGAAGGCGTGACCCTGATGGACGGCGTCAAGGTTGCTGCAACCGAGTATTTCGCCAACAAGGGCGTCCTGCCCACGAGCAACCTGTCCGCCGGCGCCTCGCAGACCATCACCGGCAAGTATGTCACCAGTGTCGCGCTCGGAACCGGTGGTGTCATCACGTCCACGTTCACCAGCGCCGCGCCGACCAACAGCGCCATTTATGGCAAAACCATCACACTATCGCCGTTTACCGCGGATGGCGTTGTCAAGTGGAACTGCAAAGCTGGCACCATCAATATCAAGTACGTGCCTTCCAGCTGCCGCTGATCCCTGCACTTTCAGTTTCACCGTTGCACCGAAGGGCCGCCCACGCGGCCCTTCTTTTTGCCTGCGGCAAAGCCCCTGTCACTTGCACATCGCCGCCCCTACTGCCAGCCCAGCCCGCATTTGCCTGTCGCAACCGCTTGCACATAAGATGACCACAAATGTGGTCACAAGATCAGGGGCCATCGTGAACGTACCTGCCATCTCGCTGCGCGATGCGAAGGCACGCCTCAGCGAACTTGCCGACCGCGCCGCAAGCGGCGCTGAAATGGAGATCACCAAGCATGGCCGTCCGATCGCGCGCCTTGTCGCCGCACACCGCACCCGCAAGCCGGTGGATCTGGCGCGTCTGCGGGCGTTGACCGACGCCATGCCATTCCAGCGGGAAGGTGCAGGGCGCGCATTGCGGCGGTTGCGCGGCCAGACCCGGTACTGAAGAAGGTGCCGTACTTCGACACCAGCTTGCTGGTTGCCGCGCTGACCCGTGAGGCACGCACCGCAGCGGTGCAGAAATGGCTCGCCGAGCAGCCCCCGGAGCAACTCGTCATTTCGGACTGGACGGTCACAGAGTTTTCCGCCGCGTTGTCCATGAAGGTACGCATGCGCCAATTCGGATCGGAGGCACGTGCCGACGCACTCGCTGTTTTCACATCATTGGTGCGCGATACCTTGAACGTGCTGGCCATCGATACCGCCGACTTCCAGGCTGCCGCCGGCTTGGCCAACACGCACGAGTCGGGATTGCGGGCGGATGATGCACTGCACCTCGGTATCGTGGCCAACCGCGGCGAGCGATTGCTGTCGCTCGACCGCGTGCAGGTAAAAGCCGCCATCGATGCCGGCATCAGCGCGCGGTTGTTCTGAGACGAATCGCGTATCCTTGCGCGCGATGATCGCCGCGATCGCCGCCCCGTGAAGTTCTCAGCCAATGCGCGCACGCGACGCATCCTCGCGATGCTGGCTTTCGCGGCGGTGCTGGTCGCGCTGCTTGCCATCACGTGGGCGGTGTACCACCCAGGTCTTTCCGGCGATTTCCTGTTCGACGATTTCGCCAACCTGCCCGCGCTCGGCGCGACCGGGCCGGTCGACAACTGGGCGACGTTCTGGCGCTACATCACGTCGGGCGCAGCCGACCCGACCGGCCGCCCGCTGACGTTGTTGACCTTCCTGATCGACGCGCACAACTGGCCCGCCCACCCGTACCCGTTCAAGGTCACCAACGTCATCCTGCACCTGATCAACGGCGCGCTGCTGGCGTGGGTGCTGTGGAGGTTGGGGCGGGTGCTGTTGCTTCCCCCTCCCCCTTCCGCAGGAAGGGGGATCGAGGGGGATGCGTTTCCCCCTCTCCCTCCAGGTACAGCCGCCATCCATGGCCAAGAGCTCCGTGGTGCCCGAAGGGCGGGTGAGGGTCCGGAAGCGCGCGACACTGCCGATTGCGCAAGCGTCGTACCCTCACCCCCAGCCCCTCTCCCAAAGGGAGAGGGGAGCAAAGGCAGATTTTTCGCACCGGACCAACGTGGTATCGCCATCGCCGCATTGTCCGGCGCGGGCGTGTGGCTGCTGCATCCGCTGCTGGTATCCTCGACGCTTTACATCGTGCAACGCGAGGCGATGCTGCCCGCGACTTTCGTGCTGATCGGGATGATCGGCTGGATGGCGTCGCGCAAGGCGCTGGCGCGCGGCCACGTCAAACGCGCTCTCGCAGGCATGGCGCTGTCGGCATGGTTGTGCACGGGGCTCGCGGTGTTGTCCAAAGCCAATGGCGCGTTGTTTCCGATCCTGCTGCTGTTGACCGAATGGATCGTGCTGGCGCCGCAGCGGCGGATGCCGACGGTGGATACGCGGCAGTGGCACCGGCGTGCGGTCACGGTGTACCTGATCATCCCCAGCGCATTGGTGATCGCATACCTGCTGTACCTGATTCCAGCTGCGATCCAAAACGCCGCGGCAGTCCGCGGCTGGACGGTCGGGCAGCGCCTGTTGACCGAACCGCGCGTGATCACCGATTACCTGCGTTTGCTCTTCATCCCGCATGCGCACTCCAGCGGCCTGTTCAACGACGCCTTTCCGGTATCGACCGGCTGGCTGCACCCCGCAGCGACGATCCCGTGCATGGTGTTGATCATTGCGCTGATCGTCGCCGGCTTTGCGTTGCGCAAGAAATATCCCGCGATAGCGCTGGCGTTGTTGTTCTACTTCGCGGCACAACTGATGGAATCCGGCTGGCTGCCGCTGGAACTCTACTTCGAGCACCGAAATTATCTGCCGGCGATGCTGCTGTTCTGGCCGATCGGTCTCGCGCTGGGCAAACCGGGTGCGCTGCGCTTTCTGCGCGTGGCCGCCGCAGTGGTGGTCCTTGCCGTGCTGGCAGTCTTGACACTGCAACGTGCCAGGCTGTGGGGCGACGGTTTCCGGCAGGCGCAGGTGTGGGCGGCGATCAATCCGGATTCGGCGCGAGCGCAGACCAACGCCGCGTTGTACGACCTGTCGCACAACCGCCCTCGCCTCGCAGCGGCGCGGCTGCGCTTGTCGATTCCCAAACATCCCGACGACATCCAGGGACCGGTCAACCTGATCGGCGCCGAGTGTCGATTGGGCGCGGTGCGGCCGCAAACACTGACGACGGCGGAGGATGCGCTGACACGCACCCGCGTCGGCGCCGAGGTGGCGTTCAAGTGGTTTGACGAAGCCTTGGGTTCAGCGAGCCGGCATACCTGTTCCGGACTCGACTTTGCGGCGCTGCAGGGAACTCTGGACGCCGCGCAACGCAATCCTCATTGGCGCGAACAATCGGGGCGACAGCAGGATCTGGATCATCTGCAGGGACAACTGGACCTTGCGGAAGGCAAACCGGATGCCGCATTGCAATCGTTCGACCGCGCGCTCGCCGCTCGGCCCAACCACGGTGTGGCGCTGGAGCAGGCCGCGTATCTCGGTTCGCACGGCTACCCCAAACGCGGCCTTGCGCATCTGGATTTCTTCGCAACACTACAGCCGGGCCCCAGCCCCGGCTTCGGCATGCCGCAAATCCACGCCTGGGTGCTGCACAAGGAAGGCTGGTGGCCCAATGAAACCGCGTACCTGCGCAAGACCCTGAAGGCGGACGCCGCGGCAAAATCAACTTCGGACGGATCACGGCCATGATGCACGACGCTCCCAACTGCTTCATCGCCATGCATGACCCTGCACCGACGGGACTACATCGATGCGTTTGAACCAATCCACCCGCAAATGGCTGCCATGGCTGTTGCTGGCGGTGGCCGTGATCGCAACGGCCGCGGTGTACTGGTCGGGCCTGACCGGCGGCTGGGTGTTCGACGATTACCCGAACATCGTGGACAACGCGGCCATCCACATCAAGCCGGGGCATTCGACGCTGGTGGCATGGGTGGATGCGGCGCTGTCGTCGCCCGCCAGTTTTTTGCATCGGCCATTGGCCTCGATCACCTTTGCGCTGAACTGGATGGCGGGTGGGGGTAATCCATGGCCGTTCAAATTGACCAACGTGATCATCCATTTGATCAACGGCGTGTTGTTGTTTTTCATGTTGCGGGCGTTGTTGCGGTTGATGGCGTTGCGGGCACCCTGGCTTCTCCCCTCTCCCCTCGGGAGAGGGGTTGGGGGTGAGGGTCCGGCTCCGCGTGATGCACCAACGTCGCGCCAGTCCGAACCCTCACCCGCCCCTGCGGGGCACCCGCTCCCGAAGGGAGCAAGGATGGGTGGGGGCGGGCCTGAAACCAACGCAGCACCAACCCATCCCCACCCCGACCCTCCCCTTGAAGGGGATGGGGTTCGCGCAACTCGCTTTCCATACGTCGACGACGCAGCCGCGACGCGCTTGGCATTGATCGTCGCCGCCGCGTGGATGCTGCTGCCGATCAATCTGATGGCGGTGCTGTATGTCGTGCAGCGCATGGAAAGCCTGTGCCAGGTGTTCGTGCTGGCGGGGTTGTGGGCGTACCTGCACGGGCGCTGGATGATGCTGACCGCCGGCGACGAGCGCCGCGATCGGCGGGGCTTCGCCTTGGCCGTCAGCGGCATCGTGTTGGGCACCTTGCTGGGACTGACATCCAAAGAGACTGCGGTGCTGCTGCCCGTGTTCGCGCTTCTGGCCGAGTGGGTTTTGTTGCGGTTTGCACGAAAGGTTGAACCCCTCTCCCTCCGGGAGAGGGGCAGGGGTGAGGGTTCGGACACGCAAAGAGCCGCGATTGCGCGCGAGTCCGGACCCTCACCCGCCCCTTCGGGGCACCACGGAGCTCTCGGCCATGGATGGCGGCTGTACCCGGAGGGAGAGGGGAAAACCATGCCGGCCCACTCGAAGGGAGAGGGAAAAGACGTGCTCGCTCTCCCCGAGGGAGAGGACAAACAAACGGCAGACCGCCGCATCTGGTGGCTGTTCGTGGTGACGTTGTTCGTTCCCGCGGTGCTGGGTTTCGCCTGGCTGATGCGCAGCGCGCTGCGCCCGGCATCATGGGCCGGACGCGATTTCACCCTCACCCAACGTCTTCTGACCGAACCGCGTGTCCTCGTGGATTACCTGCATTGGACGTTGTTCCCCAACCCAATGGTGTTGAGCCTGTACCACGACGAGATCGTGAAATCGACGGGCATCTTGACCCCGTGGACGACACTCGGCGCGATGCTGCTGCTGGCCGCGTTGATCGCGATTGCAGTCTGGCTGCGCAACCGCCGGCCACTGGTCTCGCTCGGCATCGGCTGGTTTTTCGCGGGCAATCTCTTGACCGCCACCATCGTGCCGCTGGAACTGGTGTACGAACAGCGGATGTACTTCGCTTCGATTGGCGTGCTGCTGGCGGCGGGCGCGCTGTTGCTGGGCCGGCGCTGGCGCATCCGGTTGTCGCTGCTGCGCGGATTGGTCGTGGTGGTCGCACTGCTGGCGTTCGGCACGATAACGCACCTGCGCGCCGATGAATGGTCGAACCGGCTACGGCTGGCCGTGGCCGAGGCGAACCGTCACCCCGAGTCGGGTCGTGCGGTGTACGAAGCCGGCCGGTTGCTGTTGATCGCCTCGGATTACCAGCCCGGCAAGGCGCTGGACGGATCGTGGAAATACCTGCGCAAGGCTGCCGCAATACAGGGTTCGTCGGCGCTGCCCGACCAAGCCATGATCATGATCGCCGATCATCAGCGCCAAGGCCAGGACGCAACATATTGGGATTCCATGGTCCACAAGTTGCGTACCCAACCGACCCGGCAGGAGGACATCTCCGCGCTGATTTCACTGACCAACTGCTACGGCGCGAACATCTGCGAGTTCGAGGTGGCGCAACTGAATCGCGCCTATCGGGCAGCGCTGTCGCGCCCCCATCCGATCGCACGCCTCGATGGCGCTTACGCAGACTTCCAGCGCGACATCATGCACAACAGCTGGGTTGCAGAAACGTACCTCGCGCGTGCGGTCGCAGGCGATCCCGGCGAGCCCGCATACCGGGTGGATCTTGCCGCGCTGTACGCGCGCCACGGCGAAACCGGAAAGACTCTCGAACAAATCGACGCGCTGCGCCGAATGAACTTCGCCGGACGGCTGAATGGAAAAATCGCGGCACTGGAGCAGATGGTGGAACAAGGCAAGACAGCGGCTCCCTCTGCCAACTAATGTGGTGCCCACAAATATTTTGTCATTCCTGACAAATCGGGAGACCCTGCCATGAACGCCGGTACCAATCCACCGCCCTTCCTGATCTTCGGTTCACCGTTGATCGAGCAGGCAGAGATCGAGGAGGTCGTCGCCTGCATGAAATCCGCGTGGCTGGGCACCGGCCCGCGCGTGGCCCAGTTCGAGCGCGATTTCGCCGCGTACCAGGGCCTGCAATCGTCGCAGGTCGCAGCCGTCAATTCCTGCACCGCGGCGCTGCACGTCAGCATGGTGTCGGCGAATCTGGAACCCGGCAGCGAGGTGATCACCACGCCGATGACGTTCTGCGCATCGGTCAACGCGATCATCCACGCTGGCTTAACGCCGGTGCTGGCAGATGTCGATCCCGCCACACAATGCATCGACCCGGCCGCGATTGAAGCGGCGATCACGCCGCGCACGCGTGCGATCCTGCCGGTGCATTTCGCCGGACGCGCGTGCGAAATGGACGCGATCATGGCAATCGCCGACAAGCATCACCTGATGGTGATAGAAGACTGCGCGCACGCCATCGAAACCACCTACCACGGGCGCAAGGCCGGTACCTTCGGGGATTTCGGCTGCTTCAGCTTCTACGCCACCAAGAACGTCGTCACCGGTGAAGGCGGCATGATCGTCGGCCGCGACGAGGTGCATATCGCGCGCACCAAAGTGCTGGCGCTGCACGGGATGAGCAAGGATGCCTGGCACCGTTTCGGTGACCAGGGTTACAAGCACTACCAAGTCGTGGAAGCGGGCTTCAAGTACAACATGATGGACATGCAGGCCGCGATCGGGATTCACCAGCTGGCGCGCGTGGAATGCAGCTGGAAACGTCGCGAAGCCGTTTGGAACCGTTACATGGAAGCCTTCGCGGACCTGCCCATCGGGCTGCCCGCACCACCGGCGTCCGACACGCGACACGCGTATCACCTGTTCACGATCATGATCGATGAAGCGCGTTGCGGCATCCCACGCGACGCTTTTCTCGATGCAATGAACGCGCGCCGCATTGGCACAGGCGTGCATTACCTTTCGGTCCCCGAGCACCCGTACTACCAGCAGCGCTTCGGTTGGAAGCCGGAACAATGGCCAAACGCGACGCGCCTCGGCCGTCAAACCGTCAGTCTGCCGCTGTCGCCGAAGTTGAGTGATGGGGATGTGGAGCGGGTGATCGAAGGTGTGCGTGCACTTGTCAGTAACCGCTGAGCGGCCGGAACACGCGACGGCGGTCGAGGCACTGCCGATGCTGCACGACGATCCTTTCGATCGCATGCTGATTGCACAGGCATTGACCGAGCCTTTGCGGCTGATGACCCACGACTCGATACTCGACGAATACGGGTAACGCGTCCAACATAACGCAGTTCCCTTAGACGGCGTCCTTGCTCGATAATGACGGCCATGTGGAAACGCTTCAACCACGGACTCTTCGTTTTGCTCGAAAAACTGCTCCGATGGAGCATAAGCCCGCGCTTGCGTGCCCGCTTGCTGGCTCTGTTGGGTGCACACATCGGGCACAATGTTCGCATCCACGAGGTTCACTTCTTTAATCTGTCGCATGGGTTTGGAAATTTGCACATCGATGACAACGTGCATGTCGGGCCACGATGTTTGCTGGACCTAGAAGGAGATTTACACATAGGAGCCCGGTCAACACTGTCTCCGGGCGTCACGGTGCTTACACACAATGACCCGGGTAGCGCACATGAGGCACCGCTCAGTGTGTTGTATCCACCGCGCACTTGCACCACGAGGATCGGTGCCGACTGTTGGGTTGGAACAAGCGCCGTTCTGCTTGCCGGGGTCGCCATCGGCAACTTCAGCGTCATTGGCGCTGGCAGCATCGTAATCTCAAACGTTCCAGACAACTGCCTTGTCGCCGGAAATCCTGCTCGTATGAGGAAGCGCTTGGAATTTCCTGCCGAACACCGTGACTGGCCGACCACTGGAAAGGAGCAGGCATCAGCGCACTCTCCGGAATGGTGCGAACGCGACACCCAAAACAACATCCGCGACTAGAAGAACGACACGCGCCAATAGCGCCATGCCCGCTACTGCATCCGGCGGGAACCGATGTGCCAACAACACGAACACCAGTTCACGCACGCCCATCCCAGAAGGCGAGAACAGGCTGACGTAGCCGACGAACCATGCAACGGTGTAGATGGCGCACAACCAGATTCCATCGGCTGCCGTAAGATCCGGCCAAGCGAGCCCATAACCGGCCCAAGCCAACAGGTAAACCAGCCAGCCGGCGGTGAACCAGCCCCAGACTTGTAGCTTGAACCGCGGGTCAGCGGCTATGAGCGGCCGCACGGCATCGCCCAGACGCGTGAACACGTGGAACGGCAATTTCTGCGACACGCCCAGCAACACTGCCAACGGGCGCGCACGCCAAATCAACAGGTACGCGCTTCCGCCCGTTACGAGCGCGAGTACGCTCCACCACCATGCAAACATGTAACCGAGCACGATCGCGGCAACCCACAGGGCGAATCCGGTGGTCAACACCATGTAGGCCACCGTGACGCCGACCCATTCCGCTGCCGTCGCACGATCGCCCGTAGTCGATTGGTAGGCCACACCCCAGATGCGTCCCGGCAAGTGCTTCATCAGCTGTGCCGTGAAATGCAAATGCGCCAGTCGTAGGCGGTCATATCGCGAATGACACGAGCGCTCGAACAACGCGTGAAAGGCTTCGAAGTTCAGATATCCGCCCGCAACCGTCCCCGCTAGCGTCAACCACAGCCATCCGGCCTGCAACTTCGAGAAGCTGACCACGAGCTCAGGCCATGCATTCCAGAGCAAGCGAACCGTCCAGGCCAGCGCGAGAATTGCCAGCAGGGTGAACCAGACACGTAATCGACGGCGCCAGGGAGGTTGCATCACTCAGCCGTTACGCCCGCTTTGCGCAAAACGAAGACGAAGGCCGGTGTGATCGGCGTGGTGGCGGTATACAGCGCCAATGGCAGGCTCGCCACAACGCGTACTACGGATGATCCACCCAGCATGGCTTGTGCCTGAACGCGCGCACGTATCGCTGCGCGACAAGCGAAGCCTGCCCGACGGAAAGCACGCACGAGGCGCCAGTACGACCACGACCACGCATCGAGTTCATTCGCGCGCCGCGAGCCGAGCAGGTGCATTGCGCGCTGCGCAAACCTGCGTGGCAACCAGTGCACGAAGGGCCAGAATACATGCGGCTCAATGGGCCAGAGCAAGTTGGGGCCGGCGAAATAGCACACGCCGTCGTCCTTCAACACTCGATGGATCGAAGCCAGCAGGGCATCAGGATCGTCCACGTGCTCATACACCTGATTGCAGATCACAACATCGATGCTGTCGCCCCCCAGCAGATTTTCCAAGTCACGATAACTGCCGACGTGGAATTCAAGATTGGCATGCTGCGCACCGAAATTTTGCCAACGTACCCAAGGTTCCGGATCGACGCCGATCATTCGGCGCACATGCGGCGCGATCGCCGCGGCGATTCCACCACTGCCGCAGCCAATATCCATCCAAACGACATCGGCCAGCTCGTGGCCGGTATGCAGTTGCAGGGTGCGCCGAATGGCCTGTGCCTTGTGCTCGCGGTGCTCCTGACCCCAACGCGGGTCAGTCGCTGCCGGCTTGATCTGCTCCAAGACTAGATGTCCCCTCTCTGATTTTCGCGGTGATCGTAGCAAGATCGAACCGCGTGGCTTGAGAAACGATTCCGCTCGTGAACCGCGTTGCCGACGTCTGCGTGGCCCGCCGCAGCGTATTCGCCAGTCCCTCGTTTGTGACTGTGGTCGCCAGAATGCCGCACGGTGTTTCCTGCATCAGGCGTGGCAAGTCGCCCACCGGCATTGCAATCACGGGCCGGCAGAGCTTCATGGCGTCGGAAAATATCACCGGGATGCTTTCGATGCGCGACGGAATCAGCACCCAATCGGCGCGCGCGATCGCGGCTTCAGCCTCGGGTTTGGTGAGAAACCGTCCCAGCTTCACTGGACGGCCGGCTTCGCGCAACACTGCAACACGCTGCCGAACCAGTGGTTCCAATGGGCCGCCGCCTTGAATTTCAACGCACTCTATATGCTCCCAATCACTGTCATCCAGCATTGTCAGTGCATCGAGCAACAGATCGACACCTTTGTTGGGATGCCAGCGTCCCAGAAACAGCAGTCGATATGGCGGTTCCCGACGAGGTGGTAGCGGATCTACAAGATCGATTCTGCGGGTGCTGGGCAGAAACGCGACGGGCACGCCGGCGATTGCCTGCGCTTCCTCCGCCAGCTTGTAGCCGTCCGCGTAAGCATGCTTCGCTTGCCGAATGACCCGGGCCAGCATCTGGCGCGCGACCGGCAGCCGTCCCAACGACCACACGTCGCTCCCAAGCAACCACACGGAATACGAATTGCCGCGTTCACGTGTTGCGCGCCGCACCCACTCGCCACAAGGCAGCCCCCACAACGCCAATAGGTCCGTGTCACGCTCGGCGATGGCCGCGCTAGTGGCGCGGAGCCCGCCTAACCAGACTCGCCTGATCCAGCGCAGATCATCGAGACGCCATGGTTTCAACGTGGACAGCGGACGAGTTGGCGCAGCGTACCTGAACACTTCAGTTCGTGCCGACCACGGCTCGCGCGCCTGCCTGGGACCCGGCGCCACCACGCGCACTTCGACCTGCCGCGCCAGTTCATCGACAAGATCTGCAACGAAAGAGCCCGCGGCTTCGCTGCCATCGCCGCGCATCGGAAAGGAACTGGTGACAATCGTCAATGATCTAGACACACCGGTAGTACCGAAGTGGCGATACTCATGAACGATGTGCTTCCACCGCATGCCCGGTGGCGAGCATGTTGCTACCAGACAGCGGAGACAGCAGCCAACCGGCAATATTTGCTACAGGAATGGCCAACAACAGCAGCGGCGCGAATAGCAACCGCCAACGACGGGTTTCGAGCGCTGAAATGATCGCGTCTGCACTGGCGATTGCACACAGCAATGCAGCGGCTTCAAAGCCACGATTGCGTGGCATTGGCTCAATTGTCAACAACCCCGCCTGCGCAAGGGCGAACGTCAGGCCTGGCGATGTGTAACGTTGATAGTCATGGGGCGCATCGTGCAGCGGATACAGAAACGGCATGCTCAACAGCAATGTCCCATCCGGTCCGAGCACGCGCCGTATCTCGCACAGAACATCCGCAGGGCGGGCGACATGCTCCAATACTTCGAGCAGTAGAACAGTATCGAACGACTCGTCACTAAATGGGAGTTGTGCTCCATCTGCGAACACATCGGGGCTGGTGTGGTACATCTCGGTCGCAGTCACCGCATAGTCCAAGCCTACGTACGTGCAGTCCGACGAAATAACCCGGCGTGCCCAACCGTCAGCAGCGCCGATGTCCAACACGCGCCCGTGCGCGCGCTCGCGAACCCAGTGCCTGACCCGAGGCTCATCACGAAACACCAGCCACTGCGGATGCAATGGAGTGCGCCGCAGCGGAGCAAGCAAACGACGCAAACTTGAGTTCGGCAGCGCCACGCGTCAGTTCCGCCTGTATGTCAGCGATGTGATCTGCTCTGAAATCAAACCGATCAGGAAGATGATCACTGCGGCGCTCCACAACGCTACGCTGATCAGGCTCAGCCTGTGGGCATCGATGAAGGTATACGCCCAGTACGCCCAACCCAGCAGGAAGAACGCGATCGCAACCGGCACGAACAGTTTCAGCGGCGCGTACAGGGTCGCGATCTTGAAGATGATCAGCAGGAAGCGCACACCATCGCGCAGCGGCTTGACGTGACTTTTGCCGATGCGCCCGGCGGCCTTGATCGGCGCGTAGGCAACCGGGTAGGCGCTGCGGAAAAACGCCATGGTGCTGGTGGTCGGATAGCTGAAGCCGTTGGGCAGAAGATGGAGGAATTCGCGAAACTTGCCGGCGCGGGCGGCGCGAAAACCCGACGTGAGGTCGGTGATGCGGTGACCTGTCATCTTCGACGCCAGCCAGTTGTAGAAGGTATTCGCGACGCCGCGACCGACTCCTGCCTGGTCGCCCCAGCCGCGCGCGCCGACCACCATGTCGTAGCCTTGGTCGAGTTTTTCCAGCAACCGGGGAATATCGGCAGGATCATGTTGACCGTCGGCATCCATGAACACGAGCACGTCGCCATGAGCCGCGCGCGCGCCGCGCTTGATCGCAGCGCCATTGCCCATCGAATACGGTGCGCCCACCCGCACCACGCCATGTTCGGCACACAGCGCCGCCGTTTGATCCGTGGAGCCATCGTCGGAAATGATGATTTCGGCATCCGGTTGTGCTGCGCGCAGCCTCGGCAACAGCTCGGCGAGCGCCACAGCTTCGTTCTTGGCGGGCAGGATGATGCTGAGCATCAGGGTCTATTCGCACTCCCCCCAACGAGCCGCGTTGCTTCCGCAGCGGTCGGCAGACAAGGTGCGCGTCGCAGCACCATAGTGGTTCTATGGCCAAGGCGTGCACCGCCGTATGGCGGCCGCTGCGGAGCAACCCAAAGGGCCGTGACCCATTGCCCACATGGCTGCGTCATCGCTCGTCGATGTATCGACATACATCTTCCTCGCTCTTCCTTGCCCTGCGGGCAATGGGTCTACGGCGCGACCGTCTGGGGGAGTGCGAACAGACCCCAACCCCTCGGGTTCGCGGCATCTTAGCGCATGTGTTGTGTGACTTCGGCTGACTTTACGACATCCCCCCGCGCGCATGGCGCGCGACCCTCTTCGTTCCGAGGGGGGTGAACGGTATTGCTATTGCGGGCCCGTGTGACGACATCCCCCCGCGCGCATGGCGCGCCACCCCCCCTTCGTTCCGAAGGGGGTAAACGGTATTGCTGTTGCGGGCTCGTGTGACGACATCCCCCCGCGCGCATGGCGCGCGACCCCTTCGTTCCGAAGGTGGTGGATGCCCGGGCGGTGGCGTGACCGCCATCGCCCACTCGTCTGTGAGTGGCAAGATAAATGCAGGAAAGAGTTGCCTTGACCCGCGATATGCAGCCGGAGTGAGACCGGGTTCTCGCCCCGCTCTGCCCAAAAAGCCGGTTTTGCGCTACATTCGGCTTGCGATTCAAAGGGCTCCGGGAGCTTCCTGCAACTTTATGGCAACTCAGATGAACCCGCTACCCAGCATGGCCGGCCTGACGGGCATTTCCCGTCGGCTTGCGCTGGAGGGCGTGTTGACCGAAGCGGATGCCCGACAGGCGGTGGATGACGCTGCCCGGCAGAAATTGTCGGTGACCGCCTATCTGGTCGAGAACGGCATGGTTGACGGCCTGCGCATGGCGCAGGCGTTGTCGGCCGAGTTCGGCGTGCCGATGCTGGACATTTCGGCGGTGGATGTCACCCAGTTGCCAATGGGCGAGCTGTCCGAGGATCTGATCGAGAAGCACGCCGCGCTGCCGCTGTTGAAACGCGGCAACCGCCTGTTCGTGGGCGTGAAGGATCCAGCCAATCCACGCGCACTCGAAGAGATCAAGTTCCACACCAACTGCGCGATCGAACCGATACTGATCGAAGCCGAGCAATTGAAGCGCGCCATCGAGGGTGCCCAGAACGCCCAGAGCATCAGCATCGGCGAGGGCGAGGGCGCCGACGAAGGACTGGAAGGGCTCACCATTGGTGAAGAGGATGGCGCCATTGCGGACAGCGCGATGGTTGACACCAATTCCACCGACGACACACCGGTGGTCAAATACGTCAACAAGATCCTGCTGGATGCAATCAAACGCGGCGCTTCGGACATCCACTTCGAACCGTACGAGACCAAATATCGCGTGCGGGTTCGGATGGACGGCGTGCTGAAGGCGGTTTCCTCGCCGCCGCTGAAGCTGGCGCCGCGTATCTCCTCGCGCCTGAAGGTGATGGCACGCCTGGATATTGCCGAACGACGCGTGCCGCAGGACGGGCGCATGAAGCTGAACCTGTCCAAGACCAAGTCGTTCGATTTCCGCGTGTCCACCCTGCCGACATTGGGCGGCGAGAAGATCGTGCTGCGTATCCTCGACGCTGCCGCGGCCCGGTTGGGCGTCGAGAAACTCGGCTACGAAGAGGACCAGAAGGAACAGTTTCTCGAAGCCATCAACAAGCCTTACGGCATGGTGCTGGTGACCGGCCCGACAGGTTCGGGCAAGACGGTGTCGCTGTATACCGCGCTCAATATTCTGAACACCGTCGGACGCAACATCTCGACCGTGGAGGATCCGGTGGAAATCCGGGTCGAAGGCATCAATCAGGTGCAGCACAGCGAAAAACGCGGGATGACTTTCGCGGCCGCGCTGCGCTCGTTCCTGCGCCAGGACCCTGACGTGATCATGGTGGGCGAAATCCGCGACCTCGAAACCGCGGAGATCGCGGTCAAGGCCGCACAGACCGGCCACATGGTGTTGTCGACGTTGCACACCAACGATGCGTCGCAAACCATCACCCGCCTGATGAACATGGGCATCGCACCTTACAACCTTACCTCGTCGGTGTCGCTGGTGATCGCGCAGCGCCTGGCGCGGCGCCTGCACGAATGCAAGAAACCCATGGAGTTGCCGAAAGCGGCCCTGCTGGCCGAAGGCTTCACCGAAGGTGAAATCAATCGCGGCTTCACGCTTTACGATGCAGTAGGCTGCTCGGGCTGCAACGAGGGCTACAAGGGACGCGTCGGTATCTACGAAGTGATGCCGATGACCGAAGAAATCCAGAAGGCCATCCTGGAAGGCGGCAACGCCATCCAGATCGCCGAAGCCGCGCAGCGCGCCGGTGTACGCAACCTGAGGCAATCGGCGCTCATGAAAGTGAAGCAAGGTGTCACCAGCCTTGCCGAGATCAATCGCGTCACCAAGGATTGACGTTTTGCTCTCCTCTCCCTCCGGAGAGGGCATGTTGATCGAACCCCTCTCCCTTTGGGAGCGGGGCAGGGGGTGAGGGTACGGCGAGGCCGATGCGTTCGACGTTCCCGAACCCTCACCCGGCGCTTCGCGCCACCCTCTCCCGAAGGGAGAGGGAAAAGTAATACCGCCCCTTCGGGGCACCACGGAGCTCTTGGCCATGGATGGCGGCTCTCCCGGAGGGAGAGCGATAAAACATTGCCCTTTTCCAATGGGAGAGGGGTAAAACTTACGAGTTCGAGTTTCGGGGAAATTGTCATGCCCACCGCCACCGTCGCAACCAAATCCACCGCCAACATCGGCGCCGCCCGCGCCGCGGTCAAGCAGATGACCGTGTACGAGTGGACCGCGCTGGACAAGCGCGGCGTCAAGATGAAGGGCGAAATGCAGGCCCGCAACGCGAGCCTGGTCAAGGCCGAGCTGCGCCGCCAGGGCATGAACCCGCAGGCGGTGAAGGAAAAACCCAAGCCGCTGTTCGGCGCGGCCGGTTCACGCGTCAAGCCGCGCGACGTGGCCGTCTTCAGCCGCCAGATCGCGACCATGATGGCTGCCGGCGTGCCGATGGTACAGGCATTCGAAATCATTGCCGGCGGCCAGCGCAACGTCCGCTTCAAGGACATGCTGAACGATGTCAAGCAGAACATCGAAGGCGGTGCGTCGCTGCATGAAGCGATGGCGAAGTATCCGGTGCAGTTCGACGAGCTGTACCGCAACCTGGTGCGCGCGGGCGAATCTGCGGGCGTGCTGGATACCGTGCTGGATACCGTCGCCACCTACAAGGAACGCATCGAGAGCATCAAGGGCAAGATCAAGAAGGCGCTGTTCTACCCCGCGATGGTGATGGCGGTCGCCTTCCTTGTGATGCTGGTTCTGCTGGTGTTCGTGGTGCCGGTGTTCCAGGGCGTGTTCAAGAGCGCCGGTGTGGCGCTGCCGGCGTTCACCCAGATGGTGGTGTCGCTGTCGGAATTCATGCAGCACTACTGGCTGCCGTTCATCATAGTCTTGATCGCCGCGATCGTGGCGATAGTCATGTCCTACAAACGTTCGGAAAAAATGGCGCACACGGTGGACCGGATGTCCCTGAAACTTCCGGTCATCGGCAACATCCTGCGCCAATCGGCGATCGCGCGGTTTGCGCGCACGCTCGGCGTCACCTTCCGCGCCGGTGTGCCGCTGGTCGAGGCGCTGGATTCGGTCGCCGGCGCGACCGGCAGCGTGGTATACGGGCAGGCCATCCGGCGCATGCGCGACGACGTCGCGGTCGGCCACCAGTTGCACCTGGCTATGGCCCAAACCAACCTGTTCCCCAACATGGTCACCCAGATGGTGTCGATCGGCGAGGAATCCGGCTCGCTGGACAAGATGTTGTTCAAGGTCGCCGACTTTTTCGAGGAAGAGGTCAGCAACGCGGTGGACACGCTTTCCACCCTGCTGGAGCCACTGATCATGGTGATCATCGGCGTACTCGTCGGTGGCATGGTAGTCGCGCTGTATCTGCCGATCTTCAAGCTGGCCGGCACGTTCTGAGTGACAAAACGATCGCGCGCGGCAGGTAGGTTGGGCTGAATGCAATGAAGCCCAACGCGTTCACGCGAGACATTGTTGGGCTTCGCGAAGAGCCGCTCAACCCAACCTACGGCTACTACGGCCATGGCGCCGAGAAATCCGCATATCCGACCGGCGACAAAAAATGGCGCCTCGGCACGGGGCAAGGGCTTTGAATCCGCCGACCGCGCAACCCCTTGGCCTTCCCCTCCCGTTCTGGATCGCCGTCGCCGGCGTGCTCGGCGTGATCGTCGGCAGCTTTCTCAATGTGGTGATCCTGCGTCTGCCGGCGCGAATGGAATATTTCTGGAAGCGCGACGCACGCATCGCCCTGGATTTGGCTGAAGACGGCGAATCCTCGCCACCGGATCTTGTACGCAAGGGCTCGCACTGCCCACATTGCAAGCATCCTCTGGCGCCCTGGGACAACATCCCCTTGCTGTCGTGGCTGCTGCTGCGTGGTCACTGCCGCTACTGCAAGGCGCCGATCTCGATGCAATACCCGCTGGTGGAATTGCTGGCCGGCATCACCAGCGCGATCGTGGTGTGGCATTTCGGTGCGACATGGCAGGCTGCGGCCGGACTTGTGTTCACGTGGATATTGGTCGCTGCCGCCGGCATCGACTTTCGCACCCAGTTGCTGCCCGACTCGCTGACCCTGCCGCTGTTGTGGCTTGGCTTGCTGCTCTCGCTGGCGCCGCTGTTCGTCGGAACGCGGGCAGCCGTCATCGGCGCGGCGATCGGTTATCTCGCCTTGTGGTCGGTGTACTGGCTGTTCAAACTCGTGACCGGCAAGGAAGGCATGGGCCACGGAGATTTCAAATTGTTTGCTGCGGCCGGCGCGTGGATGGGTTATGTCGCGCTGCTGCCGGTGATCATCATCGCCGCACTTTCAGGCACCATTATCGGGCTCGTCATGCTGGGTATCCGCGGACAGGATCGTTCGGTGCCTTTTGCGTTCGGGCCGTTCCTGGCCATTGCAATGTGGATATGGCTGGTCGCGGGTGATCAGATAATTTCAGCGTACGCGCACCTGACCGGCCTGTAAGGATAATATCCGTCCCCCTAAGGGAGAGGGTGCCCGAAAGGACGGGCGAGGGTACGCGCACGCGTCATCACATCCATACGTACTGGAGTCGGCCATTCGCACGTTCGCACCCCCATCCGGCGCTGCGCGACCCCTTTCTCCGGAGGGAGAAGGGAAAAGCAGACTGACCTCCAGTCGGGTCGTGCGGTGAACTCGAACCAAGCCCATTCCCGCACGCGGGCACTTGTCGCGATCGGGCTGTTGGTCGCGCTGCTGATGCTGCCGGACTTCCTGTGGCTGGCGCACGACTCGAGTGCCATTACATGGCGCGCGGCGCTGATGCTGCCACTTGGCATATTCGCGGTCCTTTTTGCGATGCTGGGGCGGGTACCATGGCTCGCGTGCCTGCTGCTGGCGCCATTCGCGTTGCTGGCGCCGCTGGAAACTTACTACGTCGCGCAGTACCACCACCCGACCTCGGCGCAGATCATCGCGACCCTCGTCGCGACCAATCGGCTCGAAGCCAGGGAATATTTCGGGCGCCTGATGCTCCCGCTCGCGCTGGCGCTGCTGGCCGGCATGGCCGTGGCATTGCTGGCGGCATACGCATGTTTCCGCGCGCGGCTGCGTTGGCGCGGACCAACGCGCATCGGCTTCCTGTGTGCGGGCATCGTGACGATGCTGATTCCGCTTGGTGTCGGCTTTGCGACACCCCGCCACACGTCTTCCGCGAATCCGAGATCCGAATCGGCTTTGGCGCCGCTGCGCGATTACGGGCATGCCATCGAAAATGGCTACCCCTTCGGGGTGCTCCCGCGCATTGTCGACTATCGCATCGAGTGGGACCGGATGCGTGCGGAGGCCGCATCATTCAAGACGTTCCGTTTCCACGCGCGCCGCACCGGGCCACGGTTGCACCAGCGCCAGGTGTACGTGCTGGTGATCGGCGAAAGCAGCCGGCGTGCGGACTGGCAATTGTTCGGCTACGACCGCCCGACCAATCCGGGACTGTCGAAGCTGAAGAACGTGGTGCCATTGACGCGCTTCATCACGACCTGGCCGGAATCGATCGCGGCGATCCCGATGATCCTGACCCGCCGCAAGCCCGACATGGCATGGGATGCGCCATGGCCTGAGGCTTCGATCCTGCGCGCGATGGCCGAAGCCGACTACGAAACATACTGGATTTCCAACCAGCAGGCGATCGGCCAGTTCGATTCTCCGGTGTCGATGTACGCCTACGAGGCTGGCAACGTGGAATGGCTGAACCACGCCTCATCGACCGCGCCCGGAAGTTACGACGACGACCTGATCCGGCCGTTGCAGGACGCCTTGCACGCATCCGGTCACGACCTCTTCATCGTGTTGCACATGATGGGCAGTCACGTGGAATACGATTACCGCTATCCGAAGTCGTTCGAGCACTGGAAACCGACGCAAGCGTCGCCGCCGAGCCAGGGAACACGGATCGAACGCGCGCGCAACAGCTACGACAACAGCATCCTGTACACCGATCACGTGCTGGCCAGTGTGATTGACGTATTGAAATCGAGCGGTGCGGTCACGGCATTGTGGTTCGAATCCGACCACGGCGAATTGATTCCCACAACCACCTGTGACCGGGAAGGCCACGGTGTCGGCACCGTACCCGAGTACGAAATCCCCGCGCTGTTCTGGTACTCCGACGCCTACCAACGCGATTTTCCGCAACGCGTCGCGAACTTGCGCGCCAATGCCGACAGGCGCACGCTTTCCGCCGACACTTTCGAGTCCCTGGTCGATATGGCCGGCGTCGCCTTCCCCACCCACGATGAAAGCTGGAGCCTGTTCAGCCGGCAATGGCACTACCACACGCGCTGGGTCGCGCAGACGCGCCACATCGATTTCGATACCGCGCGCATCAAGCAAGACGATTGCGAACGGGTATTGCCCGATCCCGCGCAGGGCGCAGTCCCGTGACACGCCAGTCGGCCCCATGAGTGCCGCGAAGACGCGACATGGCACCCGGCACTGCGTTGTCGCCCTGACCGGCGGTGCGGCATCGGGCAAAAGCGCAGTGGCACGGCGTTTCGAGGCATCGGGAGTGCGTGTCTACGACGCCGACGTCGCGTCGCGTGAAGTGGTTGCACCGGGCCGGGCCGCACTGGCCGAAATCGAGTTCGTGTTCGGAATCGAGGTTCTGAACGCCGACGGCTCGCTCGATCGTCGCGCCATGCGGGAACGGGTTTTCGCCGACCCTGTCGCGCGCAGCCGACTGGAGGAAATCGTCCACCCCCGGGTGCGCGCGCTGCTGCGACGACAGGTCGGCATGGATCGCGGGCCTTATTGCATGCTTGCAATCCCGCTGTTGACCGAAAATCGGGAAGACTATCGCTGGGTCGACCGGGTGCTGCTGGTGGACGCGCCGGAGGCGTTGCAGATCGAACGCCTGATGCGGCGCGACGGCGTCACGCGGGAGCATGCCGTACAGGTGCTTGCGGCGCAGGCGACGCGCGAACAGCGGCTGGCGATCGCCGATGACGTGATCGTCAACGATGGCGAAGAAGCGGCACTTGACGCGCAGGTGGCGGCTTTGCATGCGCGGTATCTGGAGCTGGCTGCGGCAACGTAATCGTAGGTTGGGCTGAGCGGGCTTCATCCGCAAAGCCCAACACTCATGAGGGGAATGTTGGGCTTCCACCGAAACAAATCCGGTGTCAGCCCAACCTACCTGCGTTCCCTCGCAGAAAATGCACGTATACCCGCAACGCCTTGCGCACCCGCGGCGCGCGCGCGGCCCAGATCGTCCGGCCCCGTGCCGCCCAACGCGTAAACGGGCAGGCGCGCGTCGGCGACCAGCCGCGCAAAGCGTTCCCACCCGAGCGGCTTGGCACCGGGATGCGACGCGGTAGCACGCACCGGCGACAAGGTGGCGAAGTCAGCGTCAAAACGCGCGGCGAGTTCGAGTTCTTCCGCATCGTGGCACGAAACGCCCACCCACTGCTCGCACGACAACGGCCGTTCGCGCAACTCGCGCAACTGCGCGGCCTTGAGGTGTACGCCCACCCCGAGCTCGCGCGCGAGCTCGATGTCATGATTGATCAACAGCGAGCTGCGCAGGTCTGGATCAAGCGCCAGTGCACGAAGTGCGACTTGCTTTACCTCATCGCGTAATGCTTCCGGCATGCGCAACTGCCGCAGCGCGTTTGCGGCCAGTTTCGGAATCACTTGACTCCCGGCAATGACGTAAAACGGCGGCAGGCGCAACGCCGCGACGATCGGTGCGTCGGCGGGCGGCATCGCGGCGACGTCCATGTCGCCGATGGTCGCCCAGCGCAATGGATGGCCTTCCCGTGCATGAGGGTTGCCGTGCCACCTGGTAACGCGCAGCGCGTGCAGGCGCACCGATTTCTCGGGGTAACGCCACGGCAGCGAAATCAACGGTACGGACGCGAGAACCTCGATGCCGAGTTCCTCGTTGATCTCGCGGATCAAGGCTTGTTCAACGGTTTCGCCGGGCTCGAGCTTGCCGCCCGGGAATTCCCACAATCCTGCAAGATGCTTGCCCGGAAGGCGTTGCATCAACAGCACGCGACCTTGCGCGTCCGTGAGGATGCCGGCGGCGACTTCGACGTGTAGATTTTTCGTCATGTTCGGGCGTAGCAACCATCCCTGCTGTTCCCTTCTCCCTTCGGGAGAAGGTGGCCTGAAGGGCCGGATGAGGGTACGGAACTCGCGCAGGCACCGGTCAAGGTACGCGTCCTCACCTGTGCCCCGCTTCCTGAGTGAGAGGGGTTCGCTGGACGTGCTCGTAATCGACGAAGTCGAAAGCGAGCGGGTGCCTGGCATCGGCAGGATGATGCGCGCGCGCAACTTCGCGCCACTCGTTCAAGTCAAACACGGGGAAGAACGTGTCCGCGTCGGGCGTCGCGGTGTCGATTTCGGTCAGGTGCATGCGCGTGGCACGCGGAAGCGCCAGGGTGTAGACCTCGCCACCACCGATCACGCACAACACCGAATCACCCGCACGGGCGATCGCCTCATCCAGCGAATGCACAACTGATTGTCCGTCGAACGGCGCGTTGTCGGAACGGGTCAACACCAGATTCAGCCGCCGCGGCAGCGGGCGCCCGATCGCGAGCGCGGTCTTGCGACCCATCAGAACCGGCTTGCCCAGGGTCAGCGCCTTGAAACGTTTCAGGTCATCCGGCAAATGCCATGGCATCGCGCCGGCACGGCCGATCGCGCGATTGCGGTCCAGCGCGGCGACGAGGGTGATCATGGACGATCAATCCTGCTGTATCGCAACGACATCCCCCCGCCGCTTCGCGGAGACCCCCTTCCTGCGGAAGGGGGTGGACAGCCGCGTGCCTTCGGCAAACCCTTCCCTGCGGAAGGGGGTATTTTTCCTCCCCCTTCCGCAGGAAGGGCGGAGCGAAAGCGAACGCGCGCGCAGCGCAACGAGGGGGATGGCTCTCGATTCATACCGCGACCGGTGCACGAATTGCCGGCCACGGATCGTAATCAACGACGCGAACGTCTTCGAAGCAAAAATCGAACAAGGAACGCACGTCGGGATTCAACATCAGCTTCGGCAGGGTACGCGGCGTACGTGTCAATTGTTCGCGGGCTTGTTCGACGTGATTGGAATACAGGTGCAGGTCGCCGAAGGTGTGCACGAAATCGCCGCGCTCAAGGCCGCACACCTGCGCCATCATGCAGGTGAGCAACGCGTAGCTCGCGATGTTGAACGGCACGCCAAGAAAGATGTCTGCCGAACGCTGGTACAGCTGGCAGGATAACTTTCCATCCGCGACGTAGAACTGGAACAGCGCGTGGCAAGGCATCAGCGCCATCTTGTCCAGTTCGCCCACGTTCCACGCCGACACCAGCATGCGGCGCGAATCGGGATTGCGCTGGATTTGCTCGATCACCCGCGCGATCTGGTCAATGCTGCGTCCATCCGGCGCCGGCCACGCGCGCCATTGCTTGCCGTACACGGGCCCCAGGTCGCCGTTCGCGTCCGCCCACTCGTCCCAGATCCTGACTCCGTGTTGCTTCAGGTATGCGATGTTGGTATCGCCGCGCAGGAACCACAGCAATTCGTGCACGATGGATTTGATGTGCAGCTTCTTGGTGGTCAGCAGCGGGAAACCTTCCGCGAGGTCCACGCGAATCTGTCTGCCGAACACCGAAAGCGTGCCGGTGCCGGTGCGGTCGTCCTTGCGGGCGCCGTGTTCCAGCACGTCGCGGAGAAGATCGAGATAAATGTGCACGGGATTCGGGATTCGGGATTCGGGATTCGGGATTCGGGATTCGGGATTCGGGATTCGGAAAGCCTAACAAGAATTTGTCATTCCGGGGCCGCTTCCGCATCAGCGAAATGGAACCCGGAATCCAGATTTCAATCGTTGAACAACAAAAATGGATTACTCGCGCCATCCATGGCGCTCACGCTTCGGGCCGCCCGTGGCGTTCGTGTTTGCAATCCTGCAAACGCAGTCCCGCTTCCCGAATCCATGGCCACATCCAGGGCTGGTTCGGGTAGGCTTGCCCGGTCGCTTTGTTGCAGGGGTGTCCCCCGATCATGAATTCTGCAGTGCCTGCCGTTTCCAGGACCCGCTCGTTCTCGACGGTGTGCCTGATCGAGATGTGGGAGCGCTTCGGCTACTACGGCATGCAGGTGCTGATCGTGTACTACATGATCCAGCGCCTCGGCTTCAAGGACACCCCCGCCAACCTGACGTGGGGCGCGGCGGCGGCGCTGATCTATGTCTCGCCCGCAATTGGTGGTTGGGTCGGCGACAGGTTTTTCGGGACGCGCCATACCATGCTGCTCGGCGCCTGGGTATTGACGATCGGCTATGCACTGATGGTGGTGCCGACAACCGATCCGCGCACGATGTTTCTGGCGCTGGGCGTGATCGTGGTCGGCAATGGCATGTTCAAGGCCAACGCCGGCAACATGGTGCGCAAGATCTACGAGGGCGACGACGCGCGGATCGACAGTGCCTTCACGATCTACTACATGGCGGTGAACATCGGCTCGACGATTTCACAGTTGCTGACGCCGATCATCAAGGATTATTTCAACGCGCCTTACAACGGCCAGCTGCACTGGCTGCTGGGTTCGAATGCATCGAAATGGTTCGGCGACGGGCTGGGCTGGCACATTGCCTTTGCGGTGTGCTGTGTCGGTTTGCTGGTCGGCCTTGGCAACTATCTGGTAATGCGCCATACGCTGAACTTCCTCGGCTCGGAACCCGATCGGCAACCGATGAAATTGTGGAAGCTCGGCGCAATGGTCGGCGGCGGCATCGTGGTGGTGTTCATTTCAGCTGTCATCCTGAATTACGAGAAGGTTGCCCGTGCCTTCGTGATCGTCGCCGCCCTCTGCGTGCTGGCGATCTTCTTCTGGTTGATCGCAAGGAGCCGCCGCAGCGAGAAACCCGGCATCACCATCGCGCTGATCCTGGTGGTCCAGACCGTGATCTACTTCATCTTTTTCATCCAGATTTCGACCTCGCTCAACCTGTTCGCGCTGCGCAATGTCGATCCCGCCTTTCGCCTGTTCGGCCTGCACCTGTTCGACTGGAAGCCTGCCCAATTCCAGGCACTCGATCCGATCTGGATTTTCATACTCAGTCCGATCCTGGCCTTCATTTATGCGAGCTTCGCCAAACGCGGCAAGGATCTTTCGATCCCCACGAAATTCGTGCTGGGTTTCGTCGCAGTCGCGATCGCGTTTTTCGTGTATGGCGCGGCGACGCATTTCCAGACCCAGCCCGGCAAGACTTCGCAGTGGATCATGGTGGGTGGCTACGGGTTCGGTTCATTGGGCGAGCTGCTCATCAGCGGACTCGGCCTCGCCTTCGTCGCGCGTTACGTGCCGGCGCGGATGGGCGGATTCATGATGGGTGCCTATTACGTGAGCCTCGGCGTAGGGATGTACCTCGGCAGCGTGGTGGCGACGGTGGCGAGCGTCCCCACCAACATCACCTCGGCAGTCCAGACGCTGCCGGTGTACACTGGGCTGTTCAATTGGCTGGGAGTAGCCAGCATCATCGTAGCCATCCTGGCGCTGGCCGTATTGCCGGTACTGCGCCGGCTGGATGCACAGCATGCAGCGCGCGCGACGCCGATGGCCGCCACATAAGGCGCTTTTGGCATCGCCTTTGGGTGGCTTCACGTCACCAGTGCCGAAAGGCATAGGTGCGCGCCCCTGCCGTTCGGCAGGGGCGCAGCCGTACCGATTCGGCTAATTTATGATTATCCCGGCCGCCTGCCGCGTGGCGAACGTATCGCTGCGCGGACGGTCCCACTGACGCTTCCATGCAACCCGGACGACACGCATGTCGCGAACCAAATGGATCCTGACGCTCATCGGCGTCGTCATCGTCGCAGTGATCGTGTGGCGGATTGTTGCCGGCTCCGGCAAAAGCGCCGGCCTTGGCAGCTTCAACGCCGACGCGCTGGTGCCGGTCACGGTGGTGCCGGCTACCGCCGAGAACGTGCCGATCTACCTCAACGGCCAGGGCACGGTGCAGGCATTGAACACCGTCAACGTGCAACCGCAGGTCGGTGGCCAGTTGTTGAAGCTGGATTTTGTCGAAGGCAAACCCGTCAAGAAGGACCAGGTGCTGGCCGAGATCGACCCGCGCACGCTGCAAGCCCAACTCGACCAGGCGATTGCCAAGCGCGCGCAGGATCAGACCCAGTTGGCCACCGCCAAGGCCAACCTGGAGCGCTCGGAAAACCCGAAGTACGCGCCTTACGTCGCCGAGATCAGCCGCATCACCCAGAAGAACACGGTCGATCAATGGCAGGCCACGGTCACCGCGGACAACGCCAGCATCCAGAACACCCGGGTCCAGCTCGGCTTCACCAAGGTCAAGTCGCCCATCGACGGAATCGCCGGCATTCGCCAGGTCGATCCCGGCAACGTGATCACCACGTCCAATACCATCGTCACCGTCACCCAAGTCCACCCGATCTACGTGATCTTCACCCTCGCCGGCAAGTACCTGGATGAGATACGCGCGGCGCAGGCGAAGGCGCCATTGAACGTGGCGATCATGGATGCCGACGGCAGCGTGATCGAAGGCGACGGCAAACTGATCGCGATCGGCAACCAGATCGATCCCGACACCGCTTCCTTCCAGCTCAAGGCCGAGTTCCCCAACGCCAACAGCCAGCTGTATCCCGGCCAGTACGCCAATATCCGGCTCAAGGTGAGCGTCAACACCAATGCGCTGGTGGTGCCGACCGCGGCGGTGCAGCGCGGGCCGAACGGCGAGTTCGCGTGGTTGATCACCGACAAGTCGCCCGTCGGCAGCGCCGGCCCGCAGGCAAGCACCAGGGCCAGGCGTGGCCTGCGTCGCGCCAATCACGCCAACGCTGCATCCCAACCCGCCAAGTACGTCACCATGCAGCCGGTGACCACCGCCGGCGAGGCTGGCGACAGCGGCCTGATCATCAGCCACGGTTTGAAGGCCGGCGACCTCGTGGTGACCGCCGGTCAATTTCGCCTCAAGCAAGGCAGCCGCGTGACGCCCATGAAGCCCGGAGAAGTGCCGGCGCCGCCCACTACCGCGCAGATCAAGGCCGCGGCGAAACAAGGCGGACGGCGGAGGCACTGATGGAAACCGGGATCCGGGACCCGGGACTCGGGGCTCGGCAAGCCACCCGAGCCATCGGGCGTATGCGCACCGGCGGACGCCGCCGGTGGTTTCCTGCGCATACTGCGGTCGACGCATGTGCGCATGCATCGGCGTGCTCGACGACTGCCGCGCCCGCAATCACGGGCATCCCCTCCCGAGTCCCGAGTCCCGAGCCCCGAGTCCCACTCTCATGAGATTCACCAGCATCTTCATCCACCGGCCGATCGCAACTTCGCTGTTGATGGCGGCGGTGTTGCTGCTTGGCATCATCGGCTACAAGGCGTTGCCGGTGTCCGCGCTGCCGGAGATCGAGGCGCCCAGCCTGGTGGTGACCACGCAGTATCCCGGCGCCAGCGCGACCACCATCGCGAACCTGGTGACCACCCCGCTGGAACAGCAACTCGGCCAGATTTCCGGCTTGACGATGATGAGTTCGAACAGCGCCGCCGGGCTTTCGACCATCACATTGCAGTTCGCGATGAGCACCAACCTGGACGTCGCGGCGCAAGACGTGCAATCTGCCTTGCGCACCGCACGCCTGCCGGGCAGCCTGCCCTATCCGCCGGTGTACAAGCGGGTCAATCCGGCTGACGCACCGATCCTCACGCTGTCGCTGACATCGACAAGCCTGCCGCTGCGCGACGTCAACAACTACGCCGATTCCATCCTGTCGCAGCGGCTATCGCAGGTGCCGGGCGTGGGCCTGGTTTCCATCGCCGGCAACGTGCGGCCCGCGGTGCGCGTCGAGGTCGATCCGGGCGAGCTGGCCAACCTCGGTCTGACCATGGAGGATGTGCGCAGCGCGCTGACCCAGGCCAACGTCAATGCCGCCAAGGGTTCGCTGAACGGCGCGGTGCAGAGCTACGAAATCGGCACCAACGACCAGTTGCAAAGCGCGTCCCAGTACGCCAGCACCATCATCTCGTACAAGAACGGGGCGCCCGTGCGGCTGTCGGATGTCGCCAACGTGGTCGAGGGCGTGGAGAACAACCAGCTCGCAGCGTGGGCCAACGGCAAGTCGGCGGTGTTGCTGGACATCCGCCGCCAGCCCGGCGCCAACATCATCAAGACGGTCAATCAGATCGAACAAACCCTGCCGTCCCTGCGCGCGGTGTTGCCCGCCGGCGTCCGTCTTTCGGTGTTCGCCGATCGTACCGTGACCATCCGCGCCTCGGTGCACGACGTCGAGATGACGCTGCTGATCGCAGTGGCGCTGGTGGTGGCGGTGATCTTCGTGTTCCTGCGCCGGCTGTGGGCCACGGTGATTCCGGCGATCGCGGTGCCGTTGTCGCTGATGGGCACCTTCGCGGTAATGGCGTTCGCGGGGTTTTCGCTGGACAACTTGTCGTTGATGGCACTGACGGTCGCGACCGGTTTCGTGGTGGACGACGCGATCGTGATGATCGAGAACATCGTGCGCTATCTGGAACAGGGCAAGGCCGGGCGAGAAGCCGCCGAGATCGGTTCGCGGGAAATCGGTTTCACGGTGATTTCGTTGACGGTTTCGCTGATCGCGGTGTTCCTGCCCTTGCTTTTGATGCCGGGGGTCACCGGACGACTGTTCCACGAATTCGCGTGGGTGTTGACCATCGCGGTCGCGATTTCCATGGGCGTGTCGTTGACGCTTACGCCGATGATGTGCGCCTACCTGCTGAAGCCCGGTTCGCTGCCGGTGGGCGATGAGGAAGCGATGCAGACCCATCGCGGCTTCTACGCGAAAATGCTGGGTTGGTACGAATCGAGCCTGGACTGGGTGCTCGAGCACCGTCGCACCACCATCCTGGTGGCTGCGGCCTCGGTCGCGGTGACCGTGCTGTTGTACGCGGTGATTCCGAAAGACCTGTTGCCGGAACAGGATACCGGCTTGATCACCGGCGTGGTGCAGGCCGACAGCGACGTCGCGTTTCCGGCCATGGGAAAAAATGTCGAAGCCGTGACCGCGGCTTTGCGGCGTGACCCGGCGGTCGCGGGCGTTGCCTCGTTCATCGGCGCCGGTGCAATCAACCCGACCCTGAACGAGGGCCAGGTCAGCATCGTATTGAAGCCGCGCGGTCAGCGCGGCAGCCTTGATCAGGTCGTCGCAAGCCTGAAACACGATGTCGCCGGCATCCCGGGCGCGGAGTTGTTCCTGAAGCCGGTACAGGATGTCACCCTCGACACCACCGTATCGCCGACGGAATACCAGTACGCGATTTCGGAGGTGGACCCGAACGACCTGGTGAAGTACGCACCGAAAATGGTGCAGGCGATAAGGCAACTGCCCGAGCTGGCCGACGTGTCCGACAACCTCGCGATGAACGGCCGCGCGTTGAAACTGAACATCGACCGCACCGCAGCCAGCCGCCTCGGCGTGCCGGTGCAAACCATCGATGACACCCTTTACGACGCTTACGGCCAGCGCCAGATTTCGACCATCTTCACCCAGCAGAACCAGTACCGCGTGGTACTGGAGGTGGGGCCGCAATTCCGCAACCGCAGCGATCTCATGAACATGCTGAGGGTGCGTTCGAACGGCGCCAGCGGCGCGCTTACCGGCAGCAACGCCACCAGCCTCGGGATGCTGAAATCGTCCAACTCATCCACCTCGACCGGCATCGGGCAATCCAACACCGGCATCCTGCTCGGCGGCGGCAATACGGTGCCGTTGTCCACGCTTGCAACGGCGACTGTCGGCGACGCACCCATGGTCATCGCGCATCAGAACCAGTTGCCGGCGGTGATCATTTCGTTCAACGTCGCGCCCGGTTACTCGTTGTCGCAAGCCGTGAATGCCATCAACGCCACCGAGGCATCCCTGAACCTGCCGCCGCAGATCCGCGCCGGCTTCATCGGCAAGGCCGCCGAGTTCTCGTCCTCGCTCGGCAACGAGGCGCTGCTGCTGCTGGCTGCGATCATCGTGATCTACATCGTGCTGGGCGTGCTGTACGAAAGCTACATCCACCCGCTGACGATTCTCTCGACCCTGCCACCGGCCGGCGTGGGCGCCCTGCTTGCGTTGATGATCTTCGGGATGCCGCTGTCGGTGGACGGCATCGTCGGCATCGTGCTGTTGATCGGCATCGTCAAGAAGAACGCGATCATGATGATCGACTTCGCGATCACCGCCCAGCGCCGCGGCATGAACGCGCACGACGCAATCCGGCGCGCCTGCCTGCTGCGCTTCCGCCCGATCATGATGACCACCTTCGCGGCGTTGTTCGGCGCGCTGCCGCTGGCGCTTGGCAACGGCATCGGCGCGGAGCTCAGGCGCCCGCTGGGCGTCTCGATCGTGGGCGGCCTGTTGCTTTCGCAGCTCGTGACGCTGTACACCACGCCCGTGATTTACCTTTACATGGAACGCTTCAGCGACTGGCTGCGCGAGCGCAACGGGCGCCGCCATTCCGAGTTGGCGTCGGAGGGCGGCAAGTGAGCGGCAAGATGATCCATCTCTCGCCCGAAGCCGCACTGCTTCTCTCCTCTCCCTCCGGGAGAGGGTGCCCCGAAGGGGCGGGTGAGGGTTCGTCCTCGCGCACGGCCAATCGCTCGGCGAGACCCGTACCCTCACCCCCAGCCCCTCTCCCGACGGGAGAGGGGAGCCAAGACCCATGAACATCTCCGCTCCCTTCGTCAAGCGTCCGATCGGCACGTCACTGCTTGCAGCAGGCGTGCTGGCCATCGGCGTGCTGTGTTACACGATGCTGGGAATCAGCTCGCTGCCGCAAATTTCGGTGCCTTTCATATGGGTGTCGGCGGGCGAAACCGGCGCCAACGCCACCACCATGGCAACCACGGTGGCCGCGCCGCTGGAACGCCATCTCGGCCAGGTTCCCGGCATCGAGATGATGAATTCGCACAGCTCCAACGGCAACGCTGTCGTGTTCATGATGTTCGATTCCAGCGTGGACCTCAATTCGGCCGCGCAGAAGGTGGACGCCGCCATCAACGCGGCGGTGCCCGACCTGCCTTCGGGGCTGTCGATGCCGCAGTGGCACAAGGCCAACCCCAATGACGACCCGGTGATCACGCTGGCCCTGACATCGAACACCCAGCCGATGTCGGAGCTGTACGAAGACGCCAATACCCTGCTGCAACCACGCCTGAGCCAGTTGCCGGGGGTTTCATCGGTGGACGTATCGGGCAGCGCCCAACCGGCGGTGCGGGTGGACGTGAACCTGCACGAGCTGGCGTCGCTGGGATTGTCCACCAACGATGTCCGCAACGCGGTCACGGCGGCCAACGTGACTTCGCCGCAAGGCTTCCTCAGCGACGGCAACATCGCAACCGCGATCATCGCGAATGATCAATTGCACTCGGCCCAGGATTTCGCCGACCTGGTGATCGCGAACCACAATGGCTCGCCGGTGTTCCTGCGCGACGTGGCGAACGTTTACGAGGGCGCACAGGATCAGTTCCAGGCGGCTTACTTCAACGGCGAGCGCGCGATCCAGTTGCAGATCTACAAGCGCCCGGACGCCAACGTGATCCAGACCGTGGATGGGGTGAAGGATGAACTTGCGGGCCTGCGCAACCTGTTGCCCCCGGGCACCAAACTGACGCCTTACTACGACGGCACGCGGACGATCCGCGATTCGGTCAACGACGTCCAGATCACGCTGCTGATCAGCCTGTCCATGGTGATTCTGACAATGGCGGTGTTCCTGCGCCGGCTCGCGCCCACCTTGATCGCTGCGACTGCGGTACCGGTCGCGCTGTGCGGCGCCTTTGTCGTGATGTACGTGATGGGCTACACGCTGGACAATCTGTCGCTGCTGGCGCTGGTGATCGCACTGACCTTCGTGGTGGATGACGCCATCGTGGTGATCGAAAACGTCATCCGCCACCTCGACGAAGGCAAGACACGCATGCAGGCTGCGCTGGATGGCGCCAGGGAAATAGGCTTCACCATCGTCGCGATCACTGCCTCGCTGCTCGCCGTGTTCAGTCCGATCCTGTTCATGCCGGGCATGGCGGGAGTGTTCTTCCGCGAGTTCACGGTTACCGTGATCGCGGCCATCTTCGTGTCGATGCTGGTTTCACTCACCCTCACGCCGGCACTGTGCGGCCGGTTCCTGCGCCACCACACTCCTGCCGAGCATAAACAGCCTTCGCGGCTCTCGCGCGCCCTCGATGTCTTCCACGCCGGCATGCTGAGCGTATACACCCGCACCCTGGACTGGACGCTGCATCGGCATCCGAAACTGATGGCATGGTCGCCGCTGTTGCTGCTGGCGCTGACGATGTTCCTGTTCACCAAGGTATCGGCGACCAACTTCCCGCCGCAGGACACCGGCCTGATCTGGGGCCGCGCGCGTGGCAGCACCACCATGTCCTTTACCGACCTTGAAGCCCGCACCAAGACCATCATGAAAATGATCCAGTCCGATCCTGCGGTGGAATACGTCGGCGGCTCGGTCGGCACCAGCCGGCGCGGCCCCAGCGGCTGGTTCAGCATCCAGTTGAAACCGCGTGGAGAGGGCCGTCACGACTCGACCCAGCAAGTCGTCGCACGTTTGTCGGCCAAGGCCGATCTGTACCCCGATCTCAATGTCCGTTTCCGCCCGCACGAGGATTTGCCGAGCGGTGGCGGCGGCACCAGTCAGGGCGGTCAGTACAGCGTGGACCTGGAAAGCAACAGCGCGACGGAACTCGAGGAATGGCTGCCGAAATTGCAGGCGGAGCTGCAGAAAAACCCGATGTTCCGCGACGTCGGAACCGACCTGGACGAGGGTTCGCTGTTGCAGAACATGGTGGTCGATCGCGTCAAGGCCGCCAGTCTCGGCATTTCGATGGCGGCGGTGGACGACGCGCTGTACAACGCCTTCGGTCAGCGCCCGATTTCCACCATCTACTCCGACACCAACCAGTTCGAAGTGGTGCTGACGGCGCTGCCCGCGCAAACCGCTTCACCGGCCGCGCTCAATACCATCAAGGTGCGTTCCTCCAGCGGGCAGATGATTCCCATCAGTGCGATCGCGCATCAGGAATCCTCCATCGCTCCCAGCGAAATCAATCACCGCAACCAGATGACCAGCATGTCCCTGTCCTTCAATCTGGCGCCCGGCATCAATATGGGCGAAGCCACGCAGCAGATCAGGAAGACGATCTCGGACATGCGCATGCCGGGTGATATCAAACTCGGCTTCGGCGATTTCTTCCGACGCTTCCAGCAGCAGCAACAGGAAATGCCGCTGCTGCTGCTCGGCGCGATCCTCGCGGTGTATCTGGTGCTGGGGATGCTGTACGAGAACCTGGTGCATCCCGTCACCATCCTTTCCACGCTGCCCGCCGCGGGGGTGGGCGCCTTGCTGGCACTGTTGCTGACCAATACGCCCTTGTCCATCGTCGCGATGATGGCGCTGATCCTGCTGATCGGTCTGGTGAAGAAGAACGCGATCATGATGATCGACTTCGCGCTGGTGACCGAGCGCGCGGGCAAAACGCCGCTGGATGCGGTACGCGAAGCTTGTCTGGTGCGGTTTCGCCCGATCATGATGACCACGATGGTCGCGATCCTGGCCTCGGTTCCGCTGGTGGTCGGTATCGGCACCGGCGCGGACCTGCGCCGCCCGCTCGGTATCGCGATGCTGGGCGGCCTGATCTTTTCGCAAAGCCTGACCCTGCTGTCGACCCCGGCGATTTACCTGGTATTCGGCTCGTGGGCGCGCCGACGGCGTGAACGCAAGGCCACACGCATGCGCCGCAAGTTGGCCGCGCAGAACTGATTCGGAGACGGGGACCGGGCGAGCGCAAAGCTCTCAGCCGCAATACCCGAGCCAGCCGGTTTCACGCTCCGATTCTACGGTTCTCGGTATCGGCTACCCGGGCAAGCACCGTTACAATCGAGGCTTCTTGGCCTGCGACAAGGCTGGTAGCCGATGCCCGAACATCCCGAGACCCAAGATCCGCGTCCAGCGTCCCGGTCCCCGGTCCCGGATCCCCGGTCCCCGCTCATCGCCTTCATCGGCGGCGGCAACATGGCGCGCAGCCTCATCGGCGCCTTGATAGGGCACGGCAAACCACCTGCATTGATCCGCGTCGCCGAACCCCGCGGCGAATTGCGCGACGCCCTGTCCCGCGATTTCGGGGTCTCCGCGTTTGCCGACAACTCCGCGGCCACGATCGATGCGGACTGCGTGGTACTCGCGGTGAAACCGCAAGTGATGCGCGACGTCTGTGCCGGGCTGGCCGGGCCACTGCAAAATGCCAGGCCACTGGTGATCTCGATCGCCGCGGGTGTGCGCATCGCACAACTGGAAGGTCTGCTGGGCGCGCAACAGGCGATCGTTCGCTGCATGCCCAACACGCCGGCGCTGGTCGGCGCCGGCGCCAGCGGCTTGTACGCCAACCGCAATGCCAGCGCCAGTCAGCGCGCGCTTGCCGAAAACCTCCTCGCCGCGGCAGGCATCGTGCGCTGGATCGACGACGAGGCACAGATGGATACGGTGACGGCGCTGTCCGGCTCCGGCCCCGCCTATTTCTTTTTGCTGGTGGAAGCCATGGAAGACGCCGCCGTCGAACTCGGCCTGCCGCGCGATACGGCACGCGCACTGGCCGCGCAAACCTGCCTCGGCGCCGGGCAAATGCTGGCCGCGGGCGAGGTTCCGGCGAACGAACTCCGCCGGCGCGTCACCTCGCCGCACGGCACCACCGCGGCGGCTCTGGAGGTGTTCGAGCAGGGCGGGTTCCACTCGTTGACCCGACGGGCGCTTGCCGCGGCACAACGGCGTGGCGCCGAAATGTCGGCCGAACTTGACCAGGCGGACACCGCGGAATGATCTATCTCGCCAATGCGCTGTCACTGCTGATCCAGTTCGCGTTCGGCTGCGCGGTTGCGTTGTTCGCGTTCCGCATGCTGGCCGAAGCCGTGCGCGCGGATTTCTACAACCCCATCTGCCAATTCCTGTATCGCGCCACCAATCCGGTGCTGACGCCGCTCCGGCGTGTGATCCCGACCTGGCGGCGCATCAACCTCGCGGCCTTGCTGATCGCATGGATACTGGAAATCGCCAAGAACTTCCTGCTGCGCTTCACCGTGCCCGGCCTCTGGACCACCGACGCGGGAACACTGGTGCTGGGAGTGGCCGACCTGCTGGATTTTTTCGCGATCGTTTACCTGATCATGATCATCGTGTGGGCGCTGCTGGGTTACGTCAACGTGGACGCGCGCAATCCGCTGGTGCCGCTGCTCGGCAAGATCGTCGAACCGGCCCTGAAACCCTTCCGCCGCATCCTGCCGCTGATCGGAGGATTCGACCTGTCGCCGATACTGGCAATTCTGGTGATCGTGCTGGTGGTGCAGACGGTGATCGTCGCATGGCTGGTGCACATGGGGCACACGATTTGATGTCGCCTTGGCAAGATGTCCCTCGACATCCCTGTCCCGATTCCGCGCGTCTCGCAAAAGCGATTTCGCTCGCTGCGCGAGCGTGAAATGTCTTTGGGTTTGGTTTCGCCAGCCTACTCGCCACATCCCCGTGGCTCGCCCTTCGGGCCGCCTGCGGCGTTCAATTCGACAATCCCTGCCGATTGAGTCCGGCATCCTTGCCGTCGAACATCCGCGCCTTGCTCGCGCGATCACCTGTACGGCTGCGGCACCGCCAATGGTGCGTTGATCGCTCCGTTGCCCGGCCCCTCCATCGCCTGCGGCATGGCAAATTGCAGCATCGCAGGTCATGGATGACGGGCAACGAAGCAGGGCCTTTCCTCGCGCCATTGCATGGCGCCGGGAAGCGCAGCCGAACGGCAGAGCAAGCGCCGCATGTCCGAGTACAGGGATGTGCGAGTTCGGCGCGGCTGCCGTTCGGCAAGCATCGCAGGGAAGTTTCGGCAACACGACGTTGCCGAAACCGTCATGCCCGGCGCAATGGTTTTGGTGACTTTTGCCGAAACAAAAGCCACCCGCTCGCCTTGGAGGCGAGCGGAATCAAGACAGGGATGTCATTCGTGTTTGCTGGAAGCCCAGCGCGCAATCACCGCGTGCAATGCGTCGAGTCCGTCGGTGAGTGCCGCAGGCCCGGGTTGCAGGATGATCGGCGATTTGATTTCGTGCAGCTCGCCATCGCGCACCGCGGGAATCGCGTTCCACCCGGGGCGCGCAGCCATGCTGTCGGGCCGGAACCGCTTGCCGCACCACGAGGCGAAGACGATGTCGGGTCGGCGTCGAATGACCTCGGCATGATCGGCAAGGATGCGGTGCTTCGCGAGCGGCTGTTCCGCCAATTCCGGAAACACGTCCTCGCCACCGGCGATGCGGATCAATTCGGCGATCCAGCGGATGCCGGTGATCGGGGGATCATCCCATTCCTCGAAGTACACGCGCGGATGCCGTGCCAGCGCGGCGCCCTGCACGCGCACGCGCTCGACACGCGCCTCGAGTTCACCCGCATACGCTTCGGCCCGGTCCGCCGCGCCGACCAGCGCGCCGAGACGGTGAACATAGGCGAGGACGCCTTCCACCGAACGATGGTTGCTGATCCAGACCTCCACGCCGGCGTGGACCAGCTCGCGCGCGATGTCGGCCTGGATGTCGGAAAACCCGATGGCCATGTCGGGTTCGAGCGCGAGAATGCGATCGATCTTCGCGCTGGTGAAAGCCGAGACCTTCGGTTTTTCCCTGCGCGCGCGCGGCGGGCGCACGGTGAAGCCGCTGATGCCGACGATGCGGTCCTGTTCGCCAAGTGCGTACAGGACCTCGGTCGGTTCTTCGGTCAGGCAGACGATGCGTTCGGGGCCGCGAATCACGGGTACAGCATCCTGCTGCGCCACTGTTCGTCGATGAATTCCCAGCGCTCTCGCTCGTTCAAGCGGTGCTGGTGCGCGTACCAGAACTCGATCATGTCAGGCACGACCCGATAACCGCCCCACTCGGCCGGACGTGGCACGTCGCGTCCCGCAAATTCGCGTTCGTAGTGCGCGACCCGCTGTTCCAGCGTGGCGCGATCGGGCAACGTGCGCGATTGCAGGGATGCCCACGCACCAAGCTGGCTGAGGCGTTCGCGGGTGGCGAAATAGGCATCGGATTCCGCCGACGGCAGCTTTTCCGCACGGCCTTCGATGCGGACTTGTGCGGCAGGTTTCAGCTGCTTCCAGAGCAGGCACAGCGCGATGCGGGCATTGGCTTCCAGTTGCGCACCCTTGTCGCTGTCGTAGCGCGTGAAAAACGTGAGGCCGCGCGCGTCGAAGCTTTTCAGCAGCACCATGCGCGCGTGCACGCGGCCCTCCGCATCGGTGGTTGCCACCGTCATCGCGTCGGGGTCGGGATCGTCGCTGGCGAGCGCCGCCTCGTGCAGGCGCCGGAAGGTTTCCAGAATCGTCGGATCGAGTGGCAAGGCCGTCCACCGAATCATTGGGGACTGCCAAGTTTACATGCCTGATGCGCTGCTCAACCCTGCTCGATGCGGTACCCGTGCTGATACACGGCCGTCAGCCGCCAGCCGTGCTCCCCGGAAAGGCCGAGCTTCTTGCGCAGGCGGCTGATGTGGGTATCGACGGTACGGGTGCTGATGTCGCCGGTAACGTTCCAGACGTTCTCCAGCAACGCGTCACGGCTGACTATGCGACCCTGGCGTCGAAACAGGTAGGACGCCAGCTCGTATTCCCGCTGGGTCAGTTCCACCGGCTCGCCGTTGATGCTGACCTGCCGCCTTTGCGGATCGATCCGGTACGGAGGCAGTTCCATGACCTCGCTGCCATCGTTGTCGCCGCCGCGACGTCGCAATACCGCCGCAACCCGCGCCAGCAATTCGCCCTGCTTGGGCGGCTTGACGACGTAATCGTCGGCGCCGGCCGCAAGCCCCTCGATGATGTCGGACTCCTCGCCGCTCGCGGTCAGGAAAATGACAGGCAAGCCTGCATTGGGCGATTGCCTTATCCAGGACAGAACATCCAGCCCCTTGGCATCGGGCAGGCTGCGATCAAGCAGTACCAGGTCCACTGCCTCGCTGCCGAGCCGACGACGGAAATCCGTGGCGGTCCGGAAAACGGCGCACCCGTAACCCGCGTATTCCAGCCACAGTCGCAAAAGCGCGATTTGGTCCGCATCGTCCTCGACGCAACCGATCGTCCACGTCACCGCATTCATCGCCGCCCTCGTTCCCCTTCCAATCGCGTGGTCCCCCTCACGGTCCGACAACTTTAACGCCTGCAGCGACCCTCGATGTGACCTGCGTCAATCCACCTCGAAATTGATGCGCATGTTGACCCGCCATTCCTTCACGGTGCCATCGCCATCGGTGGCAATCTTGATGTCGTTGATCCACGCGCCCTTGATGTTCTTCACGGTCTTGCCGGCCTTTTCCAGACCGTGCCGAACCGCGTCTTCGATGCCCTTTGGCGACGACGCACTCAATTCGATGATCTTGGTCACGGACATGCAGACCCTCGTCTTCCGCTGTGGAAATCGGACAATCCGGATGCACTCCCGACGTCAACCGTGACACAGTTCACATTTTTGTCAAGTACTGCCCCGTATCCCCGCCCCGGCTTGATCGGGCGACCCGCGGCCTTCCGAAAACCATTCACACAATACCGCGTGCAGGCCCGGGGTCGCGGCCAGCACGCTGCGGGTAGCCAGCGCAGGTTCGGCGCCGTCGATATCCGTGAACTTCCCGCCGGCCTCGCGCACGATCACCGCCAGCGCGGCGATATCCAGAATATTGACGTCGGATTCGATCACGATGTCCAGCGCGCCGCGCGCCAATTGGTGGTAGTGGCAGAAATCACCGTAGCCGCGCACGCGATTGACCTCGCGCACCAGCCCGCCCAGCGCGCCCCAGCGCGTTGCATCCCCAGCCATCGACGCAATGTTGCCCAGTGACAGTGCGGCCTCGCGCAGTTCGCGCGTACCGGCAATCCGCACGCGTTCGCCGTCCAGGAACGCACCACTGCCGCGTCGCGCCCACATGGATTCGCCATACACCGGCGCGTGCGACACGCCCAACACCAATTCGCCCGCGTGCATCAGTGCAATCTGGGTGGAAAAGAATGGCGTGCCGCGGACGAAGCTTTTGGTCCCGTCGAGCGGATCGACCAGCCACAGAAAATCGCCCTCGCCTTCGCGACCGCACTCCTCGCCCAGAATCGCATGTTCCGGAAACGCGCGCTTCAATGCGCTCCGGATCAGGTCCTCGGCCTCACGGTCGGCGATGGTGACAGGGGTGGCGTCGGACTTGATCTCCACCGCCACGTTGCTGCCGAAATACCGCGCGATGCGCTCACCCGCCGCACGCGCGGCAGCGAGCGCGACCTGGAGTGCGTGATCGAGAAAATCGGTGTCGAAGGTCTCTTGCATCAGTGCAACCGGATTGCCCGCCAAGTTTGAATGGCCAACCAAAGCATGTTGTCGTACCGCGTCACTTGAGCGCGCACGAATTGACCGCGATGATAGCAAGATGAACGACGACCCCCTTCACAACGCCGAACTTGCCGCGCGCGATCTCGCGCACGTGTGGCACCCTTGTACCCAGATGCGCGAGCACGACGGGCAACTTCCGTTGATCCCGATCGTGCGCGGCGACGGCGCGTGGCTGATCGACGCCGATGGCAACCGTTATCTGGACGGCATCAGTTCGTGGTGGAGCAATCTGTTCGGGCACGCCAACCCCCGCATCGCGGCGGCGATCGCCGGGCAAGCTGCCAGACTCAATCACGTGATGCTGGCCGGTTTCACCCACGAACCGGCGCTGCAACTGGCCGAGCAACTGGTGAACATCGCGCCACGCGGGCTCACGCACGTGTCGTTCGCGAGTGATGGCGCCAGCGCAGTGGAAATTGCACTGAAGATGAGCTTCCACTACTGGCACAACCACGCACAGCCGCAGCGTACGCGCTTCATCGCGCTGGCCAACGCCTATCACGGTGAAACGCTGGGTGCGCTGTCGGTGAGCGATCTGCCGTTGTATCGCGCGGTGTACGGGCCACTGCTTTTCGATCCCATCGTCGCGCCTTCGCCCGACTGGCTGGATGCCGGGCCAGGCGAATCGCCGGACGACGTGGCCCGGCGCCGCTTGCACGACATGCGCATGTTGCTGGAACGCCACGCGCACGAAACCTGCGCGGTGATCATCGAGCCGCTGGTGCAGTGCTCGGGCGGCATGCGCATGCACGCACCCGCGTATCTCGCGGGGCTGCGCAAGCTGTGCGACGAATTCGACGTACACCTGATCGCCGACGAAATCGCGGTCGGCTTCGGACGTACCGGAACCATGTTCGCCTGCGGGCAGGCGCCGATTACGCCTGATTTCCTGTGCCTGTCGAAAGGCCTGACCGGCGGCACGCTGCCTCTGTCTGTCGTGATGACCAGCGACGGCGTGTACAAGGAATTTCTTGGCGACTACGCCGCCAACAACGCCTTCCTGCACTCGCA